>JAAZAP010000118.1 GCA_012514255.1 Bacteroidales bacterium | reverse complement strand
GTGGGGTCATTTCACGTGGATATGACAAGTTATGAAGGGCTTAGAACCCCTGTCACTTATATGGAATAACCAAACAGAACTATAGACTTTTTATGGCTACAACAGCAGATTTCAGGAACGGGATGGTTATAGAATACAACAATGACCTGTATACCATCGTTCAGTTCCAGCATGTCAAACCGGGTAAGGGACCGGCTTTCGTGCGCACAAAACTAAAAAATGTTACCACAGGAAAGGTAATTGACAATACATTCAACTCCGGGGTAAAGGTTAATGTGGCACGCGTTGAGCGCAGGCCCCATCAGTACCTTTACAATGATGATCTCGGCTATCACCTGATGCATAACGAGACATTCGAGCAGATAACCGTGCCCGAGTCGATGCTTGAAAACAGTGACCTCCTCAAGGAGGGTGAGACGGTGGAGGTGGTGGTGCATGCTGACTCCGAGAATGTACTCCTTGTTGATCTCCCCGTTAACGTGGTGATGGAGGTGACCTATACCGAGCCCGGTCTCCGCGGTGACACTGCAACCAACACCCTGAAGCCGGCAACAATAGAGACCGGATCAACAATCATGGTGCCTCTTTTTGTGAACGTGGGTGACAGGATACGTATTGACACCCGTGACCGGTCGTACGTAGAGCGGGTAAAAAGCTGACAGGGATATGAAAGAGGGCCGGCTTCCGAAGGACAGACTTAAGATGTCGAAGTTCAAGCTCGACGCCCTGCTTGATATTACCCTCTCCATCAACGCCAATCTTCCCACAGCCGAGCTTGTCAGGAAGTACGAATCAATACTCCACGATGAGCTGGGCATAGGCAAGATCCTCCTCTTTAAATACGGGGAAGATTGGGAACCACTGCTCAACTCGGGCTTCCCCGAATCACTCAGCGGATCAATTGATGTTGAGAAGGACCTTCTGCACTTCCGGGAAATACAGACTGAGGTTACGCAGAAGCGGTTCAGGGCTGTCGATTTCATCATACCGGTGCTTCATAACAACGAGCCCTCGGCCTATGTGCTGATTGGTGATATCGACGAGGAGGGTGAAGGGATGAGCCCGCTCATCAAACACCTTAATTTCATTCAGACCATCTCAGGCATTATCGTGGTTGCCATTGAGAACCAGCGCCTCTTCAGGGAGAGCCTGAGGCAGGAGGCGCTGCGCAGGGAGCTTGAACTGGCAGCCCGCATGCAGATGATGCTTATCCCTGACAATACCCACCTTCCCTGCGGTGATGCTATCAGGGCAAGAGGGTTTTACTACCCACACTATGAGGTAGGGGGTGATTATTACGACTTCATGTCACTGTCTGACAGCGTAGTGGGGTTCTGCATTGCTGACGTATCGGGAAAAGGGATGTCCGCTGCACTGCTCATGTCCAACTTCCAGGCCAGCCTACGCGCCCTCTTCACCGTTGATGCCAACCTGGGAGAGTTGATAAGGAAGCTTAATGACCTGGTTGTCACGAACTCATCCGGCGAGCGGTTCATAACACTCTTCATTGCACGGTATGACCTCAGGACAAGAGAGCTTGAATATGTCAATGCCGCTCATAATCCGCCGGTGATCATTAACAAGAACACCGGGCAGGCATCAATCCTCAGGCAGTCGTGCGTGGGTGTGGGGATGCTTGACGAGATGCCATGGGTGCGTACTGATCACCTTACTCTGAAGAATCCCACAAAGATTATCTGTTATACTGACGGTCTCTCGGAGCTGAAGGATGACAGCGGCAGAGATGTGGGCATCTCACCGGTGGTCAAGCACTTTCCCAATGAGAATACCCTGGCTGAGAATATTGACGCACTGATAAATGACATCAACATCAGCAACGGCAATCCACGCCTCTTTGATGATGTCTCCATACTGGCAATCGAGATACCCTAGCCGGTCTTTCTTTCCTGTGTCAGATCCATCGCAGTAATTATTGCTGCGAAACCCCACCACAGCGCGGCTATCTTGTCGCTGTCGAGGAAGCTGTTCATCACACCGTGAACAGCATATGTCATCAGTCCTGCCACCATGGCCAGCGCAAGGTATCCATCCGCATCCCTCTTTCCCCTGTACCATACCCTTATCCCGGTGATGATTACAGTGATGGTTACAGCCAGGAAGAGTAGTGCCCCGGGCCAACCTGATTCGCTGAGGGCTCCAAGGTATTCGCTGTGCGCATTGCCGGCGTCGCCGAAGTCGGTGCTGATGGCTGTCCTCTCCGATGCCTTCTGGAAGGGACCGTAGTTGAACTGGTAGGTCCCCGGGCCCCAGCCGGCATGAGGCTTCACGGCGAACATGCGGAGGGCACATTTCCACCTGTTGATGCGTTCAAGATTCGACTGGTCGGTTGAGATGTTGGATGACGAACGAAGATGCTGACCGAGGTCGGTGGAGGAGTCTTCGGTGGTGCTGTCCATCCTCTGCCAGATAAGGTTCGCGGAGAGCACCAGTGCCACCATAAAGATAGCGGCCGAGACGGAAAGCAGGCGGGCGGGCATCCTCAGCCAGAGTATCAGCGTCACAGCTGCTGCAATGATCAGGCTGACCCATGCGGCCCGGCTGTATGAGAGAATAAAGCCTGCAACGAAAAGAATCACCAGGCCTGCCAGCATACCCTTGCGTGCCAGCCCTCCCCTGCTGAAGAGCATGACCGTCAGAGGCGGAAGGAGAAAAGCCATGGAAGCGCCAAAGGAGGTATGGTCTTTATAGAACGGATAACAGGCCGAATGGGCAAACTGCTGGTTCAGCAGGCCCGCCCCCTGTACCCTGATAATAAAATAGATAACCACTATTGCCAGTCCTGCTGAGTACGCAATGAGGTATCTTCTCCTGAAGCGGTCAGAGCAGGCAAGCTGAGCCACTACAAGATAGAAGCCGGCAATGAACCATAACCGGTATGCCAGGGTCTTGAAGGAGACTCCCGGCACTGTGGAGGTGATGGCTGTGATGAGGGTCCACAGGAGGTAGAGGCCAATGATCCAGGTCACGGGGTGCCTGAGCAGACCACGGGCAAACTCGCGCGTAACAATCAGTTTAAAGAGCGTGATCAGCAGCAGCAAAGCCATCACCGGCTCGGTAGGTACGGATATGTCCATGCCTGTGCTGCCCGTGAGATAACTGAGTTGCAGAGAGAGGGGTGTGAGAAAGAGTATCAGCATGAGCAGGTGCTCAAGCGAGACCAGTGCCAGCAGCAGCACGGCCAATACTGCCGGTATGATCAATATCAACAGTTCACTGCCTGTCATCGGTACGGTGCAGCCTGATCCCCCCGGCAATCATCAGTATGAGGGTCAGAAGCAACAGTGCGGAGAATGTGGATACCAGCACTATGAGAGAGCGGCGGGGCCATGCCTTCTTCTCTGCCACAACAGCCCTGTCAACAACCAGGGTATATGGCAGCGTCTGCCGGCTCATGGCAAGTGCCTCCAGATACCTGCCGCGTATCAGGCCGAGGTATTCATTCTCTGTCTCCAGGGTGGAATAGATCCTGAGTACGGCCGCACCATCCATGATGCCGAGTGAGTCTTCATACTGCCTCACCAGCTGCTGCTGCTGCGTGTAGCTGCGGTTTATCCCGTCAAGCATCGCGGCGGCGGCACTGCGCTGCAGGCTGTTGAAGATGGTATCAGCCCTGGCAGCCATATCATTGGCCATTGCGCAGGCAACCTCGCGGTTACGGTCACGGACACGTATCTGAACAGAACCATAGGAGGTCTTGGTGCATCGCAGGTACTTATCCATCTTCTCGGCCATAACCGTATTGGGATACTTTTCTCCCGGCCTGATATTGTAATGGGAAGCGAGGTCATACTTCTCCTTCAGATAATCCCTGACCTGCTCGCTGTTAATTACCTGGATAAGCTTTTCAGTAGCATCATCATCACCGAAGAGTGTAGTCCCGGGAGCGACCTCGCCAAGAAGAGTACTTGCCTCAGTGATATTTGATGAGGGATAAAGAATGACCGTTGATTCATACAACGGTTTCAATAACAGGGATATTCCTGCAGACAGAATGGCGGCAGCAACACCGGCAACCACATACTTCCTGAAGTGCCTTATGAAGAAGTTCACCAGGTCAAGGGAGTCCTGTCTGAATTCTGCTCTGATATTGCCATTCATTGTGCTCCCTGTATTAGTTGCAACTGTTGTTCTGAGGCTCCGTTATGGTACTGTCAGCCACCCTGATCAGGAAATAGTTCTTCTTACCCTTCTGCACGAGAAGGTACTTATCATTGAGCAGGTGCTGACGCGTGATGGTCATCTCGGCATTATCCACCTTCTCCTTGTTGAGGCTCACCCCTCCTCCCTGTATCAGGCGCCGGAACTCTCCCTTTGATTCGGCAATCCTTGTCTGAACAGCACAGAGGTCGGAGATAGTGACACCATCAGCCAGCACTCCGGGGCTTACATCGAACATCGGCACCCCGTCAAACACTGCCAGGAAGGTCTGCTCATCCATCTTTCTTAGCTGTTCGGTGGTGCCTTTCCCGAAGAGTATCTGGGACGCTTCCACGGCAGTCTCATAATCCTCGCGTGAGTGTGCCATCACCGTCACCTCCTCTGCCAGCCGCTTCTGCAGTATGCGGAGATGCGGCTCTGCCTGGTGGGCTCTGACAAGATCGTTTATTTCGCTCTGCGAAAGCATCGTAAAGATCCTGATGAATTTCTCGGCATCAGCATCTGCCACGTTGAGCCAGAACTGGCAGAACTGGTAGGGGGTTGTGCGGGCCGGGTCAAGCCATACATTGCCTGTCTCTGTCTTCCCGAACTTCTGGCCGTCACTCTTGGTTATGAGCGGGCAGGTCATGGCATAGGCCTCGCCGCCTGTCTTGCGCCTGATAAGCTCAGTGCCGGTGACTATGTTTCCCCACTGGTCAGATCCGCCCATCTGGAGATGGCAGCCGTGATTGGTGTACAGAAAGAGGTAGTCAGTGCCCTGCACCAGCTGGTATGAGAACTCGGTGAAAGACATCCCCTGGCCGCTGGCGGGATCGAGCCTCTTCTTCACCGAGTCTTTGGCCATCATGTAGTTGACAGTTATATGTTTGCCTATGTCCCTGATGAAGTCCAGGAAAGAGTATTCCTTCATCCAGTCATAATTATTGACCATCAACACCCTGTTTGGTGCCGTTGAACTGAAATCAAGGAATTTCTCAAACTGTTTCTTAAGGCATTCCTGGTTATGGCGAAGCGTCTCTTCGTCCATAAGATTGCGCTCCTCCGACCTGCCCGAGGGATCGCCTATCATCCCCGTGGCGCCTCCTATAAGCACTATGGGTGTATGGCCTGCTTTCTGGAAGTGTTTCAGTATCATCACCCCCACCAGGTGGCCGATATGCAATGAATCGGCAGTCGGGTCAAATCCGACATAGCCTGAGGTTGGCCCCTTAAGCAGAAACTCCTCCGTGCCGGGCATGATATCATGTATCATCCCTCTCCACCTCAGCTCTTCAACAAAATTGGTCATCAGTATCTTGAATTTTCAGTGACGCAAAGATATCAAAACCGCTCAGATGGTCACACCGGGCGATGGCTTTTTGTGGCGGTTGAAACTGTCAATGAGATCACCTCCCTCAACAATTGGGAATATTGCGGGAACGAGGTCAGCAATGGGATTATAGAGCATCGAGTTATTTATGGCGGCAGAGGGAAGGAAGTGCTTTTTCTCGTCCAGGGTGTTGAGAAAGACCAATATCACACTCAGTATCAGGGCTATCTTAAGCACTCCGAAGATTGCGCCGAGCGACTTGATGACGAAGCCCAGGGCCATGGCTTTCAGCAGTGAGTCAATCAGCTTGCCGAGGAGGTAAACAATAATCATGATTGCGACAAAGGTGACAGCGAAGGAGATTATGCCTGTCCATTGCGTGTTCATGTCAAACCACCCGGAGAGCCTCTCGGCTGTCCACCAGGAGAAATGAATGGCCCCCCAGATTCCCAGCACCAGTGCCGCCACCTCAGCCACTTCGATGATAAGACCGTCAATAAATCCCTGCACCAGCCCGTAGAACAGCAGGGCAACGATAATGAAATCAATCCAGTTCATGGGTCAGATAATTTGAGTGCTGAAGTTATGCAATTGATGCACAACATGCAACTGCCAGGCCGGAATTGAACACAGGGCAGGCATTTTATTGAATCCTCAGCCCTGTTTTCTGTTAACTGACCGAACCAATTCCTATCTTTGATATTCAAAAGCATATTGACATGGATTTTGATCTTACAGATGTGATAGCTGTTTTTGATATCGGCCGGACATGGAAGAGGTTCCAGCTGTTTGACAGAAGCCTGAACGCACTGCACACAGAGGAGAAGATAATCGGCGAGCTCATTGACGCTGAGGGCCTGCCAGGGGATGATCTGCCTGCATTGGAGGAATGGATGCAGTCATGCCTGAACAGTGTAACCGGGCGTGATCTGTACAGGATCACTGCTGTTACTGTTGCAGGAATGGACAGCTCTCTCGGACCGTTACATGATGCTGTGCTGAAGATGACTAAGGTTCTGCCGGATGAGTTGCAACCAGCTTCCTGCAAGGTGATCAACAGTACCACTGCCTCACTGATACCATATCTCAGGGGGTCTGACAGGCCATTTATACTCGCCTCAACAGGCACATGGTGCACCTTTATGAATCCTTCTCACTCCGGATCAGATGACAATAATGCGGAAGGTGACGTAATGAATGTCGCCATCAGTGCAGACGGGAGACCGATCCGCAACTCCCGTTTTCTTCTGGGGGAGATACATGACCTTAATGTCACAATGCTTGACGACCACTTCGGGGTTACCGGGGAGCTGTACAAGACCATAAAGATCAAGCATAAGAAGATCGAAAAGATACAGGCTAACCGGCGCGGTCGTGTTTTTTTCCGTCACGGTATTCCGGAGGGTTTTGCAGACCATGATGCCGACCTATCCCACTTCCTTACCTATGCTGACGCCTATCACCAGATGATGTATGACCTCGTTGACGAGTCCCTGGGGGCATACAGGCAGGTTGTTTCCGATGATGATGACACGGAGATAATCTACGTGACGGGCGGCTTCGCACGCAATGACACATTTGTAAGGATACTGGCTGCCCGCCTCCCGGATAAGAGACTTTATGCCAGTACCATAGAGAATGCGACGGCCCTGGGCGCCGCAATGGAGGTTTACACCGGGGCCTTCGAGGCAGTATTGCCACCGGTATACCTGGGCCTGAAAGCCATACTCCTTAGAGACGAATAAACACGCTGGCGATGGCATCCAGCCTTTTAATTCCAATTAATGATTCCTATTTTTACTGATTGAAATCCGTCCGAAAATAAACTTTCCCGCTATGAAAAAATCAATCTCCTTTGTGAAGCTCCTGTTCATGGCCACTGTCATAGTGGTCTTCGCCGCCTGCGGCAAAACAACGCAGACAGACCGGCTGAGTATCGATTATGAAAAATATGTTATGCCCAACGGGCTGCAGGTGATACTCCACCAGGATCACTCTGACCCGGTGATATCGTACGCCATCATGTACCATGTGGGCTCATCGCGCGAGGTGCCCGGCCGTACAGGCTTTGCGCATCTCTTTGAACACCTCCTCTTCAGCGGCTCGGAAAATGTTCCGAACGGGGTATTCGACAGGGTGATTGAGAATGCCGGGGGTTCAAACAACGGTTTTACAAGTCGTGACGTCACTACCTATTTTGAAAGTTTCCCGAAAAATGCTCTTGAAAAAATACTCTGGCTCGAGTCAGACAGGATGGGGTTTTTCATCAATTCCGTGACACCACGCAACATGGCAATTCAGCAAAATGTGGTACAGAATGAAAAAAGGCAGGGAAATGACAACTCCCCGTATGGGTTTACCAATTATGTAATATCCAAGAATCTGTACCCCGCATCTCACCCTTACAGCTGGGAGGTTATTGGTGAGATGGAGGACCTCACAAACGCCACCCTGGATGATGTCAGGGCATTCTATGAGAACTTCTACGGCCCGAACAACGCAACACTGGTACTTGCAGGCGATTTCGAACCTGATTCCGTGAAGCTGCTGCTCGACAAGTATTTCGGTGAGATAAAATCCCACGGAGAAGTTGCCCCCAGGAGTGCGATGCCCGTTACACTCAACGAGTCAAAAAGGCTCTTCCACGAGGATAATTTTGCCAACGTACCGGAGATCAATCTCGTCTGGCCCGTTCCTGAGAATTACACCAAAGATGCATATGCCCTTAACTTCCTGGCAGAAATTCTTGCCAGCGGGAAAAAAGCACCCATGTACAAGGTCCTGGTGAAGGAGAAACAGCTCACCTCAAGGGTGTCAGCCTATAACGGCGCCCAGGAGCTGGCCGGCGAATTTGCCATCTCTGTAACTGCAAATGAGGGCAGGACCCTGAAAGAGATAGAAGAAGCCATTCATGAGGCTTTTGAACGTTTCGAGACTGAAGGATTCACTGACAGGGAAGTGGAACGTATCAAGGCTACCATGGAAAAGGGGTTCTACCAGGGACTGAACAGCGTATTGAACAAGTCAATCCAGATGGCTTTTTACAATACCTTCCTGAATGATCCGGGATATGTTGAGAAGGATATAGAAAACATCAAGGCGGTTACCCGTGAGGACATCATGAGGGTATATGAGACATACATCAAAGGCAGGCCTCATATAGTCACCAGCTTCGTTCCCAAAGGCCAGCCGGAAGTGATGGCGGAGAATTCGGTAAGGGCAGATGTCAATGAGGAAGACATCACAAAAGCCAGCCAGGTGGCAATAGAAGATATTCTGGAAGCAGAAGTTGTCAGGACACCCTCAGTCATTGACCGGACAACTGAGCCTTCTGCAGGACCGGAGCCGGAGGTGCGTGTACCCGAGGTATGGAGAGCCACATTGAACAACGGCATCAGGGTGTATGGCACGGAGAACAGGGAATTGCCACTGGTAAGCATGTCAATTGTCATTGCCGGCGGAGCGCAGGCGGATGATATTACCTTTCCGGGAGTAGCATCAATGGTTGCCTCCGTACTTCCCCAGGGAACCAGGAACAAGACCCCGGAGGAGCTGGAAGAGGAGATACAGTTGCTGGGTTCATCAGTATACATGCGCGCTTCCAGCGAAGAAATAACCTTCAGCAGCAGCACCTTGTCACGCAACTTCGGCAAGACGGTCTCACTCATGAAAGAGATCCTGCTGGAGCCTCGCTGGGACACGGCTGAGTTCAGAATGGCACAGACACGTACCAGGAACGCACTCATACAGTCTGAAGCCCGTCCCGCCAGTGTCGCCTCCAACCAGTTTATGAAGCTGGTTTACGGTCCCGGGCATATCTTCGGATTTGACATAAGGGGTACGAAGGAATCAATTGAACAGATTACTCCTGATATCCTGAAGGATTTCTACGACAAGAACTTTTCACCCTCGGTCACTTCGGTTTATGTAGCAGGCAATGTGTCAAAGGATGAGGTACTGCAGGCCCTCAGACCTTTGGAGGATGAGTGGCAGGACGGAGAAGTTGCCCTTAAGAGCTATGAACTGCCACCGTCACCGGATAAGTCACAGATATATTTCGTTGACATACCTGGCTCCCGCCAGTCAGTTGTATGCGCAGGATACCTGGCAATGACCAGGGATAATCCCGATTATGTTAAGGCTGATTTTGCCAACTACCGGATGGGAGGAGCTTTCACCAGTATCCTGAACCAGATTCTTCGCGAGCAGAAGGGATTCACCTACGGGGCGCACAGCACCTTCTGGGAGATGAAAAACCCCGCGCCGTTCATTATTTCCACAAGCGTCAGGTCAGATGCCACCCTCGAAACTATGGAAATTATCACCGGTGAACTGAGGAAGTACCGTGAGGGCATTTCGGAGGAGGAACTGCAGTTCATCAGGAACAGCATGATTAGATCAAATGCCCTTCGGTTTGAAACCAATGATGCGATGGCGAACATGCTGCTATACATTGGCAAGTACGGCTTCAGCGATGACTGGGTCAAAAAGGAGGAGGATGTCATCAGGAACATGACAGTTGACGACCATAAGGCCATCACTCAGAAATACTTCGATCCTGACAGGATGTATTATGTGATTGTGGGTGATGCCGCAACACAGATGAAGCAGCTCGAGAAGGTAGGCTTCGGGAAACCGGTGCTGTTAGAGAGATAGCGCTATACCTTCAGGCCAAGCCCGGCCAGCTCCTCGCGCAGCTGTTCAGGTGACAGGAAATGAATTGCATTAAAGCCCAGCTCTGACGCAGCATCAGCGTTTGGCTTGTTGTCATCAATGTAAACCGATTCTGACGGAATGACCTTGTACCTCTCCATCAGGACGCGGTAGATGGCATGATCAGGTTTGAGCAGTTTCTCGTAACCGGAAACCACCAGGCCGTCAAAATCCTTCATGAAGTCATAGCGGTTAAATGCTACAGGGAAGGCTTCATGTGACCAGTTTGAAAGGGCGTAGAGGGGCATCCCGCCCGATTTAAGCTTACGGAATATCTCCACCGTCCCTTTTATCTCACCATTGAGCATCTCCTCCCAGCGGCCGTAATAAAGGGCAATTTTGTCACTATACTCAGGGTATTTTGCCTGTAGCTCGGCGGTGGCCACGCTGAAGAGCTTGCCGCCATCCTGCTGTACATTCCATTCGTAAGTGCAGATGTTTGTGAGGAACCACTCCATCTCCTCCTCATTCTCAAAGACTTTCCGGAAAAGGTGCCTCGGGTTCCAGTCTATCAGAACACCCCCGATATCAAATACTACGCTTGTAATGCTCTTCATGGTCCCTCTTTCCGGCGCAATGATAGCTATTTTTGACGCAGCCACCGGAAATATTCATCCATAAAATTGAGTTTTTCAAGGTTTGGTACTGCTATTGTCACCGGTTCGGCGCCCCTGAGACAGATTACAGTCTCCTCCCCCTCACTGAACAGAAGCCACTCAGGCAGGCCTTCACCGTTGGGGTCGCCCCTCTTTGCAAAGTTGGTCCAGTACCTGATCATGAGGTCTGAAAGGGCCTTTTCCTCTTCCGTGGCCTGCACACCGGGGTTAAGGTCCAGATGTCCGAAAACGAACGCCATCTCCGAGGCATGAGCGGCACCTCTGGCCACAGGGCCATCGGGGAACAGTGGTTCTGCCCTGAACTGGTCGAAGTAATATGTGTATACCCTGGAGCTGCCCGTCTTTGTCTGCAGCCGTGCCCAGGCATATGAGGGCCATGCGAAGGAAGTCTCACGGAAAATGTCTGACAGGGAGTGATATACCTCGAGCTGGTCATTGCCCGGGTATAGCTCCAGTGCCCTTGCTGCCAGCGGGCCGAAACGTGCCTTTATCATATCAGCATACTGCTGCGGCTCCATCGGCTGAACGAACATGGACCCCTCATCCGAGTTGGTACCGATAATTACGTTCACGTCATTGTAATTGCCATCCTGATAGAGCTTGTACTGGTCTCCGGCAATCACGTAACCGTCAGCATTGGGCCAAAAGCCGCCCATCTGCGACAGCGGATCATCGAGCCACCTGTCATACGGTACCGTCCTGAGTGCCTCAAGGTCCTGGGCTCCCATTCTTTCGGCAAACTCAAGCCCCTGCTGTTCGGCACCCCTGAGTGTGGCCATGTATTCTCCCATGCCCCTGCTGTCGCGCACCGGAGCGAATGATCCGCCGCTCTGACTGATGGCACCGCTGAAGAGTCCCTTTGCAAGGGGTGAGGCACAGAGCATGCTCACCGATATGGCGCCGGCGGATTCTCCGAATATTGTCACCCTGGCGGGGTCACCGCCAAAGGCTTCAATATTCTCCTGTACCCACTTCAGCCCGGCAATCTGGTCAAGCAGTCCGTAATTGCCCGAGACGCCGTTTCCCGATTCCGCCGACAGCTCAGGATGGGCAAGGAATCCGAGGGCGCCGACACGGTATGCCACGCTCACCATGATGACTCCGTTTTTTGCAATATTGTCACCGCTGTAGAGGGGTGATGCGGTGCCGCCGTTGGAGAATCCTCCGCCGTAGATCCAGACCATCACCGGAAGCTTCTCCCGTGATGATCTTGCCGGGGTCCACACATTCAGAAAGAGGCAATCCTCAGACATCTCAATATCACCCATCCAGGGCGTTTTTACCTGTACAGGCAGAGGTGCATATCTATCTGCCTTCAGAATCCCATCCCACGGCTCAACAGGTTGCGGCGCCTTCCAGCGCAGCTCACCCAGCGGAGGGGCAGCGAAGGGTATCCCCCTGAAGACGGCTATGCCCTCCTCCACGGTACCCTGAACAACGCCGTCATCAAGCCTGACGGTAGCTTCCGAAAGCTTTTCGCTGCGACATCCTGTAATGAGGGCCGCCAGAATTAAAAAAGACATTACTGCTTTTGTTTTCATTGGATTGTTTATCTGTTTTTTTAACATTAATCACTATTGACATGATATGGAATAATCATTCCCTTTTCTGAGTTTATTCCCATGTGTGTTTCATGCGACAGTTGACTTTGATGATCTGGTACGAATTCATTTGAGTTGTTCCCTTAAGCAGATATCCTATCTGAGGTTTATTACGCCTGAGGATTGAAGGGCGGCAGCATCAGGCTCCGTAAGTTTCCATTCGTTGTCAAATGTACCCTCTTTGATTACATTGTCAGGACTCTCGCGGAACAGTATGAAGTCGCCGAATTTATTCAGCATTTCGATGCGTGAGCCCATGAATGTCAGTCCCTGCTGTCCGGCGGCCTGTTTCGGTGGGATCCACCATGGAAGTCCGGAGTTTATGAGCAGGTAATGTCTGTTCATGGGATAGATATAGAGCAGCCCGCAATCCGAGGCGTCAACGTCAAGATGCAGGGGAAGCCTGTCGGCAAACTTTTCTATTATGGCGTTTGTCTCCCTGGTGCCAAAGAGTACCAGGTTGGAGGTGACATAATCGCTCTGCCTTACCTGCTGATCAGAGATGACCCGGGGAAAAACCATTATCCGTCCTCCGCGGCCCATCCAGTCGGCCGCAGCCGCCGCCTGCGCCCTGCGGGCTGCCAGCTCCTCCGGTGATGGATCGCCGCCGGTTCCGTAGACATAGATATGGCTCCCGTCAACGGCTGCGGAGATCGGGCCCTCTCCGCCAGGCTGTTTGGCTGTCAGCCCGGGGGTGAATTTTCTGTTTGTCCAGCTGCCCTTTGTTCTGGTGAAGGAGACTGCATCGGCACTCCTCACCGAAAAGGACTGGCCGTCAACAATAAGAGATACCTTTTTTGCCACATCAAACATCGGATGGCCCGCGAGGTTAAGGGTAAAAGCCCCAAGGCCCGACGTCTGTACCTCGATACGGTTGTTTCCGGTAAATTTTGCATCGATTGTTGCCATCTCACCCGGAACAAGATCATCAAATGTTACCCAGTAGGCCTTGTTGTATCTGAACCATTTCGTTGTGAATGAAACCTTTTCCGGGAAGAGATCACGCCGGAACTGTGAGAACCAGTCGAAGATAAATCCGTCCTTGTATGCCCACTCCCAGCTGTTGTGTCCTACTCCCGGGTACTCAACGTAGTCAAGCCTCTGTGCCGTGGCCTCCAATTTCGCTTTCCATTCAATAGCTGTACCGTAAAGAAAATCCTTGTCTCCAATGAACAGGTGCACGGGGAGATTGCAGGCATTGCCGGCCAGCTCTGCCGAGCCGTCCGGTGGAGCGGGGCAGACAGGCGCTATGGCAGCCCATATGTCCGGCCTGGTCAGCCCGAGCCACAGAGTGCCGCCGCCACCCATCGAGAGGCCGGTGAGGTACAACCTGTCCTCATCAATCAGGAACCTCGATTTAAGGTCATCTATCATGTCATACACATCCTGCTCAGGTACACCCTGGTATCCGGCTGTACCCCGTGCCAGCGGCGCTGCAGCAATGTAGCCAACCGGCCTGAACGGGGGCCAGTACCTGCTGGCTTCAACATCAGTTTCATAAGGTATGTTACCGGGCTTGATAAAATCATATCCCTGGCTGTTACCCACCCCGAAGAGCCTTCTCATCCCCAGCCTGTGGTTTGACCATGCACCGTGGAGAAAAACCACCAGAGGGTATGCCTTAGATTCATCAAAGTTCTCAGGGATGTACACAGCATAAGGCTGGTCTGTGTCATCAACCGCTGAAAAGAATGAGAGATCCTGCGGACCTGGACTGAGGCGCTGTGAATAGGAGCTGCTCACGCCAAAAACTGTCAATATAATGAACACAAAAACAAATCGGGTGACAGGGGATGTTTTCATAGAAATTGTAATAATATTTATAAGATTATATTTCCTACTATTGTATATGCTTACCTACAGCGATACTTGATATAAGAAGGCAGCGTGAAGTAATGGTTTATCTAAATTGGCGTAACTCCCTTTATAAGAATGATATTGCCATATTTTGCCGTCTCGCCGGTCATCACTATTGCATATGCCTTTGCGGCACGCTCGTAGAAGGCAAAACGGTCCAGCTTTTTTACAGGCGGCAGATCGGTCATCTCCCTTTTTATTTCTGCCATATATGCTGCCTCAACTGCCGGATCGGTTGTGTCTCCCGGAACAGGCTCCATCATCAGCACGGGATGAGGGACATAAGTATCAAGCTCAAACAGCGGCATGATCGCTCCAAGCAGATCTGTTATGAGAAGCCCGTCAGCGCGAACCACTCTTTTTCCGATGCTCTCCCCAGGGAAATGAGCGTCAGCAAGCACCAGCTCGTCGCCGTGTCCCATCCGGGCCATCACCTCAAGCAGGTCGGGTGATATAAGAGGAGAAATTCCCTTAAGCATAGCGTTCGTTTTTAACAGGTAGTGAATATAATCGATTGGTACGACAAATCACAACCCGTCATTAGTTTTATAACTCTTCCTGTCCCCGCATCCGCCTTTTCTAATTATATCTCCAATCGAAAATCCCAAAATCGAAAATCCCCCAACAATTTCCTTCCCCGGCGGTTATTATATCAGAATCATTATATTCAACATTCATTAAACAGGATCATCAATGAAAAGCAAAAGTTTCTTTACACTGGCCAACGGAGTACAGATACCCTCAATAGGTTTCGGCACATGGCAAATCCCTTCAGGCGAAGTGGCTTACAACTCTGTCAGAGAAGCCCTTAAGGCAGGATACCTTCATGTTGACACAGCACAGGCATATGGCAATGAGGCTGATATTGGACGGGCAGTTATTGATTCCGGCATTGACAGGAGTGAGATCTTTGTCACCTCGAAGCTGCCTGCAGAGATAAAGAGTTACGAAAAGGCGGTACGTCACGCTGAGATCACTATGAAGAACATCGGCCTGGACTATATAGATCTCTACCTCATACATGCTCCGTGGCCCTGGACGGAGATCGGCACAGATTATACAAATGAAAACATAGAGGTCTGGAAGGCTATGGAGGAGTTCTATGAGAGCGGCAAAACACGTTCCATCGGGATATCAAACTTCAATGTCAGGGATACGGAAGCCATTCTTGAAAACTGCCGCATCAGGCCCATGGTCAACCAGATCAAGCTGCACATTGGCCACAGACAGGAGGAGATAGCCGAATTCTGCCGCAGGAACAATATTCTCGTTGAGGGCTACTCCCCGCTGGCAACAGGAAAAATCCTCAGGAACAGTGAAATAGCCCGCATAGCAGACAAATACGGGAAGAGCGTGGCCCAGCTTTCTGTCAGATATGTCCTTCAGAAAGGGGCACTGCCACTGCCCAAATCAGTCCATCCGGAATATATTCGTCAGAACATTGATATCAATTTTGAGATCTCAGATGATGACATGAGCCTGCTTGACGCACTGAAATAATTTCTATCCTGCCGGCAGTACTGCTTCTGATCCCCGGATGTTGCCATTTATTTTGTCCGGTCAGCCCATTGATGCAGATAGTCAGGCCCAAAGAGGTCATCAAAGACAAGGGAACCAACAGGGTTAACAACAGGATCGAACGGGGCGTTGACGCAGGCTTCAGCAAGATAAAGGAAGGCACAGGAAGCCTGTTTAAGAAGAAAGGGAAGAACGTTGGCCTTCATCAGCCATGCGGTCAGAGAGGAAAAAGATGCCCGGGATTCAGCTCCAGGGCATCTTTTATTTGCAGGCCCACACACAGGGCTTTCAGTAGCCCCACCAGGAATCGAACCTGGATTTCAGGTTTAGGAAACCCGCGTTCTATCCATTGAACTATAGGGCCGCCTGTTTGCAGGCGCAAATGTAAATTATTTTTCCGTTACCACAAAAAATCAACAACCACCTGACGGCTTCTTCTTAGCCTTTGATATTACAGGCGGCCTGACCGCCTTTACGGCAGGGGCGACATTGTCGGTGGCAACAACTCCGCCGCCACCCAGTGCGGCAGCAGCGCTCTTGCGGAAGTCGTACTTCGCGAACTCTTCATTGGGGCTGGTCTGCGATGGAGCCTCCGGCGACAGAATGTTTCCAAACCAGTAGTTCAGCCCGCCCTCCAGCACAAAGTTATTCTCATACCCCAGCTGCCTGGTGATCATCCATGCCTGGTTGGCATAAACAGAACCGTTTGAATAGAATACGTTCATATAGGCATCCTGGTGGAGGATATCTGTATACTCATCAGATAACAGATTGCTAAGGGGTATGTTGATGGCGCCATCCATGTGATATGCATCAAACTCCTCTGGCGTGCGAACATCAATCAGCCTCAGCGAGGGATCTTTCTGCACCAGCATGTCTGCCACCACGTCAGGCGAGATGAACTGTACGCCCGCTCCGGCCTCCTGCAGCAGCTCGTCGGCCGTCAGCCTGAAATGCTTAACCCTGTCAGGTGGTACGGCAGCAATGATTATCCCCAGCGGGATCACAAAGAGTGCAAGTAATTTTAGCTGTTTCATCGTATTATGTTTTCTATTGTTATAGTATAACCATCATTTAAGTAAAGGGTTCAATCTCTTATCAGACTGAATCAGTACTCCTCCCTGGGCCACTTCTTTTCAGCCCACTCAGCCACCACAAACATCCCCAGAGCCACAACTATCAGCAGCAGCCCGAAGAGTCCGTCAGACATACCCAGCTTCTCACTCACCTTCGGCTCACCGAGATATTTTGCCATGTACATCTTCTCCCACCAGGGATAGGTGAAGGCAAATCCGTATACACCGATGAAGAGTCCACCGACAAATACCATGGCATCAATCTTTCCTATTGCCGCGGCGCAGAAACTGGTGCCCGGGCAGAATCCACCCATGATGAATCCTGCTCCCATGACCACTCCGCCGATTATTGCTGAAGTAAGGTATGTGGGATTAACATAAACCAGGTCAAGGTCAATCCATCCGAACAGGCTCATAAAAAGCAGTCCCAGCATACAGGTGATGGCCCCGGTGAAGAAGACCTTGAGTACCACGGCATCATAACCGTAGAAGATACCGGCAAGTTTGCGGCTGGAGGAGAAGCCGGAGCTCTCGAGTACCCATCCGAAGGCTATGCCAATAAAGAATGCGAGGAGAAAATTGGTGTTCTCCGTTATTATTTCATAAGGTGCTAATGGTCCCATAATTTCCTCCTTTCATTAAATCCAGTTTCTCCTGAAGAAATACGCAAGGGCGAAGGCGGTGCCGAAGATTGCCATCATGGTGATGAATCCTCCCATTGACAGAACAGCCATGCCACTCAGGGCTGAGCCGCTGGTGCATCCACGCCCTATCTGTGAGCCGAAGCCGAAAAGGATTCCTCCCATCAGTGCGAAGATCAGCCTGCGGCGGGAGGTGATCTTTGGTGAATGTTCCACCTTAAGCTTCAGGCGACCGGCGACGGCTCCCGAAAGGAAACCGCCAACTATCACACCCAGCATCTCGAACACCAGCCATGATTTCATCGGGTTGCCGCTGTGTGATTCGGCATATTCTGCCATAAAAGGCATGGTTGACGCCGCATCCTTGTCAACCGCTTCGATAGTTGTGGCCACCACACTCTTAACTGCGCCGCTGGCCCCGAGACCTCTTCCCGAGACGAAGTTGGCGGCCAGCAGCACCAGGCCCAGGAGCACCCCTCCCAGGTATGGGTTCAGGTATCTCCTGCTCCTCTCTGTTGTTGTATTTTTGCTCATTGTATCTTGATTTTTGTTGTGATCAGTATAACCAGCGGCTCACCTGGCCGGCAAAGACAAAGACGAACCTGAACATCAGGCTTCCGAAGAGAACCAGTATGCCCGGTATCACTGCGGGTATGTGCCTGCCCCTGAGCTCCATCAGGTCGAGTATACCCGGAATGATTATACCCAGCATAACCACGAAGATCCAGAAGACCATGGTATATTCCCCGCCCAGGAAGAGTCCTGCTGCCTCTATCTGCACCTGTGTGCTGGCGAGGAAACCCATGAACATATGCACTATCAGGAAAAGCTCAACGCCCAGTATTATAAGATCTATCTTTGTGAAGAGCAGCCGCTCCTCCCTGTTCTTCGATGCCAGCACAATGGTAGCCGCTCCGGCTGAGAGTCCTGAGGCAAGGAAGAGAGGACCGAGGACCGAAGTGTTCCAAAGCGGCCTGGCATTGAATGCCGAGAGCAGAATCCCGGTATAGACTCCGGTAATAATGGCAAAGATAAGTATTACCCAGGCAAGCTGCTTCTTGTACTTATTGAAGAATTTCTCCAGTTCCTTCAGCCAGTTGTACTTCCAGTCCCAGTTGGGGAAAAACTCCCTGATATGAAGAGCACACCAGATGAATGATGCGGTGGTTATCACCAGCAGCGTCCAGGCACCCCATGACATGGGCGACTCAAGCCTGATAGTAGTGTAGAGCTGCCAGAAGAAAGCCTTGTGCCTCAGGTCATAGAAGAGTGCGGCAAGACCGATGACAAGTGCTACAGGCGCTATGAAAGGCACCCTGCGTACGGCAGAACGGTATTCATTCTCTTTGCCCATCAGGTAATAGAGTGCCGCAAAGAAGAGCACTCCGGCAGCAAGTCCGCCCAGAAAGAGGTAGAGCGGTATGGGCCAGTGCCATATATGCAGATGCGGATCAACCATCAGGTTCTCCCTTCCGCTTATGATCAGTTCTTCATTCATAGTCTGGTCAGATTAAAAAATAGAGATGCGGTTTCGTGCCTGCCTCGGGAATGAGGGTTTTATGCTTGCGCTTCTTCAGAATTACGCTCACGTCGCTGTTGGGGTCATCAAGGTCACCGAAGTACATGCATTTGGTGGGACATACGGCCACACATGCGGGCTTCATACCCTCCCTGACACGGTGGATACAGAATGTGCACTTGTCTACATACCCTTTCGGGTGGGGATAGCGTGCATCATAGGGACATGATGCTATGCATGCCCCGCAACCGATGCACCTGTTTGGTTTTACCAGCACTATGCCGCCTTCAGCCACATGGCTTGCGCCGGTGGGACAGCATCTGACGCATGGCGGGTTCTCGCAATGGTTACACCTCTCTGACCGGAGCTCTATCTCCAGCTGCGGGTAGGTGCCGTCCATAACCTCAACAACCCAGTCGCGACAGAAACCTATGGGAACATTGTTTTCGGTCTGGCATGCCACGACACAGTCGCTGCAACCAACACACTTCTTCGTATCAATAGCCATGGCGTACCTCATGACATCACCTCCTCTCCGGCAAGATCAGTAACGAATGTCACAAAGTTGCCCCTCATTCCGGTGCCGCCCATGATCGGGTCAACAAGCACCCTTGTGATGAGGTTGGTATCACTGGCCCCCTTTCCGTAACAGCGGCGCAATTTCTTCTGGTCATGGCCGAATCCGTGAACCATATAGACAGAATCCCACCTGATGCGCTCGGTCACTCTTACCTTTATGGGGAACTCAGATCGTTTGCCGTCCTGGTTCATCAGGTGCACATACTGACCTGTACTAAGGCCCCATTCTCTTGCCACGCGCGGATTGACCCACACGCTGTTCTCCTCCATCAGGTCAGTCAGATTGGGATTGTTTGCGGTGCGACTGAAGGTATGCATAGGGGCCCTGCCGTAGTTCAGGCGGTAGAATCCCGGTGGCGGCTCTTCGTGTGCCGTGTATTTCGGCATCGGATCATAACCAGCCTCCTCAAGGGTGGTTGAGTAAAGCTCTATTTTTCCCGTGGGAGTCCAGAACTCCACCTCCTCGCCGGGGTAAAAATAGAGATCATCATAGGGTCTGTCAAAGGTTTTGACACCCACTTTCATCATCTCTTCCAGGCTGCTTCCCACCTGTTTCAGCTGCCAGTCAAGCTGATCCTCCAGTTTCTCAAAGGGGAAATAGTCTATCAGGTCAAGCCTCTTTGCCAGCTCCCTGGTCATCCAGTAAGCCGGTTTCGTGTTATACATTGGCTCAGCGGCGGGTGCCCGCAGGGCGATCTGCGGCCTGCGGTGCGGGCCTGTACGCAGCTCGTCGAATCTCTCGAGGTAGGTGCACTCCGGCAGGACCACATCAGCCCAGCCGGTTATCTCCATCGGCATGGTATCTATCACCACCAGAAGCTGAAGTGCCTGGATGGCATTGAGTGTGTTCTCCTGGTTGGGCAGTGTCTCAATCAGGTTGGTGCCGTTGACTATCCATGCCTGGAACTGGCAATGGCGACTGGGATCGGGGATTGTTGCATCACAGAGACCGTTGGCCAGCACCGTGTCAGCCAGCTTATACATGTCAGGGAACTCCGTTCTCCATGACCTCTTGGGCGTGGGGTATGGCGGATGCTCCGGCTCCGGCAGCACGAAGGTTTCGGGGCGGTAGAAGCCACCGCGCCTGCCCCATGAGCCCAGCAGGGCGTTGAGAATGGCCACAGCCCTGAGACGCTGCGTATCATCACCGTACCAGGTGACGTGACGGCCCGGATGGACTATCACTGCAGGTGAGGCGTTGGCCATCTCGCGGGCAGTCTCGCGTATTACTGTCGGATCAATGGTTGTTATGCCGTATGCCCACTCCGGAGTCATGTTCTTCACATGCTCCTTAAGGTATTCAAAGCCGTAGGTATATTTCTCAACATACTCTTTGTCATACATCTCCTCGCTGATGATCACGTTGATCCAGGCCAGCAGCAGGGCGAGGTCCGTGGCAGGCTTAATGGGCAGCCAGAATTTGGACTTGCCGGCCACTGTCGAGAAGCGTGGGTCAACGGTGATGATAGTGGCACCCTTGTCAATGGCGTCAGACATCTCCTGTACCTGTCCGTTATGCATGTTCTCACCCAGGTGGCTGCCGATAAGTACCAGGCAGCGTGCATCACGTATGTCTGTACGCTCGGGGCTCTCCACGGTCTCGCCGAAGGTAGCCTGGAAAGCCACCTCACGCGGTCCGCGGCACTGGGCATAGGATGGGGCTGCCACATGCGGTGACCCCATGGCACGCAGAAGGTTGGAGAAATATTTGCCTCCCGAGCCGTGGGTAAAGAGTGCTATACACTCCGGGCCGTGGTCGGCAGATATCACTTTGATCTTTTCTGCAATGTAGTCAAACGCCTCTTCCCAGGTTGCCTCGCGAAAGCTCTGTTTACCCCTCTCCTCTGTACGGATGAGAGGGGTGCGCAGACGGTCCTCGTCGTGGTACATGCCTACCCCGCCGGTGCCACGGGGACAGAACCGGCCGTTGCAGTTCTGGTCTTCATTGTTGCCGATGATCTTTTTTATTGATCCCTTTTCGTCCCTGTAAACCCATCCCGCACACTTCCAGAAACACACCTCGCAGTATGTGGGTGTGCGGCCGGTGAGGGCGGCCAGAGTGGCTTTCTGGCCGTCAGTGAGCTCCGAGGCGAGCAGCCGCAGTCCCGCGGCGCCGGCCATGGCGGCTCCCGCTCCCATGGCTGAGATCCTGATAAATTGCCTGCGTGTTGCCATATTGAGTTTTGTAATTGTCGTCGTGTCAGATCCAGGCGAAGAGGCGTTTGAAAAAAAACCCTTCCGCTAAAGAATTGCGAAGTTATTGTTTTTAGGATAACAGTAAGGCTAAGGTGATTTTTATTATACCGGCCTTCTACAGATGGAATGATCTGGCTGCAGCTGTCTGCCGCTCACAGGGTGAGACGACAGCTCCGTTGAGGGCTGGTAACGGGCTACGACAATTTTTTATATCTGAACCGCACCGGACCGGCATTACCGGTACGTTTGCGGTAGTTCTCATCATACTCTGAAAAACCACCCTCAAACCACGCCACCTGCGAGTCGCCCTCAAAAGCCAGGATATGTGTTGCCACACGGTCAAGGAACCAGCGGTCGTGCGAGATGATGACAGCGCAACCCGCGAAATTCTCAAGGCCCTCTTCCAGTGCACGCAGGGTGTTGACATCAATGTCATTGGTAGGCTCGTCAAGCAGCAGCACGTTGGCCCCGCTCCTGAGAGTAAGGGCCAGGTTGAGCCTGTTGCGCTCACCGCCGGAGAGCACCCCGCACTTCTTCTCCTGGTCAGCGCCGGTGAAGTTGAAACGTGCTGCATATGCCCTGGCATTGACGGGCCTGTTGCCTACCATTATCTCATCCTGTCCGCCGGAGATAACCTCATACACGCTCCTTGCAGGGTCAATGGAAGCATGAGCCTGTTCAACATACCCGAGAGTGACAGTCTCGCCGACTTCGAATGACCCTCTGTCAACCTTCTCCTGGTCCATGATCATCCGGAAGAGGGTGGTCTTGCCGGCCCCGTTGGGACCGATGACGCCAACTATACCGTTTGGCGGCAGTTCAAAATCAAGATCCTCAAAAAGAATTTTATCACCGAAGGCTTTGGTGACGCCGCGGGCAGTAATCACCCTGTCTCCCAGCCTGGGTCCGTTGGGAATGAATATCTCCAGCTTCTCCTCCTTCTGTTTCACATCCTGGTTGAGCAGGTTCTCGTAAGCGCTCAGTCGCGCCTTTGACTTGGCATGTCTTGCCTTTGGCGACATACGCACCCACTCCAGCTCGCGCTCGAGTGTCTTGCGGCGTCTCACATTACCCTTCTCCTCCATCTCAAGACGTTTGGCCTTCTGTTCAAGCCATGATGAGTAATTGCCTTTCCAGGGGATGCCCTCCCCGCGGTCAAGCTCCAGTATCCATCCGGCCACGTTGTCAAGGAAGTATCTGTCATGGGTGATGCAGATGACCGTACCCCTGTACTGGCGCAGGTGTGTCTCGAGCCACTGAACGCTCTCGGCATCGAGGTGGTTGGTGGGTTCGTCGAGCAGAAGCACATCAGGCTCCAGCAGCAGCAGGCGGCACAGTGCCACGCGGCGGCGTTCGCCTCCCGAGAGGATATTCACCGGGGTTGAAGGATCAGGACAGTTGAGGGCATCCATGGCCCGTTCGAGCTTATGCTCAAGATTCCACCCGTCAAGAGCCTCAATCTTCTCCTGCAGTTCTGCCTGCCTGGCCATCAGCTTCTCCATGGCATCGGGGTTCTCATATACTTCGGGCTCACCGAACCGGAGATTGATCTCCTCGTATTCCTTAAGTACAGCCACCACATCAGCAGCCCCCTCCTCAACAATCTCGCGCACTGTGCGCTTCTCGTCCATCAGCGGGTCCTGGGCCAGATGTCCGACAGTGTAACCGGGAGAGAAGACAACCTCGCCCTGGTACTCTTTTTCAATACCTGCAATTATTTTCAGCAATGTTGATTTACCGGATCCGTTGAGCCCTATGATGCCAATCTTGGCTCCAAGAAAGAAAGAGAGGGATATATCCCTGATGACCTGTTTGTGGGGAGGGTAGCTCTTGCTTACCCTGTACATTGAAAAAATGATCTTCTTATCGTCTGCCATGACCTGGATGGTTAGACAACAAAAATAATCATTTTGTCTGCCTGTTCAGACTGTGAGATTTAGACCCGGTGAAAGTGTGACCTCAGGCTCTCAGACTTTCACCGATGGGCATCCCTTTTCAAACAGGGAGATTGTCTCCGACTGTACCAGTACCCATATGATGTAGACGCCCTTGAGTGTCCCGATGGGCACGTTGAGCAGTCCCAGCGCTGCCATCACCAGGGTCAGTATTCTTGCCCACGGCCTGCAGTAGAACAGGCCTATTCCGCCTGCGATCATTGCTCCGCCGAAGAGCAGAAACAGGGTTATAAGCGGCGTCCCGACGATGCCCAGAACCTTTAGTGCGGTAGGATCATCAACAAACTGGTCAACGAATCCGAATGCGATTGCTATTGCCAGCGCTGCAATCACCAGGATCGATCCAAAGACTATCTGCAGAATTCCTGCAATATTAACGTGCTTCTTCATCCTGTTCTCTTCAACGGTCACAACTGTGGGTGATGTGGCATTCTCTTCCATTTTATGACTGATTTAAGGTTTCACGTGGTTCACAATAATGACACTAATTTATGAAAAATGCTGCATGACAGTAATAATACTATTTATTTAACTTTGTCGTTGTTTCATAAAGGTGACACATGAAGAAATTATTATACACTATCATTCTTCTTATCATCAGCTGGTCATTCACCTCATGCGAACTGCTGGACGATGGGTGCCAGATCTGCCAGACGGTCACCTATGAGAATGATAATCCCATTGCCTGGGGTACTGAAGCTGAATACTGTGGCCAGGAACTCCTTGCAATAAAGGCCATCCCTCCCTCAACAGCGGGCGGGACCACCACCCGGTGGGAGTGTTACTGAACCTCATCACAGGCTCATTATCTGAGTCTTAAACAGCTATTCATATCCTGTTAAAAAGTTGTTGTTAATAAGTTGTTACTAAAGTTGAAATTTGCAGGGGAAATGTTTAATCTTGTTTTGCCTCGCCGGATATTTTTGCTCTGAGTTCGGAAAACATAATCCCGGGTTCACTTTATACACAATGCTAAACATAACAGGCAAGAGGATAGCGATCGTTGAAGACGATTCTGCATCATTAAAGTATTACGAAACCCTTCTTAAAGAGACCGGAGCAGAGATATCAGTCTATGGTAACGGGAAGGAGTTTGTGGATGCCATCACTGTGGGCAGGGCACACTTTGATCTTGTCTTCATGGATTTCCTCGTTCCCCTGATCAACGGTATTGAGTGTACAAGGGCATTTCGCCAGGTCAACCGCTCGGCACCGGTGATACTCATCACTGCGTATTACTCCGAACAGACAAAGAATGAGGCATATATAGCCGGATGCACCGAGTATAACCTCAAGCCGGTCTTTCCTGACAAGATCCATATGATCCTTGAGAAATACCTCTCTCCAAGGCCTGCATACCAGGTGTACGACTGAAGGTCAGTCGGCAATCGGCAGTCAGCAGTCGGCAGTTGAAAATCAGTAATTTGTTTCTATTGGCTTAATGACACATATCGGGTGTAGAGCTCGTTGTATCTGACATTGATCTCTTCGGCAAGGTCCGTCTCACCGTTTTCAAAACAAACACGCACAGCCTGCATCATCATCTGAATTCCGTTTGCTATCTCAGCCTCGGCATACATGTAAACCGAAGGCTTCTGGTCAAGAAGGTAGTCTGTCCGTTCTTCATAGTATGATGCATAGTCTGATGCCAGCTCCCTGGCCCTCTCCCTCTCGCCGGCAGCAAAGCATGCCGAGATGATATCACCAAAGTAGAAATCATATCCCATCTTTGAGACCGGAAAAAGTTCAATACACCTGTTGATTACCTCCGCAGCCCTCGTAGTATCTCCTTCAGCAGCCAGCTGTATGGCAAGCTTTGAATAGTTCAGACGTGCCCTTATAACCGTGATAGTACGGTTATGATAGTAATCAATGTAGACCTCCGGATCAGAAGAGTTGGTCCAGCTGAACCTGTTCATCATATTCTCATAGAGTATGTCAGTATCGATCCGTCCATAATCAAACCAGCTTTTGTTTGCTCCCTTGATTGGTACCAGGCGGTAGGCCAGCCCTTCAAGCTGGAAGTACTCCTCAAGCCCGAGGGCATCCTCATGCTGCCCTGTCACGAAATAGATAGGGCGATCCCAGTCATTGTGAGCCAGGATATCAATCACCAGCAACTGGTTTTTCATGATCCATGAGCCTTTGAGATTTATGTCTATATACGGTACTATCTTATCGGCATCCTCAGGTCTGACGGTGCCATTGGCCACCACCTTCGCCGAATCAACCGGGATACGTATCGTGCGAGTGGGGATATACCACAGGTCTTCGTCATAGTACTTCAGTTTTGTGACCTCGCTGCCACTGTTGATGAACTTCATTACCTCCCTGGCAGTGGCAGGCTCCTTGACTTTTTCGAGGACCAACACCTGGTTGTTAACCCCGTCATAATAAAGCTCTTTAGGCAGGCTTATCGGCAACGGTTCCGAGGTGTAAGCCTTGTTTTTCATCTGGTCAATGTACCAATCGGTATTCAGCAGCATCAGGTTACACACTCTCACGTCATTGCGCATACCTTCCACCTCCTGGGCATACCACAGCGGGAAGGTGTCATTGTCGCCTCCGGTGAACAGTATTGCCTGCGGGGCGCAGGAGTTGAGGTAATTGAATGCCACTTCACGTCCAAGATACCTCCCCGAACGGTCATGGTCATCCCAGTTCTCAGACGCCATCAGCGCCGGTACAGTTGCAAAGGTGAGCAGTGAAGCGATGACTGCCGCAGGCGTCAGCCCTGTAACCTTGCGGATGAGCTCAAACAGGGCCAGGACTCCGAGACCTATCCATATCGTGAAGGCGTAAAACGAAGCTGCATAGGCGTAATCGCGCTCCCTTGGCTGGTTGGGATACTGGTTGAGATAGATGACTATGGCTATACCTGTCATTACGAACAGCAGAACCACTATCCACCAGTTGCGCACATCCCGGTTGAAGTGCCACAGGAAGCCTGCGAGCCCCAGGATAAAGGGGAGAAGGTAGTATTTATTCCGTGATGGCGCATTCTTCATGTCATCAGGCATATTCTTTACCGTGCCCACCCTCGGGGCGTCAAGAAAATCTATCCCGGTTATCCAGTTGCCGTTGATAGGCCCTCCTGTGCTCTGGATATCATTCTGCCTGCCGCTGAAGTTCCACATGAAGTATCTGAAGTACATGAATCCAAGCTGGTACCGGAACATAAAGCTCAGGTTCTGCCCGAAGGTTGGCACCCTGACAACGGTTGTCTCGCCTGTCTGCGGATCCTTTACCCGCACGGATTTCCTCCCGGTGCCCACATATTCTTCATACTTACGAATATGATCCGGCTCATTACTCCACATCCTTGGGAAGATTGTGGTGAACCGTTCATCGTGCTCACTGATTGTCTGGCGGTTTGTGATTATGTACTTTCCGTCTGAAGGATTATAGGTCGGTTTGCCCTTGACATAATCGGTCACCGGTGCATTATAGTAAGGGCCGTGGAAGAGCGGACGCTGACCATACTGCTCACGGTTGAGATAATAGAGCAGGGCGAAGGGATTCGAAGGATTGTTCTCATTCATCGGCGGGTTGGCTGTTGAGCGGATGACTATCACCGCGAAGCTCGAATAGCCGATGACAATAACCAGCAATGCCGTCATAATGGTATTGAGAGCCACCCTCCTGCGGGTGGATAGATACCATGCACCATAGATCACCACGGCAAGAAAAACGAGGTTGAGCAGCAGCTTGCCGGTAAGCAGCCAGAGACCCGAGAGAAGGAAAGTGGCAGCGGCAAACAGGAAGCCCCTTTTGCCATCCTCGTGGGTGAAGCTGTACCAGACCGAAAGGAGCAGGGCAGCAATGAACAGAACCAGGTGAATATACATACCACTGTTGAACGGCATGCCCAGTTTATTGACGAAGAAGAGCTCGAATCCGGAGGTCACCCTTACTATCCCGGGGATTATGCCGTACATGATAACCACCAGCAACAGCACAGACACTCCTATTGAAGCTGCAAACCCCTTCCATGAGAATTCGTACTTGCGGAAATACCAGATGAAGACTATGGCGGGGATTGCCAGCAGGTTAAGCAGGTGCACCCCGATGGAAAGACCCATCATAAAGGCTATCAGGATGATCCACCTGTCAGCATGAGGCTCGTCAGCCACATCCTCCCATCTGAGCATGGCCCAGAAAACCACGGCTGTGAAGAGCGACGAGGTGGCATAGACCTCACCCTCCACTGCTGAGAACCAGAAGGTGTCGGAGAAGGCGTAAGCCAGGGCTCCGGTCACGCCGGCACCCAGAACGGCAATGATCGTTCCAGTACTGTAATCAGATTCCTGCCTGAGAAAGATCCTTCGCGCCAGGTGGGTAATGGTCCAGAAGAGAAAGAGTATGGTAAGGGCGCTGGCCAGGCCTGACATTGCATTTACCATCATGGCAGCCTTCGTCACATCACCTCCGGCAAAGAAGGTGAAAAACCTTGCGAGTATCATGAAGAAGGGTGCCCCGGGCGGGTGCCCCACTTCGAGCTTGTAAGCTGAAGCGATGAACTCACTGCAGTCCCACAGGCTCATTGTAGGCTCAATGGTCATCAGATAGGTGAATGCCGCCACGGCAAATACCACCCAACCGGTGATATTATCCCAAAGCCTGAATTTCTTTATCATAACTGTTTTGTTTCCGTTCCCGAATAATACCGCACGAAAATAATAAGATTTTGGAGTGTACCGGAAGATATCAGCTAATTTTGGTATTTTTGAGCAAACTGCCCTGAATGAAAAAGGTAATTATTATGCTCATAATGAGTCTGCTTGCTTTAACCAGGGCAGGAGCACAGTACTATGATACCGGGCAGGATCCCGCCTCGCTCAGGTGGATGCAGATACGCACTTCCCATTTCCGCATAATCTTTCCGGAAGATTTCGGATCTGAGGCCCGGCGTTATGCCACCCTGCTGGAAGATTCATATGAGAGGCTGTCAGCTATATACCCCGGGGTAAGAACCAATGTGCCGGTGATAATACACAACCATTCGATGCAGTCAAATGGTTATGTCAGCTGGGCGCCGCGCAGGATGGAGCTCTTCCCTCTCCCCGGACAGGATAACCTTCCCCTCCACCCCGCCACACAGCTTGCCGTTCATGAGACCGCTCACGTGCTTCAACTCGGATCACTCAATCAGGAGGGATTAGGACGTGTGCTGCGCTGGCTGACAGGCGAACAGGCAGTGGCCCTTAGCGCGGTTGAAATACCACTGTGGGCCTTTGAGGGCGAAGCTGTCTATGCAGAGACTGTGACCGGACTGTCAGGCAGAGGACGCAGCAACGCGTTTATCCGCGGCGCCAGGGCCCTGGCAACTTCACCCGGCGGATTGTACGGTTATGACAAGATGCTCGCAGGATCATACAAAAACTTCACCCCTGACCACTATGTATTCGGGTACCTGATGATAAACCACCTGCGCCGGAACGACCCCGATACCTGGCAAACAATGACCTCCGGTATCTTCAACAGTTGGTACCTCAATCCTGTCAACGCAGGACTACGAAACAGGTCAGGACTGACAAAAAAGAGGCTCTATGACTCAACCTTCGCTTCCCTTGAGACACTCTGGAATGAATACATTCCTGACGACGTAAGGGATTACCCGTCACTGAACGTACCCCGACGAAAGGACTATATCAGCCATTTCACCCCTCACAGGCTGGCTGACGGAAAAATTATCTCCCTCAGGACATCCATGTCTGATCCCTCCCGGTTTGTAATTACTGATCCTATAAATGGCACAGAACATAATGTGACCACCACCGGATATCTTTATCCTTACTTTTTCTCATGTTCTGACAGTACGATAGTATGGGCAGAGCAACACCCTGACATACGTTGGGACAATCGTGACTATTCGGTAATCAAGAGACTCAATCTTCCCGCAGGCAAGGTCACCCAGCTCACATACAAGACCAGGTATGCGGCACCGGATCTCTCCCCTGACGGGAGAACCATTGCGGCTGTCTCAACCACGCCTGATATGCGCTACTCACTGGTATTCATTGATGCATATAACGGGGAAGTGCTCATGAATGTAGTGCCTCCTGACAGCCTCATCCTGCAACGTCCGGCATGGTCATCGGACGGCAGCAGCGTAACCGTGGTCACTGTCAGCGAAAAGGGAGAGGGTATACGCACATACAGGCCCACGGGAAAGAGGTGGATTACAGAGAAGGAAGAGAGCGTGACAGATATCGTTCAGGCTGAGATATTCAATGATACCCTTTTCTTTTTGGCCCAGGACGACGGGTCAGACAATATCTACCGCATTGCCGGTGAAGGAGCCGTTGAAAGGGTTACAGCCTCAAGATATGGTATCTCGGGATTCTCAATCAGGGACGGAGAATTGCTCTTTTCGGACTACACGGCAGCCGGATTCATCATCGCTTCCGAAAAGACATCAGCAACCGCAGGACCGGCGGGAGTAACCGGGCATGCAATCATCCCCGCGTTGGCACCCCTGCCCTCACCGGCGAATGAAGAAGACAGGCCCCCGGCAGTCATCCCTGACCCGGTACGGTACAGGAAGATTGGCCACCTGTTCAATTTTCACAGCTGGTTCCCATTTTACGCTGATATTGATGAGATAAAGAGTGATCCGACCGCTGTGAGGCCGGGACTGACCCTGTTGTCACAGAACCACCTGAGCACCCTCATATCCACTGCCGGATACGAATACAGCGGTGGCAACCACTATCTGCATACCGGCATCAGGTGGAAGGGCTGGCATCCCGTTATAGATGCAGAGATGAGATGGGGCGGAGACCAACTTGTTGGCAGGGATACAATTGAAGACACCCTGCCAGATGATTTAGGACATGACCTTAACCTCAGCATCAACGTCTATGATCAGCTCTGGTTCGCTTACGGTCGGTTCAGACAGATGATTATGCCGGCGGTATACTTCAGTTACCGTAACAGTTACACATTTATTCCCGATGAGAACAGGTTTGACAAAGACCTGCTGACCGTTACCGGCAGATTCTACTTCTCAAACACCTTCCGCATGGCTTATCGCGACATCAACCCGCGATGGGGCCAGGTCCTTGATCTCAGGGTCACGGGAACACCATGGGATCCGAAGCTCTATAATAACAGAAGCTATGCCAGGGCCACCCTCTTCTTCCCGGGACTGTTGCACAATCACAGCTTCTTCGTCAAGGCAGGCTGGGAGAACCAGTCGCCGGCAAAGAAGCTCATATACCGCAACTCCATACCCTGGCCCAGGGGTTTTGACAGTAACCTGATAGCAGAAAAACTGTTCTCCTTCTCGGCAGACTATACCCTGCCTATCCTCTACCCTGACCTGGCAGCAGGAAGCCTCCTTTATATCAAGAGGATAAGAGGCTCTCTCTTTTATGACTACTCAAGGGGGGAGAGGATAAACGATTACAGTGACCATATCTTCACGCCGGGAAAGGAGGTATACACATCTGCGGGATCGGAGCTGCTGGCCGATTTTTACGTGCTGCGGTTCCCCTTTGAGATAAGTGCCGGCATACGTGCAGGGTATATTCCGCGTGAGCAGAGATACTTTGTTAACGGGGCTTTTTCAGTCAATATTTACGGTACCGTCCTGGGCCGTGAGCGCTGAGGCACGTTCCCTGATCATATCCCATGCCTGAATGACATGAGCTTCCGTCACGTTTGTCTGTGCGGTGACCATGCGGAGCACATACCTGCCATCAACCTTTGTGTGTGTCAGGTAGATTTTGCCAGTATCATTAATGGCATGATTGATTTTCTCATTCAGTATGTTGGCCTCCTCATCCCCCATGCCGGCAGGGTGGAATCGGAAACAGACCGTATTCAGGGGCACAGGAGCCATCAGTTCAAAGTTTTTTTCCGCCTCAATCAGACCTGCGAGCATCTTTGCTATACGTATATGTTCACGTATAGCATCCCGGAGCCCTTCTATGCCGTATGACCGTATCACAGCCCAAAGCTTCAGTGCCCTGAACCGTCTGCCCAGAGGTATGCCCCAGTCGCGGTAATCATTCACCTCCCCGCGGGTGCGTGTCTTAAGATACTCGGGAAGAATTTCGAAAGTGCGTATCAGTGTTGCCGCATCACGGACAAAGTAGGCCGAACAGTCGAAGTTGGTGAACATCCATTTGTGCGGATTGAAAACAAGCGAGTCAGCATACTCTATGCCGTCAGCCATCCATCGCATCTCGGGCAGCAGCAGTGCCGTGCCTCCCAGTGCTGCATCAACATGCATCCAGATGCCGTGCTTGCTGCATATCTCTCCCACGGCTCTCAAAGGATCGATAGCCGTGGTTCCCGTAGTACCGAGGGTTGCAACAACGCAGCAGGGGATGTAACCAGCCTTGGTATCAGCAACTATTGCTCTCTCCAGGGCACCAGGATCCATTGAAAAGTCATCGCGTACTTCCACCTTCACCAGGTTATTCCGACCGAATCCTGCCACTCCCACACCCTTCTCCACCGAGGAGTGTGTCTGTGTGGAGGAGTAGACCCTCAGCCGTCCGGCATCATTCAGGCCTTCGCTGTTGGAGCGGAAGCCGGTGGCCTTTTCCCGGGCGGTAATGAGAGCCGCCAGAGTGGCTGATGAGGCGCTGTCCTGGATAACCCCTTCAAACTCAGCAGGAAGTCCGGTCATATGGCGCAGCCACTCCATCATCCTCTCCTCCAGCTCGGCAGCTGCGGGCGAGGTCTCCCATAGCATGCACTGCGCCCCCAGGGCTGCAGTGAGCATCTCGGCAAGGACCGAGGGAGGACTGCTGTTGGCGGGGAAATAAGCGAAGAAATTAGGGCTCTGCCAGTGGGTGATGCCCGGCATGATTATACGGTCAAAATCGCGCATGAAAAGATCAAACGGTTCACTGCCCGTCGGTGGTAATTCAGGCAATGCATCCTTTACCTCACCCGGCCTCACTCTTGACTTGACCGGGTATTGCTCAACATCCGCGAAATAACGTGCTATCCACTCTACAATGGCATGACCCTGCCTGCGGAATTCGTCGTTGTCCATCACACTCAGCCTTTTGACACGGAGTCGGCCAGCAGGATGATCCTGTTCTTTTTTACCTCTATCACTCCGCCGGTAATATCATATCTAAGCTCATTCCCCTGCTCGTCAGCAATGAAAACCGGACCGGCTTCAAGAGTGGAGATGATGGGAGCGTGGTCCTTCAGGACCTGGAATGAGCCTTTTCTGCCGGGCACCCTCACCGAGCGCACCTCCCCGGAGTAGATGTTCCTGTCTGGTGTTATTATCTCAATCTTCACGTCGGGTACTTTTATCTTTATTTGTGCTCTGCAAGGAGCTTCTCACCCTTGGCAATGGCATCTTCAATGGTACCCACGAGCATAAAGGCTGCCTCAGGGTACTGGTCTACCTCGCCGTCAATGATCATGTTAAAGCCCCTGATGGTGTCTTCTATTGAGACCAGTGTCCCGGGAATATTGGTGAACTGTTCAGCCACATGGAATGGCTGCGATAGGAACCTCTGAACCCTGCGTGCACGGTGCACCACCTGCTTATCTTCCTCTGAGAGTTCATCCATCCCGAGGATGGCAATGATATCCTGCAGCTCATTGTATCTCTGGAGTATCTCCTTAACCCTCTGGGCGCAGCGGTAATGTTCCTCGCCAACCACTTCGGGAGTAAGTATCCTTGAGGTGGAGTCAAGCGGGTCAACAGCCGGGTAGATACCCAGCTCTGAGATCTTTCGGCTCAGCACCGTGGTGGCATCAAGGTGTGCAAAGGTGGTTGCGGGAGCAGGGTCAGTGAGATCATCGGCAGGGACATAAACAGCCTGCACGGAGGTGATAGATCCGTGACGGGTAGAGGTGATTCTCTCCTGCATCACGCCCATTTCAGTTGCCAGTGTGGGCTGATAACCCACGGCTGAAGGCATTCGTCCCAGCAGGGCGGACACCTCTGATCCTGCCTGCGTGAAACGGAAGACGTTGTCCATAAAGAAGAGTATATCCCTTCCTGTACCTTCGCCCTCGCCGTCACGGAAGTACTCTGCAACCGAGAGCCCTGACAGTGCCACGCGCGCACGTGCACCGGGAGGCTCGTTCATCTGCCCGAACACCAGTGCCAGCTTCGACTCCTTGAGAGCTTCGCGGTCAACGAGATCAAGGTTCCAGCCTCCCTTTTCCATATCCTCCAGGAACTCTTTGCCGTAGGAGATCACGTTGGCTTCAAGCATCTCACGAAGCAGGTCGTTACCCTCCCTGGTGCGCTCGCCCACGCCGGCGAAGACGGAAAGACCCGAATAGGCTTTTGCAATATTATTGATAAGCTCAAGGATGACAACGGTCTTACCCACTCCCGCACCGCCGAAGAGGCCTATCTTTCCTCCCTTGGAGTATGGCTCAATGAGGTCAATGACCTTGATGCCGGTGTAGAGTACCTCCTTTTCTGTTGAGAGATCCTCATATTTAGGTGGTTTGCGGTGAATGGGATAACCACCCTTCTTATCCAGGGCCCCGATTCCGTCAATAGGCATCCCGGTAACATTCATCAGGCGTCCCCTGATCTGGTCACCCACCGGCATGACTATCGGCTGGCCTGTGGCAACAACCTCCATACCGCGCTGCAGGCCGTCGGTAGAGTCCATTGCAATTGCTCTCACGGTCTTCTCCCCGATGTGCTGCTGACACTCAACCACCAGCACCGAACCGTCATGCCTGGTTATCTCCAGCCCGTCAAGTATATTGGGCATATCTGTGCCGGCTGTATCAAAGGTAACGTCAACCACAGGTCCGATGACCTGACTTATCACTCCTGTTTTTTTTGCCATCTCTCTGACTTAATTCTGTTTCAATTATTCTGATACTAATCTTTTCCTAATTATCCAGCCTTCGTTACAGCTGTTATTTTACCCTTCCTATAAGATTCACTGCCAGCTGTTTGAGCTCATTCTTGCGTTCACTTTTAACTGATACATTGTCAAGAGCCTGGAACCCCTTATTGAAGTATTCATAAGCCAGGTTCTCAGCTTTAAGTCTAATCTCCAGTTCATCATATATTGCCAATACCTCCCTGAACTTTTCTTCAGGGTCATGATTGTCCGGACCAAGGAGCTTGCGAAGCCGGCTAAGCTTATCACCTCCGGCCAGTTCAAGGGCTTTTACCAGCAGATAGGTCTTTTTGTTTGCAGCAATGTCACTCCCGGTTTTTTTACCGAACATTTTTGTATCGCCATATGTGTCAAGCACATCATCCTGTATCTGAAAGGCTATTCCCAGGCAGCGGCCAAATTCATAAAGCAGGTCCTGGTCTTTTTCATATGCCCCGCCAATTATGGCGCCTATCTTCAGTGAGGCGGCCACCAGCACTGCCGTTTTCAGCTCTATCATACGCAGGTATTCCTCCTCGGACACCACCCCTTTCTTCTCATAATCGAGATCGAGCTGCTGACCGGTGCATACCTCTATGGCGGTCCTGTTGAAGAGTCTCACTGCTTTTGTAAGTGCCTTTTCCGGGGCCTGTCCTATGCACTCTCCAGCCACGAAAGCCATGACGTCACCGGAGAGTATAGCCTGATCGGCACCCCATTTTGAGTGTACCGTTGCTGATCCCCTGCGCATCTCTGCCCTGTCAATGATATCATCATGGATGAGTGTGAAGTTATGGAACACCTCTATGCCCACCGCCGGCATAACAGCCTCGTCTATCTTGTCCCTGAAGAGATTGCAGGCCATGAGGCACATTACCGGTCTCAGTCTCTTTCCCCCGATGGACATTATGTATCTCACCGGAGCAAAGAGATTCTCTGCCTCAGGCGTTCCGGCAAGGCTGGATATAGCCTTGTCTGTCAGCTCTCTCAGGTAATCACTGGTGAACATAGTCGTTTCTTCATTATCCGTTCAGCGCCTCTGCCCCGCTCACCACCTCAAGCAGCTGGTTGGTGATTGCGGCCTGGCGCGCCTTGTTATACTGCAGGGTAAGATCCCTGATAAGCTCGGTGGCATTGTCTGTTGCCTGGTGCATGGCAGTCATGCGGGCGCCCTGCTCGGCAGCGAATGAATCGAGCAGCGCCTTATAGAGCTGGATCCGTAAAGTCTTGGGAATCAGTTCAGCGATGATGCTTACCTGGTCAGGTTCATAGATATAATCAGCAGGCGCACTCTTCTCATCCGCATCTGACACCATGGTGACAGGCAGGTATGCCTCACGGGTAAGCTTCTGTACCGCTGCATTTTTGAACTGGTTATAGATTAACTCTATAACATCATACTCCCCCGAGAGATAGAGCTGCATCAGCCTGTCAGCCACTGCTGCCACCCTGGCAAAGGTGAGATCTGCATAGAGATCGCTGTGGTCTGCCATAACATTGATTTTCAGCTTCTTGAAAGTATCGCCCGCCTTTTTCCCCACGGTCATCAGGGCAAGATCACCCCTTCTCACCTGCTCGCCGTATATCTCTGACATGATGTGTCTGGCCTCCCTGATCACGTTGGCATTGAATGCGCCGCAAAGACCCTTGTTCGAGGTTATCACAACCAGCAGCACCCTGCCGTTGCCCTTCTTCCTTTCGGCGTAGACGTTTTCGATCTCGGTGTCACGAAGGGCAGCGCTCAGTCCGGCACGGATCTCGTTCAGCTTATCAGCATATGGTCTCAGCTGAACGATAGAGTCCTGTGCCTTTCGTAGCTTGGCTGCCGCCACCATCTTCATTGCAGAAGTGATCTGGCGGGTTGATTTCACCGAGCTGAGCCTGACCCTTATCGCCTTTAAGTTTGCCATCTTCTCTCCTTACCCTTATATGCTAGCGTGATGAATAGCGTCCGGCCACCTCGGCAGCTGCCCTGTCAAGCGTTCCGGTCACCTCATCATTTATAAGTCCTGTCTTTATGGTCTCAAGCACGTCTGCGTGATTGTCACGCATGAATGCCAGAAAATCATTTTCAAACTGCTTCACCCTGTGCACCGGAACATCCTTCAGCAGGCCTTTGGTACCGCAGTAGATGATTGCCACCTGTTCTTCAACCTTCATGGGCGAGTACTGGTTCTGCTTCAGTATCTCCACGTTTTTTGACCCCTTGTCAAGCACCGCCAGGGTTGAAGGGTCAAGATCGGAGCCAAACTTGGAGAAAGCCTCCAGCTCACGGTACTGTGCCTGGTCAACCTTGAGGGTGCCGGCTACCTTTTTCATCGATTTGATCTGGGCATTACCGCCGACCCTGGATACTGAAATACCCACGTTGATGGCGGGTCTTATCCCGGCATTGAAAAGATTTGACTCAAGAAAAATCTGTCCGTCAGTGATTGAAATGACGTTTGTGGGGATATATGCGGCTACGTCTCCTGCCTGTGTCTCAATGATAGGCAGGGCTGTTAGTGAGCCTCCTCCTTTAACCATGTGACGGATTGAGTCAGGCAGGTCATTCATCTTCTGTGCCACCTCGTCCGACTCGATGATCTTGGCTGCTCTCTCAAGCAGGCGTGAGTGGAGGTAGAAGACGTCGCCCGGGTATGCCTCGCGGCCGGGCGGACGGCGGAGCAACAGGGAGACCTCGCGGTATGAGACAGCCTGTTTGGAAAGGTCATCATAGATAATCAGGGCGTCACGGCCGGTATCTCGAAAGTATTCGCCGATAGCCGCACCTGCAAAGGGGGCATAGAACTGTGCGG
>JAAZAP010000117.1 GCA_012514255.1 Bacteroidales bacterium | reverse complement strand
TGAAAGCTTCAAGGGGATGATTGACTGTGTCCGGAAGGAGTACCCGAATGCATCAGTCTTTGCCACCACCCTCCGCCAGGTGCTGAGTGTTGATACCCACCTCTGGGGAGCCATTATGTGGGAAGGAGGCAACTGGCATGTTATTGAGCCCCGTGAGATACATGTGCTTGACCGCATAGGCGGAGGCGACGGCTTTGTGGGTGGACTGCTCTATGGCATCCTGAGGGGATGGGATCCAGCCCGGTGGGTTGAGTTTGGATGGGCCAGCGGAGCGCTGGCAACAACCTTCCTGACAGACTATGCCCAGCCGGCCGACGAAGAGATGGTATGGAGCGTCTGGGAGGGCAACGCCAGGGTCAGACGCTAGAACAAATGTAAAACGTCCCTGCACACCGTTGATAGCAGATGATGCAGAGACGCATGTTTGATGTGGTCAACACCGGATCAGATCAAATCTCACCCGGCAGCTTCTTGCCACCTTCGTGATCTCAGCTGCCCTGGCTTTTTCAGCTTCTTTTGCAGCTTTCCCGGTGCATCCTGCCAGTGCCAGGGCAATTACTCCGGATACAATAATTGCTTTTTTCATTGGTTTGTTTTTTGGTTAATAATGTTACAGTTCCCTCCCCCTGTATGCCCTGCACATGTTTCGAAATCATTAATGATACTTTTCTTTCTAATACCGTTGCCGTTGGTTATATTTGTCAGCGATATTACTAATATTTAAAAAAGTGACACGATGTCGGTAATCCGTTTTGGGGTTTCCCTGGAGAAGGAGCTTTTGGAGCTGCTTGACAATTTCGTTGAGGATAATCTCTTCTCCAACCGTTCCCAGGCTATCAGGCATCTCATCAGCAGCAGCCTCGCCGAAAAGAAGTGGCACTGCAGCAATGAGGTGACAGGATCAGTGACTATCCTCTATGACCGGCAGAAGAGAGGGGTTATGGAACAGCTTGCAGGTATCCGTCATTCACATGATCCTCTCATTCTCTCAATGCAGCAGCATATGATTGATCACAGCCAGTGTCTTGAGCTGGTTGCCGTCAGGGGCAGGGCCGCCGATCTTACGGACCTGGCTGACAGGTTACGCAGTGTCAGGGGGGTGAGGTTTGCAAGGCTGACCATAACAAGGATAACGCCGGAGGAGGAGCATGTATAAGGTAGACGGATCACAGGCCTTTGGACGGTTCTGCCGGACACTTTCCGACAGGGCAGGGCAGAAGCAGGGCGCCTCGTGGCATCTTGCCATCATCATGATCATGGCGGTGGTGGTTGCATCGTCCTGCGGTTCATCGCGGCGGCCTCATGAGGGTCGTATTATTACTGACAGTACTGGGCGGCAGGTGACAGTACCGGATACCGTAAAGTCAGTTATCGCTTTAAAGTCGGGTACACTGAGGCTCGTCAGTTATATGAAGGTGACTCACCTTGTCAGCCATATAGAGGGGAGTGAACAGCGGCGCAATGTGCTCTATCTCTTTGCCAACCCGCATCTCAGGGAGTTGCCCCCCATCGGGGCCGGCAATAACTACGATACCGAGCTTCTGGCGGCGGCGGCACCTGACCTGATTCTCGCCACCTTCATGTCACCGCATGAGGCTGACCGGCTGGAGCAGCTGACCCGGAGGCCGGTGGTGCTGCTTGAGTATGGTGATCTTGGAGAACGCAGAACGAAACTCTTTGGCACGCTGACACTCCTGGGAACGATTTTCCACAGGGAGGAGAGAGCTGATACGCTCATCAACTACATTGAAACCACAATCAATGAGTGCACACGCAGGGCAGCCGCTGCCACGGAAAAGCCCTGTTCAGCCTATATCGGGGGTGTAGCATATAACGGCGCACACGGCATCACCTCAACGGAACCCGATTATCCTCCTTTTGCCATGCTCTCAGTGTACAATGTTGCTGCGGGACTGGGACTGAGGGTCAACGGTGATGCCCCTGGGCACGAGGTTGTATTCATTGATCCCGAGCAGCTTATACAATGGAATCCGGATGTTCTGTTCCTTGATGCTGCCGGTAGCCGTATATGGGAAGAGGAACTTGCCGCGCCCTCAGTCTTCTCCCCGCTGAAAGCATTGCGGGAAGGCAGGGCATACACCGTCCTTCCGTACAACTGGAACACCACCAACTATGAGAACCTGTTGTGCAATGCCTGGTATATAGGTTCACTCCTTATGCCATCAGCCTTCGGCGATGTGGATGCGGAGCAGAGGGGCAGGGAGGTGATGCAGCTCCTCTATGGTGCTGATATCTATGACAGAGCGGTTGATTATTACCAGCCCTTCAGGCAATATGTTGACTCCAGCATACATGACGACATATCATCAGCGGATACTCTTTCGGCAACCAGGCATGAGTGATGAAGAAAGAGCATGAGATAGAGCAGCAGTACAGCCTGTTTGTAAAACGCAAGGGCAGGTTCATATGGATTGCCGGAGCGGTCACCCTCATACTGGCAGTCACCGGACTGGCCCTGGGGCCGAGCAGCATCAGCTTTCGTGATCTGTTTACACTTTTTTCCGATGGTGGTAATGCTCTTCATCAGGGGATAGTATTTCAGATAAGGCTACCGAGAGTCCTGGCTGCAATACTCAGCGGCATGGCCCTCTCTGTCAGCGGAGTGGTGATGCAGAGTGTGCTGAGGAACCCGCTCGGCTCACCATTCACCCTGGGCATAAGCAACGCGGCCGCTTTTGGTGCGGCTTTCGCCATAATCATCTTTGGTGCTGGAAGCATGTACAGCAGCAGCTCCGACGCGGTGATGATAGCCAATCCATACGTTGTCACCGCCTCAGCTTTCGCATGGTCCCTGGGGGCCTGCTTCCTGATTCTATTCGTGGCAAAGCGCCGGGGAGCCACACCTGAAAACATGATCCTTACCGGCATTATCGCCAGCTCACTCTTCACAGCCCTGACCACAGGACTGCAATATGTTGCCGACGATGTAGAGCTGGCGGCGATTGTCTTCTGGACCTTCGGCGACCTGAGCAAGGGCGGCTGGAATGAGCTTATGCTCCAGGTGGTGATAGTGGTGCCGGTGATGGTCTATTTCTATCGTAACAGGTGGAATTACAATGCGCTCGATGCCGGAGATGAGACGGCACGAAGCCTTGGTGTCAACATAGGCAGACTCAGGCTGACGGGAATGGTGGTTGCATCACTGGCTACGGCGGCTGTGGTTTCGTTTTACGGGATCATTGCCTTCGTGGGACTGGTGGTGCCGCACATGGTGCGCCGGATAACGGGAGGAGACGAGCGGTTCCTGATCCCGGGAGCGGCTCTTGCCGGTGCAGCATTCATGACAGGCTGTGATATTGTGGCCCGTACACTCCTTTCACCGGTAGTGCTCCCCGTGGGTATACTTACATCATTGATAGGAGCACCGCTCTTTGTGCTGCTGCTGATAAAGGGCAAGGGAGGGTCACAATGGAGATGATCAGCCTCGAATCGGTGCATTTCGCCTATAACGGTCTGAAAGTGATAGAAGATATATCACATGTCTTTGAAAAGGGATCATTCACGGCTATCCTGGGTCCGAACGGGTCAGGAAAGACAACCCTGATAAGGCTTATGAACGGCCTGCTCAAACCGCAGTCAGGCCTCGTTAAGGTAATGGGGCGCAGGGCAGGCGATTACGGGGCCAGGGAGCTGGCTCAGGAGATGGCTTACGTGCCGCAGTCGCAATATAACCTTTTCCCCGCAACGGTATTTGACACCGTACTGCTGGGCCGGAATCCCTATATCTCGTGGTCGCCCGGCAGGGACGACCGCCGTATCACCTCGGAGATACTTGTCAGGCTGGGACTGGATGACATAGCCCTGAAGGACATAAACAAACTGAGCGGCGGACAGCGTCAGCGGGTCTTCATAGCCAGGGCGCTGGCACAGCAGCCTGCCCTGATGTTGCTTGATGAGCCCACTGCCAGTCTCGACCTGAAACATCAGCATGAGACACTGCATCTGCTCAGGGAACTGAGTGCAGGAGGGATGACAGTTATTGTTTCCATCCATGACCTCAACCTGGCGTTGAAGTATTGCACCAGCTTCATGATCCTTGATGGTGGACAGCTTGTTGCCGAGGGCGGCATGGAGATATTCAGAGAGAAGCTGATTGAAGATGTTTACAGAGTGAGAGTAAAAATAATCATGGAGGGAGAGCATATGTTCATCCTGCCCGTGGAACCGGTTTAACAATTACATTGATGCAGGAATTGCAGATAACAGTGATAGGACATGTCCGTAATGAATGGAAGAAAGCCAAACCTTTTGAGGCTGACGCAGTCAAAAACAGCATCTCAACAATTGTGGTAAAAAAGGAGTATGCCGACGGGCTGTACAAGATAGAGAACTTCAGAGAGCTTAATGTGCTGTTCTATTTTGACAGGTCGTTGGGTTATGAGCTGCGCACTACCACCCGGTCAGGCGATTACCGGGGTGTGTTTGCCTGCTGCTCGCCGCGGAGACCCAGCCTGATAGGGCTTACCACCGTGGAGTTGCTGAAGGTTGAAGAGAATATCCTGACTGTCACGGGGCTTGATGCCATCAACAACACCCCGGTGCTTGACATCAAACGGGTAATCCACAGATAGATGCAGTTCCCGGGGGCGCCGTCACTCAGCAATGTGGAGGTCGGAGCTGAAGAAGGCGAGGCCTCCGGCTGCTGTCTCCTTGTACAGGCTGGGCAGATCCCTGCCGGTCTGGTTCATTGTCTGCACCACTTTGTCAAAGCTGATCATATGACGTCCGTCTGAGAGCATGGCGAATGTATTGTGTGCCAATGCCCTCGAGGCAGCAAAAACGTTTCGTTCGATGCATGGGATCTGCACCAGTCCTGCTATAGGATCACACGTCAGGCCGAGGTGGTGCTCCAACCCCATCTCCGCAGAGTATTCTATCTGGTGGTTGGTGCCGCCATAGAGCTGTGTCAGGGCTCCGGAGGCCATGGCACAGGCAGTGCCTATCTCACCCTGGCAGCCCACCTCGGCACCCGAGATGGAGGCGTTTCGTTTTACGAGAGTGCCTATCAGTCCTGCCGTGGCAAGAGCCTTGATAATATCACTGTTCCTGTGGTGGTTGAACTGTTTGGAGTATTTGAGAACGGCTGGCAACACTCCGCAGGAGCCACATGTGGGTGCGGTGACTATGATACCTCCGCAGGCATTCTCCTCGCTTACAGCCAGTGCGAAGGCATAGAGTGTGGCACGGGTGCGGAATATATCCCTGAACTGCCGTGCCTTGCGCATATAAGAATTTGCCTTGCGCTGAAGGTTAAGTCCGCCAGGAATTACTCCTTCTTCTGCCAGACCCCTCTTTATGGCAGCCTCCATGGCAGCCCATATCCCGCCGAGGTAGTCAAGAATGCCATCTCCTTCAACCTCAACAACGTACTGCCACAATGTCAATCCTTTCCTGTGGCAGTGGGCGAGGATATCGTTCATTGTTTCATGAGGATATATATCTCCCGTCTCGTTCTGTCCGGAGTCGTCCACAATGGCGCCTCCGCCGATGCTGTAAGCCATCCAGTCAGCGGTCAGGTTTCCGCTGCTGTCAAAGGCTTCGAATCTCATAGCATTGGTATGGCGTGGTTGAATGATCTCAGGGTGCCATTCTATTGACAGCTTCCTTGTCCCAAAGGTCTTCTCGAGTGCTGCATCGGTCCTGTGGCCCCTGCCGGTGGCTGCCAGGCTGCCGTAGAGTTGTACCCTGAATGCTGTGGCCTCCTGATTCTGCGAGATAAAGCGCTGTGCGGCATTCACCGGGCCGATTGTGTGACTGGCTGAGGGCCCGCGGCCTATGCGGTAAAGATTCCTTATTGTCTCCATAATGATTAAGCAGAGTTGATTATACTGCTGTTGAGGCCGCAAATGTATAACAAAATTGGAAACGGAACGCCTCTGTCAATACAGCCTTCCTCCGGGAGACACCTCCCTGTCAGGAACCACCAGCACGCATTCATTGTTGCCGTCAGGGACGCCCAGTGTCAGCACTTCGGATACCGCAGGCCCGATCTGCCGGGGCGGGAAGTTAACCACGCACAGCACAAGCTTTCCTGTCAGCTCTTTCCTTGTATAATTGGCAGTCAGCTGTGCACATGACCTTTTTATTCCAATCCCGGGGCCGAGGTCTATCCTGAGCCTGAAGGAGGGTTTCCTGGCTTCCGGGAAATCCAGGACTTCAATAATCCTCCCCGCACGGATATCAAGATTCTGAAAATCTTCAAACGTTACCATACAACAATGATCTTTATGTTACTTCTCAATAATTCTTAAGTGTCTGGCGCGGGTGTCAGGACCGCTTCCGCGGCCCTGCCCGTCCCTGAGCTTCAGTCCTGCAAATAAAAAACAAGCCCCATGCTTCGCATGGTCTTTTTGTTTTTTCAAAGCCCCTCCTGAAAGCAAGCTTTCGTCGGGTCTTTTCTAAAACAAAACCCCCTTTCGGGGGTGCTTGTTTTTTGCTTGGTCAGTGGAGCTGGCGGGAGTCGAACCCGCGTCCAGGCAAGGCGACCATATGCTTTCTACATGCTTATCCTGCCTTGATTGTCGGGAGTGATGAGGTGACAGGCAACCGGATCACTCCTTATCTCCTGTTATTTCACCGTCAGGCCGGAGAAACCATCGGGCTATCCCTGAGTTGCGTGCGCTTCCTTATCGGGTTGGTACAGGGCCTCACCGCCCGGGAAACGTCTCGTCCCAGCACCTTGTGCCGGGATTAAGCATAATCCGCTATCTAGCAGATTACGCAGCAAGAGCGTAGTTAGACTCGCCAGTTATTGTTTTGTGACACAGGTTATAGAGTAGCGTCACCACCCTCTGCATGCTTACATACCACCGCTGCTTGCTGTCAAAACCAGGTCAGCCCCT
>JAAZAP010000116.1 GCA_012514255.1 Bacteroidales bacterium | reverse complement strand
GTCTCTGACAGGTTGTTTTCCATTGCAATCTTCTGCATGGTCTCCACGGTGACCGGCTCGGTCAGAACGCATACTGCAGCGGGATTGCCGGTGAAGGGCCCGTGTGTGAAGGCGTCGACCTGGTAAAGAGGGATAGTCATCATTTTGTTTCTTTTTTACCGTCCCAAAGTTATCATTGTTTACCACAAAATGACAACAGATGAACCATGAGTGTTATCTTAGTGTCATGATTAGCATCCCTGACACAGCCGGTGGCACAAGCGTGATCAGGCTGACGCCTGCCAGGTGCAATATATGGGTGGTAACGCGGAACAGCAGGACTATCCTGGTTGACACGGGCATCTCGTTTGACCGCAGCAGGATAGAGCATGCACTGGAGCGCAGGGGACTGATTCCCGAGGCAGTGATACTTACACATACTCATTTTGACCATGCCGGCAATGCTGCCTGGCTACAGGCGGAGTATGGGGCGGAGGTGGTGGTTCAGGAGGCTGAGAGCCATTTCCTTGCCGGCGGCGATACACCTATCCCTGAGGGGACATATACAGTCACAAGAGGACTGGTGAACATCGGCAGGAAGATTGGTCCGGCCTTCAGGTATGACCCATGCCGGGCTGATCATGTCTTCACTGACCGGTTTGACCTGAACCGTTACGGCATTAACGGGTACATAATCCATACCCCCGGCCATTCACCGGGAGGGGCAACCTTGGTGATTGATGATGAGATAGCTGTTGCAGGAGATTCCATCATTGGCACAACCCCGGGAAAGCCTTTTCCTCCCTTTGCAGATGATACGGAGATACTCATCAACAGCTGGAAGAAGATTATTGATACCGGTTGCGCGACTGTCCTGCCGGGGCACGGAAAGCCGGTGAGCATGGGTGAACTGAAGGAGGAATTTGAAAAGAGGAGATCGGTGCCTCATTTGTAAATTAACCTGCCTCGGTCACAGAAAGTCAAAAAGCAGAGAGATGATTGATTGTGAATACAACAAAGGATAACAGAAATGGATAAAAGAAGCTCTTACTTTTTATTAACGGTGATCTTCAGCCTGCTGACCCTCGTCAGCCCGGCACAGGATAAGAAGGATACCCTTCGGATACTTTTTGTTGGCAACAGCTACACCTATTTTGAAAACCTGCCGCAGGTGGTATCTGTGCTCTCGGAGCGGACCGGAACGGTCCTTGTCACGGAGAAGGTTACAGTTGGCGGGGCGAAGCTGAGCGAGCACTGGCGAGGAGTGCGTGGACTCAACACCATGGATAAAATCAGGAACGGCGGCTATGATATCGTGGTGTTGCAGGAGTGGAGCCTGGGAACGATAAATGAGAGGGACAGTGCGTTTTTCTACCTGGGTCTGTTCAGTGATCTGATAAGGCAGAACGGCGCCATGCCCTTCTACTACATCACCTGGGCCAGGGAAAAGGTTCCTCAGCAGCAGGAAGTCATCAGCAGGGTGTACCGTGAGGCAGCTGCGCTCAATAAGGCAACTGTGGTGCCGACAGGAGAGGCGTGGGCTCTGGCCCGGTCACTGCGGCCTGAGATAAAACTCTACGACCCTGACGGAACGCACCCGTCAGACCTCGGCACCTATCTCACGGCCTGCGTCTTTGTTGCCACAATCACAGGCGAGTTGCCGGAGACAATTCCCGGGGTACCTGCCGTCAGGGACAGTCGTGGCGAAGGGATAATCCTCATGAGGATTGATCAGATGGATGTGGATTTCTTCCGCAGGGTGGTATTGGAGATAACAGGAAACAGCAAAGAGGAATAAGCGGATTATAGCTTCAGTTTAATGTTGATTCTGGCAAGCAGAGCTGTAAGCCCGGCCATAAGAAGTGCCCAGGCAATTGACCCGGTAATGACTATAAGCGGCTCTGACGACTGCTTGTACATGAGTACCGGGATGGCCGACATCCATATGGCGTGGTAAAGGATATCCGGGGCGAGGTAGGTGGTCAGCGAGTACTTCCCTGCAGGCCTGACCACCGCAGCCCATTTTGTCAGGCCCCTGACATCTGCAAGCCAGTAGATCAGGGCAAAAACCAAAAAGCTGATGCCGCTGCAGATCATACCCCAACTGGGAGTGGCCATGATTTTTGAGATGATGAACCAGTTTCTCAGGATGAATCCGATGGCAAGAGACAGAAATCCAAGGGTTACAAGTGTCATAAGTATTCGCTCGTGGCCTGCTTCCCTCATTTTTCTTATTAGTGCACCGGCAAGCATTCCGGTCAGCACTATCAGCGGAACATTGCCCTGGATGATTATCCCAAGGACCGGCCTGACCGGATCAAGAAATCCGAGTAAACCTGAAGCATCCATAATATTCACAGCCAGGAAGAAGATCGCGGCGATTGCCGTTCCGGTTATTGAATCATGTGTTACGAGGTATGTCAATGATGCGACGAGATAACCCCACCCTATGAGGCCAAGAATTCCCCACCACCCTGTTATCATCCAGCCGGGGTCTTCCGTGGTGCCCGACCTGAAAATTATTGCCAGGAAGATGAGTGCTGCAATGCCGGCAGCTCTCATTATCAGGAATAACAGATTGTATCTTCCCCGGGGGTAGTCATTCCATACCAGGAAAACGGAGACATACATGAGCAATGCCCACAGGTTTCTGCCCATCCCGGTGGTTTCAGGGTTGATCCTTCCGGAGTTGAGCATAAGCACGCCGATTATCAGGAGGCTTACTGTCCGGATAGCTATATGAATAACTACCCTGTATATCGGGTCGCCCTTTTTTAGTCTGCCTGAAATTGCAAAAGGGATTGCCATGCCTACTATGAACAGGAACCCGGGAAAAACCCAGTCGGCAAGCCCCATACCGTCATAGTCCGCCTTCATATGTCCGAGCCAGGCGGGTGCCACTTTCATGTTAAGGTCATTGACAAACAGCATCAGCAGGAGAGTAAGACCCCGCATTATATCAATGGAGATTATCCGGCTGACTGACTTCATTGAACATCTGTTATCGGTTTTCTCAAATATATTTAAAAACTCCATGCGCCTTAAGTCAAAGAGTATTGATACAGTTGGAATTGACGGAAACCAGTCAGCCGGTCACCTCATGTTTATGCCAGGCTGTTAAAACAGTCCGGCTCTTTCTCCGGATCGGTATCCTATTAAAAGGCGTCCCTGCTTATAGATAAGCATATAACCCGGTTGTCCGTAGCCGATTCCCGTATCAACACCGATGACCTTATTGTCAAAGAGGGGTGTAATGTTTTTTTGAGGAGAGTGTCCGACAACAATCCGTTCTTTGCCGTAAAAATTAAGAATGGCATTCACACTTTCTGCGGTTAATGCAGTATCTGTAAAAAATCCCCTGTACCACAACGGCCCCTCGTTCCCGCTTAAAAGCTTCACCTCTTCATCTGCGGTGTGAGAAGATATTTCTTTGCCAATAATCCTTTCAGTAAAGATCTGATTGACTTGTTTGATCTTCAATTCTTTTCGTAAAAATTCCGGAGAGACTCCTCCATGAACAAAAAGAATATCGTTGATTGTGATCATTGCCGGTTTTGAACGGAGCCATCTACCCAACACAGTAGCTTCGGAGTAAAGACATGTATAATCCTTTCCTGAAATAGCTTCAACCCGCCTGTATTTTTCATGAATATATCTCACATCCCCTGCAAAGATCATTGATTCATGATTTCCAAGAATAAAATGAACCATGCCTCCCTGTTTTACAGCCTGTCTTTCAAGTTTAAACATATGCCAGAGAATTTCGGTTACCTGATCACCCCTGTCGAAGGCGTCGCCCAAGAAAACCAGATGCCCCTTGCCGAATTTCCAGTTCAGGTCTTTGTCTATGATCCCGTTTGATAGCAGATGATCAAGATAAGTGTTATAGTATCCGTGAACGTCGCTGATAACAGCAATACTGTCAATCCGGTTGTAACGCTGCCGATACCTGGATTTCTGACTGAAAACCTTCATCAGTTCCCTGTAACTTGTTGACTGCCCGGAAGGAAGCATTATCACGGATGGATTGTCAGGCAAAAGATAATCCTCCTGAAGCCGACTTTTTTCAATTCTTAAGACCCTGAGAGTATCGCCCGTCAGAAAGATATAGGGTCCGTCATTGATAACACTGTCCCTCATCCCTGCCGGGCTGGCGGATGACAGGCCCAGGCTCAGGATGAGGCAGGTTGCCAGGAAGAGAAATTGCTTTTTCATTGCTTTTTGCACTAATGTCTTTTCCGGGCCGGTAAACCGGCATTATTTCCCGAAAAGATAACACTTCTTCCGTGACATTGTTCCTGGTTCTTACCAGCTCCAGAAACAAAATAAGATCCGGTTCCTGAGACGAGACGCTCCAGTCATGGAATTGAAAAATTTATTGCAGACCATAGGTTTCTCTAAAAAAATCGTGATAAAAGATATATTGTTGGTTCTATTTTCCTGTAAATAATTGACTTCAGGTTTAACATTTCATATATTTACCCTTAGATAACAAAATCAGGATTCATTCTGACGCCTGATATGATCAGTTTTCGTACCGGAAACCATGACAACTGAGTTTTTCAATCTTGACAATCCTGCATTCTGGGCCATTTTGGAGAGATTTGCGATGAACCTTGTTTTCCTTTTCCTCCTTTTAAGAGTTGTCTACTACCGGTTTTCCGGAAAGTCGAACTACCTCTTCGGGTTCTTTCTGATGGGAATAGTAATATTCTTTATCGGGGCTATGCTGAAAATTGTGGCAATGGAATTTCAGATGGCAATAGGATTATTTGCAATATTTACCATTCTCAATCTGAGGACGGTAAGTTTTGATGTCAAGAATATGGCCTATCTTTTTGCTGTAATTGCCATCTCTGCACTTAACTCCCTTGATCTGAAAGGGAAATTTCCGTTCCTGGGAGTGGTGATTTTTAACATTATAATCATTGCTTCAGCATTTGTTCTGGAATATTTTCTTACCAAAAAGGATAAATACAGTTCGCACCCTATAATCTATGATAATCTCGAGATGCTGAAACCTCATAACAAAAAGGAGCTATTGGCCAATGTAGCTGAAATGACCGGCCTTGACATCAAGAAGATCAGGATCCGCAGGGTAAACTACAAGGAGAGGATAGCGGTGCTGGATATCTTTTATGAGACATGATCATTTGAAATCTTTGCAGGTTGCCTGAAAGGTGTCGATCATTCTATCACGGCCTCTTGGTTTTTCCAGTTGTACGAAAAACAGATCAAGAAAGGAAATAATATCCCTTTTAGCTGATTTGCTCAGGTGTGGGGAAACATTGATAATGGCGCAGAACTCTTCTCTCTTTTCCAGGAAGGCCATAAGTTCGTTTTCAAATACCTCTCTGTCACGACACATGCCAAGAAACAGTCTTTCCCGGTTGGTCTCTATGCCAAACCCCGGGGGAGGGATGGCATAATCGGCATTAACCACTCCGGTCAGATCAAAATCGAACGGAACAGGGATTCCCATTCCAGCAAGGTCAGCTATTGGCGATGTAAACACGGAAATATTATGCTGGCCCGGCACAGACCAGTCCCAGTTGGCAACCATATAATTGAATATCGCTATCCGGTCTATCATATGCGGATGCATATGTCTCTGAGACAGAGCCCTGGATCTAACCTCCAACAGGTTCAATCTAGTCTCGATAAGTCCTTCTGGTTCAAGGAGCATTCCATACTGTATGATCGGTTTCCTTTTCGGGTCAATAAGGCTCAATCTTACCAACCGGGCCCTGAAGCTCGTATCAGTAACCACATTATAGAGTTTGTAGACGAGATATTCCCGGATAAGATAATCTCCATATACCGAACCAGGCTGGCACTGGTTAACCAGCTTGATTTTCTTTATTCTTCCTGAATCAGAGCCTTCATAAACAGGTTTCTTGAAAATGATTCTTGCCGGCGGGTATTTGCATCTTTCATACCTTGACTGACCACGGTATTTTATTGTTACTTTTCTTTCAATGGAGTCTGTTTGACTGAGATGTATAATCATGATCCCGTCAAGCGACTGTTCCCTTTCGGCTTTTTTCAGGAATTTGGAAACATCCATGTACAGTGAGACCTCAAGGATATCTTCATCTTCAAACAGTGAAAGATATCTTATCGAAGGATCAGGCTCCTGTTGCTCCCGGCTGGCTGTATTAATCTGGCCATAGGCCGGGAAGCGGGATGGCAGGACGACAATCAGTACGGAGCAGACGAGAATACAACATGCACTCCTGGTTTTATATGCAGATACGGCTTTCATGGTTGTTGATATTTGAATAGCAATATTGTAGGAGGATTGACACTGCCTTCATTTGATATCAACATATCACCGTTGTCATGGAATGATATACCTTCGGGCATGCTGAACAGATCCGGATCAAGCTTTTCGATGTAATTAACAGCCCCATCCTCATTAAAAACGAAGAGCATCCGGTTAGCGGCTGAAATTACAAATATCAGGTCTGTCAGAGGATGGATGGCTATGCCAGAAACCTTGAGACTTATTTTACTTTTGTCGCCGGGGGTATTGATATCATTTTCCGAAGCATAGCTGGCTATCGCCGGCAGATCAAATTCCAGCACGTTCTTCCATCCGGGATTGTCAGAAATAAGGTCAAGTCCGTAGACAGGATGTCTCTCCGGATCTCCGGACTCTTTTTCCGGGTTGCTCTTAGGTACAATCAGCAGCCTGTGATTACGCCTGTCATAACAGAGTCCTTCATAATCTGCAGGGGGGCCGCCTGTTGAAGATAGCTGTTGCGTAAAGTCCGCTGATCGATTAGGCCTGGTTTCGAATATTGTACCATCGCTTCTCAGTACGTAAAATGAGCCGGCGACACTTGCTATGCCCTCGTAATCACCCGGGTAGTGAAAAATGAAATGATCCGTGACCTCCTTTTTCACCAGGTCATAGATGAACACTATCCCATTCTCATCCTGGATGCAGGCTACAGTAGTTGAATCTATGACGGCAATTCCTGATACTTCAAGAAGCGCCGGGGGTAAAATCATTGTCTTATCAGGCGTGGACAAGTCATAGCCAATACGATTGATGTTTCTGACAGCAGCTGAACGGGTGCTTTTGTCTCCCTGATTAATGCAGTTGGACAGGGTTATGCATGACAAGAGCAGTAAACGTGCAGTAATCTTGGTTCCTGACATCTGCGCCCGGGCTTTGATGAATCTCAAAGTTACGTCACAGAGATGCCAAAGTCAACCCATCATCCGGATGCCTGAACGAATGTCAGGATTCAGGGGGTATTTGAATAGTGCCCGGAGCCGGGATCGAACCGGCACGGCATTGCTGCCACTGGTGTTTGAGACCAGCGCGTCTACCAATTCCGCCATCCGGGCATAATCACCACAATATTCTTTTCTTCAGTATATTTTATTTACAATCAACAATCAGTTTACTCAACTCATCCGGATGGCAGAATTGCCTCCCCTGCACTCCGGCTCCTTCGCTATCCCGACATACTATGTCGGGACTTTACGCTCGGTCCTGCCATCCGGGCATATTCAGTCAGCAGTCAGCTGTCAGCAGTCAACAGTCAGCAGTCTGCGAGGATGCAGGATGCGAAAATAGGATTTTTTTTTGAAACAGATGCTATTGCCGGTTACCCTTCTCTGGAAAACGACTCCTTCTCCGCAAGCTGGCGGATCGGTCCTCAATTGCCATGAATTACTGCCTGATTTTCAATATCTCCACCTTCCTGAACTCAACCGGGTGCGACTCAGACTGAAGGGCAATATACCCCTCCTTCAGCGGCGTTCCCTGTGGCAGGAAAAATCCTTCCGGCAGATCACCTCCTATCTGTGGTCCTGAATATGTCAGCACCGTGTCGCCATTGACAATATGATGTATAATGCTGTCAGCGTACACCACCAGTTCTGCTGTTACCCACTCATCATCGTAAAAGAATTTTGATGAAGAAGAGGTACAATGCTCAGTGATCAGTGTATCATTAATAACTATATGTGTATGCGGTGTACAAACATTCATTGTGGGTGTTTCACGTTCCGCTGTACTGCCAAGAAACTGCACCTCAACTGATACTGGCCAGTCCTGGTTCAGCCCGATAGTTGCCGGATCCTGACAATGGAACATGATGCCGCTGTTACGGAAGCCCCACGAGGGACCGCCCGGCACCTGCTCGCCGGTGAAACGGTATTCAACCCTCAACTTATACGACGAGAATGGCTCCCTGTAGTAAATATGGCCAAATTCATACCTGAAGGTGTCATATTCGGAGTATACTACTTTCATCACCCCCTCATCAACCCGGAAGGTGTTTTTATAATTTTCACCCAGGGGCGAACCTTTTATTTTTATTACCCAGCCGTCGAGGTTCTGGCCGTTGAAGAGGGGAATCCACTGTTCCTTTGGTTTAGGGGCACAGGAGGTGATCATCAGGGTGATGGTGGTGAGAATCAGTAGTTTTTTCATTTTCCTTGTACAATTCTTAATGGCCTACGGCCAAAATTCAATATCGTAAAACTCATATCTACAATGCTTTATGGTCTACGACCAACGTACAAATGTGGGCTTTGTCTTACAATTCTTAATGGCCTACGGCCAAAATCGCCAATCGACAATCGCCAATCGCCAATCGAAAATTCCTAATGGCCTGCTGCCTTAATAATGGCCTGCTCAATCCCGGCAGCATCATACCCGCATTCGTGCCACAGCTCCTGCTGGGTGCCATGTTCCACGAAATAATCGGGTATGCCCAGGCGCTTCACCTCAACCGTATAGCCATTATCAGCCGCAAATTCCAGCACGGCACTGCCGAACCCTCCCTTGATCACCCCGTCCTCCACGGTGATGATCTTTTTGAATCGTTTCATTACGCGGTGCAACACCTCCTCATCAAGCGGGTTGGCAAAACGCATATCGCAGTGAAGAACTGATATCCCTTCCGGGCGGAGGTGTTCAGTTGCTTCAACAACGAAGTTACCCGGGTGGCCAAGGCTCAGCACAGCGATGTCATTGCCCTCACTGATGAGTCGTGCACGACCAACGGGGATCTCCTCAAACGGCTGCTGCCAGTCACATATCACACCTGTCCCGCGTGGATATCGTATACTGAAGGGCCCTTTAGTCTTTTCCAGCTGGGCTGTGTACATTATGTTGCGCAATTCCACCTCATCCATGGGGGCCGCAGTTACCATGCCTGGTATATTTCGCATAAAGGCGATATCAAAGAAGCCGTGATGCGTTGCCCCGTCGGCACCTACCAATCCTCCGCGGTCCATGCAGAATATCACCTTCAGGCCCTGTATGGCCACATCATGAATCACCTGGTCATAGGCTCGCTGCATGAATGATGAGTAAATGTTGCAGAAAGGCACCATCCCATTTGCTGCCAGCCCTGCTGAGAAGGTAACAGCATGCTGTTCACAGATGCCCACGTCAAATGCCCTGCCTGGCATCTCCTTCATCATGATGTTGAGCGAGCATCCTGTAGGCATGGCAGGGGTTATGCCCACTATCTTTTCATTCTGCCGTGCCAGCTCCAGTAGTGTCTGTCCGAAAACTTTCTGGTAAAGGGCGTGCTTGGGACACTCTGCCGGCTTTATCAGTTCGCCGGTGCATTTGTCAAACCTGCCGGGTGCATGAAATATGGTCTGTTGTTCCTCGGCCTTCGGGAATCCCTTGCCCTTGACCGTAACACAGTGAAGCAGTTTCGGGCCCGGGATGGTCTTAAGGTCTTCGAGTACACGGGTAAGGTGCAGTACGTCATGGCCGTCAATAGGTCCGAAATACCTGAAATTCAACGATTCGAACAGATTACTCTGTTCAAGTACCGTACCCTTGATACCGCTTTCTATCTGTGCTGCCAGGTTCCTGGCCCTTGCACCCACCTTCTTGTATCTGCCCAGCAGTCTCCATACCTTATCCTTGAACCGGTTGTAAGTCTTGCTGGTGGTTATGTCAAGGAGATATTCCTTCAGGGCACCGACGCTGGCGTCGATTGAAATATTATTATCATTGAGTATGACCAGCAGGTCAGCCTTCTGGTTACCGGCATTGTTAAGACCTTCAAATGCCAGTCCCGCCTGCAGGGCGCCGTCGCCTATCACTGCCACCACTTTCCTCTTTTCTCCTTTAGTCTGGGCTGCTACAGCCATACCCAGGGCTGCTGAGATGGAGGTTGAGGAGTGCCCTACTCCAAAGGCATCATATTCACTCTCTGCCATTCGCGGGAAACCGCTGACACCTTTGTATTTACGGTTGGTGTGAAATTGTGTTTTCCTGCCGGTGAGTATCTTGTGGCCATAAGCCTGATGACCCACGTCCCAGACTATTTTGTCATAGGGCGTGTTATAGACGTAATGCAGGGCCACGGTCAGTTCCACCACCCCGAGGCTCGCCCCGAAATGGCCCGGGTTAGTGCTGACCTCATCAATGATATGTTGCCTGAGCTCATCACTGAGCCTGACCAGCTCAAGCCTGTCAAGTTTCCTGAGGTCCTCAGGTGTATCGATCTTATCTAGCAGTCGTTCAGATGACATTGATTCAGGTAGTCAGATGCCGGGGCAAAGATACTTATAATTTAGTTTTTGCCGAATTCTGTCGGCATGATAGCTCTACAATATCCGCATCAGCATCCGTCAGTAAAAAACTTTCATTGTTGATTATTCATCCGGCAATTTGGAACAGCTTTGGTCAATTATTGTTTATTTCGCAACAGGTGGAAAGTAAAAATCTTTCAGGTCATGAAAGCACTGAAAATCATATTACCGGTACTGTTAATTGCGCTGACGGCGGTTTCCTGTGTTACGGGGAAGAGGTACAACAGTCTCATCGACAGGAATCTGATGCTGATGGCAGAGCGTGATTCACTCAGGGCGGAAAATATCTGGCTGGCTATGTCTAACAGGGAGCTTACCGCGAAGTCAGGGCAGCTCACCGATGAGATCAGCAGGCTCACCGGCGAGCTGGAGAAAGCCCGCACGGATCTCAGTCAAAGGAGGGAAGAGATCAGCAGGCTCTCAACGCGGTATGAGGAGTTACAGAGGGCGCAGGCCGAGCTGGCCGCCGGGAAGGCACAGGAGACGCAGCGGCTACTGGCTGAGCTGAGGCAGGCACAGACTGAGCTTAATCAGAGGGAGGATCTTATGCGAGACCTCGAGATGAATCTTGACACCAAGAAGGCGACCCTCGAGGAGCTCACCTACGAGCTTGAAAAGCGGAATGCAAGACTTGCCGAGCTCGAGAAGATGCTTGATGCCCAGCAGCAGGCGGTCAAGGTACTGAAGGACAAGGTATCGGAAGCCCTTTTCGGTTTTGAGAACAACGGCCTGACGGTGACAATGAAGAATGGGCAGGTCTATGTATCAATGGAAGACAAGCTGCTCTTCAAGACGGGCAGTTATGAGATTGATGCCACCGGCCGTACCGCTTTGCGCAAGCTCGGGGCCCTGCTGGAAAAGAACCAGGATGTCACCATTACCATCGAGGGACATACAGATGATGTGCCCTACAGGGCTGCGCCGGGTCAGCAGATACTTGACAACTGGGACCTGAGCGTCAAGAGAGCCACCACCGTGGTCAGGGTGCTGACGCAGGATACACATATTAACCCGAAGCGGCTGGTTGCTACCGGCAGAAGCGAATATATGCCGGTTGATCCTGCAAAGACTCCTGATGCACGTCAGAAAAACAGGAGGACGGAGATCATCCTTACACCCGATCTTACAGCTCTTTACAGAATCCTGGAAAGTTACTAGGGCTCCTGCTGATCAGCAAACTCACCCAGCCTCACATTGAGCTTCTCCAGGGCTGCTACAAGGTCTTCCTCAGGCTTCAGGAAGTCGAAGTCCTTCCAGAACCTGGTATCATACCCGTCAATGGTACGTGAAAAGACCGAATGAACCGGCGCCAGCTCCTCGTGATCAAATCTTGCCACATTGTCTGTACGGTACTCGGTGATGGCAAGCTCGAAGAATACGTTGAAACGGCTGCTGAATACCCTCTTTCGCCCTTTGGCAGTAAAGCCAAGATCACCCCTCACATGAGCGAGATAATATCTTCCGTCTACATTCCTGTACCGTGCCCTATATCGGACATATTCAGGCTTCATTAAAAAGTCACGTGGGAGCCTGCTGATGAATGACTCGCCAGTCTGGTCCACATAGAGAGGGTTGACCTCAAACTCAGCCAGCACAACACTGTAATTGTCAACATTGATATATATATCACCCTGCATCAGGGGCTCAGTGATCCACTGTTTCTGTCTGAATGAGATCACAAAGGCTGACTGATCATCAATGCTTACTATATCAGTAAGATGGTAATCATAGGTGTCAAATGACTGTGGGTCAAGAAAATCAAAAAGGTGCCGCATCCCGTCCAGCGACAGGGTGGCACTCAGCCCTGCCTTTAGTCTCACTGCCAGCGTATCCTTTACTTCCAGGTTCTCCATCTTCCGGCTCCTGATCACCTTTATCTGGTCATTCTGGAGTGATCTGGTATAAGGACTCTTGTATATCTTCACCACTGCCTCAGAATAGATCTGTGGCTCTTTCCTGCGGTAGACACCTTCACGATAGAAGCCTGTCAGCAGCGCCGGGGTGGTGCCGTAGTTTGATGGCACTGAAGAGATGGTTTTTCTTATTATCATCATAGGGTCCTGGGCCCTGATGATGATCTCGGGGATCGGGATGAAGTCCCTGTCCATGGTGATGGTCATGACGTTGCCCGGCAGGCTCCTTACCGGAAGCAACCTGTTGACATATCCAACATACGACACTGTCAGGGTGTCATTGAGGTTCGCCTTGCTTATTTTAAGGATAAAATCCCCGTTGTAGTTGGTCACCGTTCCCTTTCTCCGGTGGCTGATGCCGATGGTTGCGTAGGGCAGGGGCTCTGAATTCTCTGCATCAACTATTTTACCTCCGATGGAAAGAAATGGTGGCAGTGAATCTGCTGGCGTATCTGCGTTCGCCGGAAATGCCAGTTCGCGGTACAGGATTATGTGTCTCCCCAGCACTGAATAAACTATTGCCGGGTCTGCCGTTACTGAATCGAGTATTTCCCTGACGGGCATCTCCTGCCCGTTCAGGGAGAATGTTCTGCCGGGATTGATTATCTGGGAATCATAGGTAAAGAGATAACCGGTGAGTCTGCTTATCTCACTCAGGGCCCTGGATGCCTTGATGCTGTTGCCGGGCAGCCGGAGCTGACTGTCAAGAACATTTCCCTGCGTGAATGACTGCAGGGTCAGCAAAAACAATCCGGCAACCAGGGTTACCCTCAATCTTGTTGATTCCCTCGGTTGCATCAGTTCCTTTTCATCCTGTCAGCGGGAAAGGATATAGGTTCCTCCCTCACTTACATAATGAAGGTTAAAGGTAGTGCAAATCAGTTTAACAATTGTATCGTGTGGTTGCTGTTCAAAGGGTGATGTGAGTCTGTAGTCATTGATAGCGGGGTCATCAACCTTTATATCTATATTATAAGCCCTTTTCAGGTCTTCAAAGACAACTCCCAGCCGTTCTCCGTCATATTTCAGCATACCGGTATGCCATGCCAGGTAATTAACGTTCGTATTGCGTGTTTGTGTAGCTCCCCCGGGAGATACTTTTCCCACCTCCTCCGGTTCAAGCGTCAGGCTGCGCGAGCCGTCTACGCTGGTAACCATCACCTTTCCTGAGGAGACGTAGACCTCTACCTCCTGCTTGTTATTTTCAGTGATCACGTTGAATGATGTACCAAGCACTCTGATGCTGGCCTTGCCGGCGTCAATAATAAAGGGATGTTCTGCATAGGGGCTAATATCGAAGTAAGCCTCTCCCGAGAGAGTGACCCTGCGCGTCTCACCCCTGAAATCTGTAGGGTGGGTAAGCCGGCTGTTCCTGTTCAGGAATACCCTGCTGCCATCACTGAGGAGTACCTCTATATTCTTTTCAGTGGCTGTGGTTGCCACCGTAATGTTATCAGGAGCAGCGAGCTCAAAGAGGAGCCATCCTGCTCCTGCCACTATTATCACCATTGCGGCTATCCGTGCAAAGGTCCCAAGGAATGATCGTCTCCTCACGGGAAGTGTTATTACAGGTCTTTCAGCCGCCTCTATCCTGCCGTTGAGCTTCGCCCATGCTTTATCAACATCAATTATCTCCTTGTCCTGATTTTTCAGGTTATTCCACTTTTCCATTATATCTGCATTCTCACTGATCAGGAGGCGGGCATTATCTCCGCTGCCGTTCTCCTCTCCGGAGAGCCACGCGGCTGCTCCGGCCCAATCACGGTCACTCCATTTATCTGTATTACTTTTCTTTTTCATCACTCTGCAAGTGCTTTTCGAAATTCCTTAAGTGCCCTTCCCATGTCTGCCTCCACCGTTTTAAGCGAGACAGCCAGTTTGTCAGCTATTTCGTTGTATTTCATTCCTTCAAAACGGCTCATCCTGAATATCAGACGGCACCTTTCCGGCAGTCTCTCAAGGACTCCTGCCACCCTGGCCTGGAGCTCATTGTAGTAGATTGTCTCTGTCACCGGCTCTGATGAAAGACTGGCTGCAGCTGCCATCTCGCCTGCATGCCTCTCAACAACCTTCCGGTGTTCTATGCGGTGCAGTGCCCTGTTATACACTGATCTGAAGAGATAACCATTCAATGAACTTTCTATCTTCATCTTCTGTCTGTCCTGCCACAGCCTGAAAAAGAGGTCCTGGACTATCTCTTCCGCTGTGTCATGATCCCTGACCAGGGTTTTGGCATAACGAACCAGTGAAACATAGGAGGACCGGAACAGCTTTTCAAACTCCTGTTTGTCTCCCTGCCTGATCCTCCCGATTATTTCACTGTCACTATGCATAGGTCAGTATTACCTGCTTCTATTCTGTCCTGTCACTGAATTTTACCTTCCTGCTAAGTTTGCGTATGGCTGCCTCAATGCTCTGGTCCGGTTCAATCACGTTATAGTCGCCCCAGAAATCAGGGTCAGCGAAAGCTGTAACCTCTTCGGTAAAGAAGTCCGAGGGCTTTATCCTCTCCTTGTTGGAGAATTTTACCACATCTTCATCAGTACGGTCGGTTATGGCCAGTTCAGACATGGTTGTGTAGTTTGTATTAAAGAGTTTCCTCTTCCAGTTGACCTTGAATTTGACCTCAGCTCTTGAATGGCTGAAATACCACTTGCCATCCTGCTCTCGGAACCTGACCATATAAGAGGTCACCTCGGGCGTCACTTTCATGCCAATTGGTTTCTTCCTGATAAACATTGATGCGGCAAGCTCCTTGTTTTCAAGGTTGAATGCGAACTCAGCCTGTGCCACGGCATACGTTTCAATATCCACGAACAGTCGACCCTGGTAAAGGGGTGTGGTGATTGAAGGCTTCTGGTAGAAATTGATAACGTAATTGGTTTTGTCATCAATCACAACGATGTTTGAAAGCTCAAGGTCATACTGCTGGAGGGCCTCCCTGGTAAGGAAAGTCTCAGGATTCTTCACCACATCAAGGTAGAGTGTGGTTGTGGGACCGCCCTGCAGTTTGAAGAGAACAGTGTCCATCTTCTCCACGTCAGTACTTTTTCTGCCTTTATAGATCCTGACAGCGTCATACCTGAGGTCGTTCTGATAGGGTGCTTTGAAAACCTCAACAACTGCTTCGCCTATTGACACATAGTTGCGGTTTTTACGTATCGTCTCCCGGTAAAAGGCTGTCATGTCATTGGCCACCAGTGGATAATTATCATTAAACCTGCTGATTACCAGTTCCATTATCTCTTCCGGCACAAGGGGTTTCACAATAACCTCCCTGATAGGGATCATTGCCTGCTCCAGTGCTATCACATTTCGCTGGCCATTGGTCTTCATCTCGTCAATGGCCATCACCCTGTTCTTATACCCGATATATGAGAATTCGAGTTTCCCGGTTTCTCCTTCAGTCACCTTCAGGGTGAACTCGCCGTCGAGGTTGGTGATGGTTGATACATTATTACCCTGAACAGCTATACTGGCAAATACAAGCGGCTGGTTTGTCTCGGCGTCAATAACCCTGCCCCGGATTGTAATCACCTGTTGCTGCTGTTCCTTTTTCGGACTCTCTCCGGCTGCTGACGCGATGATATCACCGGCAGGTATGAGAAAGAGCAGTGCCGAAGCCAATGCGGTAAAAAAGGTTTTTGTTTTCATGTTTATTATTTCTTTTTGTTTGTAATCCGGATCATTGTCCCATAATAACGACCGGAAAATCCCTCTATCCCCTATACATTGACAGGAAAAAATTGTTCATTTGCCTTTATGACGGCACTCCCATACCTGAATGCAAGTTACACTGTTTTTACTTATGCAGCGAGGAGGTATGCCGGTATTTCAGCAGTACCCCCTCTTCCTCCGGCGATAAGCATTGAGGTGAGCAGCCGCTGTAACCTGGCCTGCCCGGAGTGTGTTACAGGCACCGGGATGCTCACGCGAAGGAATGACTATATCAGCGCTGATCTGGCTGAGGAAATAGCGATGCAGTTGCGTGGTCATCTGCTTTCAGTATGGCTCAGCTTCCAGGGTGAGCCCCTGTTGCACCCTGACTTCTTCCGGATAGCAGAGTTCTTCAGGGGGATGAACCCGGTGATTGCCACCAACGGTCATTATCTTGACAGGGACAGATGTATCAGCCTGGCAGACTCTCCATTGAAAAAAATAATCATCTCGTATGACGGGGTTACTCCGGAAGTTTATAAACTGTATCGCAGGGGAGGGGATCATACCCTTGTAACAGAGGGTATCAGAAGGTTGGCTGCCACTATCAGGGAAAGACACTCAAAACTCAGTATAGTGATCCAGTTCCTGTTGCACAGGGGTAACGAGCACGAGACACGCGCCGCTGCTGCCTTTGCCAGATCAGTGGGGGCACACTTCAGGATCAAGACCATGCAGGTCCTTGACCCTGCAAGGGCCGACCGGTGGATGCCGTCTGACCCTCGCAGGTCACGGTATACAGCCAGCGGACAATCATGGACGAATGTCGCATCACCCATCAGGGGCTGCACAAGGATGTGGTCCTCGGCCGTCATTACTGCCGACGCTGACGTGGTGCCGTGCTGCTTCGACAAGAATGCGAAGCACGTTATGGGCAACTTCGGCAACATGGAATTCATTGATATATGGAGAAATGAAAAATACCGATCTTTCAGAAATATGGTAATGAAAGACCGCAGGCTGGTTGACATATGCAGTGATTGTCCCCAGGGGAGGAACCTCTTCTTCAGCAGATGAGGGAAATGGTTTTTGGAAGTTAGAGGGCATTTAGTATTTTTAAACAAACTTAACCGCAATCTATATGAAGATTCTTAAAGTCATTCTTACGGTACTTGCCGTGATCATTGCCATTGCTCTCCTGGCAGGAGTGATAGCTGTTCCGGCACTTCGCAAATCAGGCCTGCCCGATCTTAACGGGGAAAAGGATATTGACGGCCTTACGGCCGAAGTCAAGGTTATCCGCGATGAGCGCGGTGTGCCTCATATATATGCCTCAAATGAACACGATCTCTATTTCATGACCGGCTACATCACGGCCCAGGAGAGGCTCTGGCAGATGGACATGGTCAGGCATGCCACACAGGGCAGGCTCTCTGAACTGTTCAAGAGAGACATGTTTGAAACCGACATCTTCCTCAGGGCGCTGGGCATGCCGGAGAAGTCGAAATTGGTACTGGAGAATGAAGATCCGGCCATCCTGGAGTCTCTTCAGGCATATGCCAGGGGAGTCAATGCCTGGATAGACCAATGCGGAAAAAAGCTCCCTCCGGAATTCAGGGTGCTGGGTTATACCCCCGAGCCCTGGACAACCACGGATATAACCAATATTATTGGCTTTATAGGGTGGGATCTGGCATCATCAAATCTTTCCAATGAGGTCAACAGCTACAAACTCGGAAGAAAACTGGGCCCTGAGAAAGCCTCGGAGCTTATTGCTGACTGGACCCTGGTTGATGAGGTTGTCTTCCCGGAGTTCAGGCTGGATGATAAGCTGATAGACAAAGTTATGGCAGCGGTCACCTCTATGGATAAACTTGAAGAGCTGGGTATAGTCACCTTCTCGGGGAGCAATAACTGGGCTGTCTCCGGCGAAAGGAGCGAGACCGGTAAACCCATCCTGTCCAATGACATGCACCTTGGATTCAATGTTCCGGGATTCTGGATGCAGGTGCACCAGGTTATCTCCGGTAAGCTGAATGTGACGGGTGTGCTCTTCCCGGGAGAGCCCTTTGTCATTGCCGGACATAATGACAGGATCGCATGGGGTCTGACAAACCTGAGCGTTGATGATATCGACCTTTTTGTTGAGACGGTTGACTCCACAGGCAGTAATTATTTGTATAATGGTGAGTGGCTGCCCTTCAGGGAAGAGGAGCATCAGCTGAAGATGACCGATGACTCATCGCAGACACACGTAATCAGGTACACCCATCACGGACCGGTCATCTCCGGGATGAGGGGCATCAATGACGAAGTAATGACAATGTGCTGGTCAGGCTATGACTACAGTGATGAGATACACGCGGTGTATCTGCTGAACAGGGCACGCAACTGGGAGGAGTTCCGGACGGCGCTCAGCCATTTCAGGTCAATAAGCCAGAACTTTGCATATGCAGATGTTGAAGGAAATATCGGCCTTAACACCGGTGGCGGCATTCCCGTAAGAAAGGGCACAGGACTCCTTCCCCGCAGGGGCGACACCGACGAGTATGAATGGAAGGGATATGTTCCGTTTGAACTACTTCCTTCATCATTCAACCCGGAAGCCGGATTTGTGTCATCAGCCAACCAGAGGACGGTGGATGAGAGCTATCCGTTCTTCATCAGCGGTGATTTTTCAATACCCTACCGCATTATGAGGATCAGGGAGATGGCTGCGGAAAAAGAGATCCTGGGCATTGATGACTTCAAAAGGATGATCACTGACAACCATTCATCGTATGCCGCCATGATGACTCCTTTCATTCTTAAGGGAGCTGAGACAATCGACACCCCCGCCGGGGATGAAAAGTATGCCCTTGAGGAACTGAAGGAGTGGGATTATACAATGGATGCAACACTGGTTGCTCCTACTCTCTTTGAGTTCATCAGGGCAGAGATGGCCCGTCACATAATGCTTGATGAGCTTGACGAGCTTTATGGTTCACCACTGGGGCGGCAGCACGATTTTTACCTGTACACTATGATGAAGGAAGGACCTGATGAGTGGATTGACAATGTTGACACGCCGGAAAAGGAGACCATGGAAATTATAATTGCCAGAAGCATCAGGTCAGCTCTTGATACCCTCACAGCCCATTATGGTGAATACGGGGAGAACTGGCAATGGGGTAAGGTCCACACCTTCACCCTTGAACACCCGATGGGAGGGGTTAAGATCCTTGACAGGCTGTTGCGTCTCAACTCGAAGAGCTACGGTATCGGAGGAAGCTATCACACTGTGGCTCCCTACGCTTTCAGAGACAACCTGAAGGCAGTACACGGTGCCTCCGAGAGACATATCTTCAATACGGCCGACTGGGATAAGTCGCTCACTGTTATTCCTACCGGCACATCAGGCATCCCCGGCAGTCCATTCTACCTTTCTCAGACGGAGACTTATGTGAACAACGGGTTCTACAGTGAACCCTTCTCGGAGGAAGCCGTGGAGGCAGCGAAGAAATACGAGATGATCTTCAGACCGGGTGGCGGCAGATAGGGGAAGAATGTCTGTGGAGATTTTCAGACGGTCATAATCTCTTTTTCCTTGGATTCAACTATCCTGTCAACCCTGGCTATATGCCTGTCGGTCATTTCCTGGATAAGTTTCTCCCCGTTTTTCTCCTCATCCTCAGGCAGGCCCTCTTTGAGCAGTGTCCTGAGCTCGTCAAGAAACCATTTACGTCCTGACCGTATGCTGATCTTGGCTGCCTCGCCTTCCTGTTTTACCTGTTTCACCAGCTGCTGGCGTCTCTCCTCGGTCAGCGGAGGCACGTTTATACGGATGACCTCACCGTTATTGATGGGGGTCATGCCTATATTGGCGGCAAGGATAGCCTTTTCTATTACGCCAAGCATATTCTTTTCCCACGGCTGAACAAGAATGCTTTTTGCGTCGGGTGTATTGATATTGGATACCTGTGCCAGCGGTGTCATTGTGCCATAGTATTCAACAGATATTCCGTCAAGCAGCAACGGGTTGGCGCGGCCGGCGCGAAGATGCGAGAGTTCATACTCAAGGTGTTGTACGGCCTTGTCCATCCTCTCTTCCGCTTCATCCCTGAATAGTTCCAGTTCTTCAGTCATGTGGTTATTGATTATTCTGATAATGGCAAATGTAAACAAATCTTTTCAGAGAGTTATGAGTGTACCGCACTTGTTGCCCTCCACAACAGCCCGGAGATTGCCCTCCCTGTTCATGTCAAAGACAATAAGGGGCATGCTGTTCTCGCGACACATTGAGAAGGCGGTCTGATCCATCACTCTCAGCTTTTTTTCAATAGCCTCAGAGAAAGTGAGGGTTTCATATTTAACCGCAGAGTGATCTTTCTCCGGATCAGCCGTGTAGACGCCATCCACACGTGTTCCCTTGAGAAGCACATCACAGTTCAGCTCTACGGCACGGAGTGCGGCAGCAGTATCTGTGGTGAAGAAAGGATTTCCCGTCCCACCGGCGAGAATGGATACGCATCCACATTCAAGTGCCGAAGAGGCCTTGTCACGGCTGTAGAGCTCACCAACCGGCTCCATGCGGATTGATGTGAACACCTTTACATTGCATCCGGCCCGTGCAAGGAAACTTTCCAGGGCGAGGCTGTTGATCACGGTGGCAAGCATGCCCATCTGGTCTCCCTTGACCCTGTCATAACCGTCGCCGGTGCTTCCCAGACCCCGGAATATGTTGCCTCCGCCGATAACAATTGCAACCTGGCATCCTGCCTCAACAATATCCCTTATCTGACTGGCATAGCCTGTCAGTACGGCGGCATCAATGCCTGTTCCGTCAGGGCCGCCGGCCGACTCTCCGCTGAGCTTGAGCAGTATTCTTTTGTACTTCATTGCAACATCCTCTTTTTATGACGGTAACGAAATTAGCAAAAAATGCGCCCGGACAACAGGGAAAAAAGGAAAAAAGAGAGCGACACCCCTCTGAAGGAATGCCGCTGCATGTCTTAAAAACACAGAACCTGCCTGCTACTTCTTGCCCAGTGTATCGGTCCTGAAGATGTAGTAGAGAGGACAGGTGCGTGTTAATGCCGTCAGTACCAGGATTATTGCGAGAATAATGAAGATCAGTCCCAGCAACTTGCCCACGCCAATAAAGTAGAGGATTACCAGCAACGCTGCCAGCACCAGCCTGACGATCATGTCAGTTTTACCGATGTTCTTTTTCATAGGTCAGATTTAATTTAGTGTTACAATTTACTAATTTTTTATCATACAGCAATACTGCTTCCTCACAATGGAAGCAGGACAGCTTAAAAACAGAAACGACGCCCCGCAGGCGTCGTTTCCATATTTGGGGTTTGCCTGTGATCAGGCATTAAGTGTATAGCGGGCAAATCCTGTAGCCTTGAGGCCCTTCTCGGCATTCTCCAGGTACTGTCTGACGGTAAGCTTGCTCTCCTTGATGAACTCCTGGTTCATAAGGGTGCTCTCCTTGAAGAACTTGTTCAGCTTACCCTGTGCTATCTTCTCAAGCATCTCCTCAGGCTTGCCTTCACGACGTGCCTGTTCCCTTGCAATCTCAAGCTCCTGGGCGAGGATCTTCTCAGGGACATCCTCCCTGTCAAGAGAGACGGGATTCATGGCTGCAACCTGCATTGCCACATCCTTATATACCTGCTGGTCAATGCCTGCCTTGTTGAAACCCACGAGGGCGGCTAGTTTATTGCCGGGGTGGATATATGCCTGTACGGCAGCAGCATTAACGGTGGCAAAGTAAGAGAGCTCGAACTTCTCACCGGTGATACCACTCTTTTCAAGAACGAGGTCGGTCACCTTCTTGCCTTCTATGATCATATTTTTAAGGGCTTCGAGATCAGCCGGAGAAGCTTTGAGGGCCTCGTCGAGGATCGTGTAGCCGAGAGCGATGAAGTCGGTATTCTTCGCCACGAAATCAGTTTCACAGTTCAGCGAGATCATCATGCCGGTTTTGCTGTCAGCACTGGTCTTTGCCAGCACCACACCTTCAGTAGCTTCGCGGTCAGCACGCTTGTTTGCAATAGCCTGACCTCTCTTGCGGATTAATTCCTGTGCTTTTTCAAAGTCGCCTGCAGCCTCTTCCAGGGCCTTCTTGCAGTCCATCATGCCGGCGCCTGTCAATCTTCTCAGTTTGGCGACATCGGCAGCGGTTATAGTTGACATTGTATTAAAAGTGTTTAATGGTTGTTTCTATTTTTCTTCCTCTTCGGCAGTCCCCTCTTCAGCCACTCCGGCTTTTTCGGTTTCTTCCTCTTCCGGGCTCTTTCCCTTCACCTCAGGCTGGCCCTCTTCATAGTCGGCAGCCTTGAATTTGTCTTTCCGTGACCCTTCCGGTACCTCATCCCTGTCAGACTGTGCATTGTCCTTGTCCTTCTCTGCCTTACGCTCGTTGAGACCTTCAGCTATAGCCTGGCATATGATGTCAACCACCAGTGATATTGATTTTGCAGCGTCATCATTTGCGGGAATCACGAAGTCAATGTCTGACGGATCCGAATTGGTGTCAACCATTGCAAACACAGGTATTCCCAGTCTTTTAGCCTCATGAACTGCAATATGTTCCTTGCACACGTCTACCACGAACAGCGCTGATGGCTGGCGGGTCATGTCGGCTATTGAACCCAGGTTCTTTTCAAGCTTGGCTCTCTGGCGTGTTATCTGCAGCTTCTCTCTCTTGGAGAGGTTGTCAAAAGTGCCGTCAGTGGCCATTTTATCTATTGATCCCATCTTCTTTACCGCCTTGCGGATGGTGGGGAAGTTGGTGAGCATTCCACCAGGCCATCTTTCGGTCACGTATGGCATATTAACCGCTCCTACCTTCTCGGAAACGATATCTTTCGCCTGCTTCTTGGTAGCCACGAAGAGCACCTTGCGTCCGGATTTGGCTATCTGCTTCAGGGCAGCTGCAGCCTCGTCAATCTTGATGACGGTTTTTTCAAGGTCAATAATGTGAATGCCGTTGCGCTCCATGAATATATAGGGAGCCATGGCCGGGTTCCATTTTCTCTTCAGGTGTCCGAAGTGTACACCGGCATCCAGTAATTCTTTGAAATTGGTTCTTGACATTTTAAATCTGTTGTTAAGTTTACGTTCTGTGAAGTCAATTGCAGAGTAGTTCCTTTGCGGGAAGTCAATGCAATTTAGATACTAAACCTGCATCTATAATTAATTGCTGTTGAACTCCTAACGCTTGCTGAACTGGAATCTCTTGCGTGCCTTGGGCCTGCCGGGCTTCTTTCTTTCAACCTC
>JAAZAP010000115.1 GCA_012514255.1 Bacteroidales bacterium | reverse complement strand
TCCTGAACGAGATCAAGCGCGTTGTCGCGGTCAAGGGTGAGACTGAGGGCGTACTTCTGAAGATTGCCCTTCAGATCTATTATGCTTGTTGTGAATTCCTGTGCAGTCATCTCTCCTGTTTTTTTCGTTTGTTGACACAAAGTTAAACGGGTAAATTAAGATATCCAAATCCGAATATCTTAAATTATTGTTAAAGAGAGGTTCCTGGAGGCTTTTTCTAAACGATAAAAAACACAGGAACAGAGCATTAAGCTGGCCATGTCTAAATTAAGACTTGCAGGTATTTTTTTCAGTCGGTTTGTGACAAAAATGAGTCACAGCAGGGTGCAAGAAGGGTGCGTTGCAAGTCATCAATCATATAATCAGCGTTATAACTTAAAAATGATATTGCCGTTTTGTTCAACTGGCTTTTCCCGCAGCATAAGACCTGAGCTTTTCCTCTCTTTTGCCTATATTTACAAAAAAGTGTCTTATGGAGCTAAGAGATTATCCTGCAGGGAAAACTGCCTTTTACAGTTTTGATGCATCCGGTGTTCCGCGTGCAATCATCCTGCTGGTGCATGGATTGGGAGAGCATGCCGGCAGGTATTCCACATGGGGTGAAAGGTTCAATGAGACGGGGGTGACCCTGCGTGCTTTTGACCTGCCGGGGCATGGGCATTCAGAAGGCCGGTGGGGTGTGGTACCATCGCCTGAGAAGGTATATGATACAATTGATACTCTCCTGGGCGAGATAGGCCGCGAGTTCCCGGGAATTCCGCTCTTTCTTTATGGTCACAGCCTTGGCGGAGGGATAGTACTTAATTATCTGATCAGGCGCATGCCTGACGTCACGGGAGCCATTGTCACCTCGCCATGGGTGATCCTTTCTGAATCGCCACCCGCCCTCAAGCTGCTGCTTGCCAATGTGGCCGGTCAGCTGATGCCGGGCATGACGCAGCCATCAGGACTCAAAACCGAGTATCTCTCCCGTGATCCGGAGGTGGTCACTGCGTACAGGCATGATCCCCTCGTTCATGGTCTCATCTCTGCAGGACTCTACCGCTGGATGTCTGATGCAGCTGAAGAGACCCTGTCCCGGGCAGGTGAGATTACAGTACCGTTGCTGCTGGCTCATGGACGCAATGACATGATTACGTCACCCTCAGGGTCTGTCAGGGTTGCTGATGCTGCCCCCAAAGCAACGCTTAAGCTATGGGATGAGGGTTACCATGAGCTACATAATGACCTGTTGAAGGATGACCACTTCGACTTCATCACGGAGTGGATGGATACCTTAATATAAGTATTGAGGCATGGAGCTTCTGACCGGGGTGCCGCTTCCCTCTTCCGCATCGGAAATCACCTTTGACACGCCTGTGATGTTTCTCGGATCATGCTTCGCAGGCGAGATTGGTTATCGCATGGCTTCCGGCAAACTGCCTGTGATGGTAAATCCTCATGGCACTCTCTTCAATCCCTTTTCTGTGGCCAGGGCGCTTGACCGGTTTGCATCCGGTTATGTCTACTCGGAGAAGGACATCTATCTGCATCAGAACAGGTACATGAGCCTTGATCATCATACCGCTTTCTCCTCTTATGAGCGGGATGTGCTGATAGAGAGGCTGAACGGTGTAAGCCGGAGCGCGTCTGCCTTCCTGCGGAAAGCCTCATTCCTTTTTGTCACGTTCGGCACCTCTTATATATATAATCTTAAGGAGACTGATACCATTGTTGCCAACTGCCACAAGCTCCCCTCATCTTTATTCACCCGGAGGCAGGCTTCATGGCAGGAGATCGCCGCACGCTGGAAAGATACACTGGACCGTCTCGCCGCGGTCAACCCGCATCTGAAGATATGGTTCACTGTCAGCCCGGTACGCCACCTGTCTGACGGCGCCCATGCCAACCAGCTGAGCAAAGCCCACCTCCTCCTGGCAACAGAGGAACTGCTCGGACACCCACTGGTTGAAGGGTACTTCCCGGCTTACGAGATATTCATGGACGAATTGCGTGATTACCGTTACTATGCATCTGATATGGTCCATCCGTCAGAGACGGCAATCGATTATATATGGGAAAAATTCAGTACCGTTTTTTTGCCCGGACATGTACAACGACTGTGGAACGAGGCAGCAAGGATCACCCGGGCAATGGCACACCGCCTCTCCGGCGGTCCTGCCGAAGCTGCACCCTTCGCGGCAGCAATGCTTGAAAGGATCAGCGACCTCAAAAATCGCGCCCCCTTCCTCAATCTTTCAGCAGAGGAGAAATATTTTAATGAGCTGATGTACAATAAATAATAGAAAAAATTGAACAAAAACCCGCCTGGCTTGTTTTTGTTGCACGAAAACTTAACAAGATGAGACGCTATACACTATTGATTTTTTTGATCCTCTTTAGTAGCAGCCTTGCGGCACAGCAGGGAGGAGGAATCATTCGCGGGCAGGTGGTTGATGCCACCACCAATGAGCCTGTGCCATTTGCCAGTGTGGTGATCTGGAATACCACCACGGGCGCCATGACTGACTTCGACGGTTATTTCAGCTTTACGGGCGTGCAGCCGGGTTTTGTGGAACTGAGGGTCTCCTCGGTGGGATACAAAACATATGTCTCTGAGGGCGTCATGGTCACAAACAATAATGAAGTGAACCTGGTTATCCCGCTCGAGACCACCGTGGTTGAGGTTGGTGATGTGATAGTAAGGCCCTCACCCTTCCGCAAGTCGGTGGAAAGTCCCATCTCCGCGCGTATAATCAGTATCCAGGAGATAGAACTCAACCCGGGTGGTAACCGTGATATCTCACGTGTCATCCAGTCGTTCCCCGGAGTCGCATCCACCCCGGCATTCAGGAATGATGTGATAGTGAGGGGCGGAGGCCCCAATGAGAACAGGTTTTTCATTGACAATGTGGAGATTCCCTATCTTAATCACTTTTCCACCCAGGGGTCATCCGGCGGTCCGACAGGGATCATAAACGTAGACTTCGTCAGGTCAGTCGATTTCCTCTCGGGGGCATTCCCTGCCTCCAGGGGTAACGCCCTCAGCTCGGTGATGGATTTTACCATGATCGACGGCAACAGGGAAAGGCGTTCTCTACGCGCCACCGTCGGCGCTTCTGACCTCGGACTTACCTTTAACGGACCTGTGGGAGAGAGAGGCTCACTGATAGTATCGGCCCGCAGGTCATACCTTCAGTTCCTATTTGGCGCAATCGGATTGCCGTTCCTGCCAACCTATACTGATTTTCAGTTTAAGTACAAGGTCAAATTTGATCAAAAGAATGAACTTACTGTTCTGGGTATAGGAGCGAAGGACGATTTCAGGCTTAACCTTGATGCCAATGAGACAGAATATCAGCGCTATATCCTTGGATATATTCCCACACAGGAGCAGTACAGCTATACCGTTGGCGCTGTCTACAGACACTTCCGGTCCGATGGTTCCGATATGTTTGTTCTCAGTCGCAACTACTTGAACAATACTCAGTTCAAGTACCTGAACAATGATGATTCCGATCCTGCCAACAAAACATATGATTACCAGAGCGGTGAGGGAGATATCCGTCTCAGGTACGAGCGTACTGTGGTCTGGCCCAACTCCCTGAGGGTGAGTTATGGCGCCGGCACGGAGATGTCGCGTTACCGCAATGACACTTTCCGTCAGTTCTTCAGTGCCGGGGGACTTGATACTGAGCTTTACAATTCCAACCTGGTCTTTTTCAAATATGCTGCCTTCGGGCAGGTGAGCCGCGCCTTCATGGACGAGAAACTGAAACTTTCCTTCGGCCTGCGAACGGATGCCAACTCTTATTCATCCGTGATGGCTAATCCCATGACACAGATTTCACCTCGCCTGTCAGCTTCATATTCACTTAACAGCCTGGTAAACCTCAACTTTAATGTCGGACGCTACTACCAGCTGCCGGCATATACCTCACTCGGCTTGAAAGACAATTCCGGCAACTACATTAATAAACAGAATGACCTTAAATACATAGCTGCTGACCACCTTGTGGGTGGCGTGGAGATCATCCCCGACGAGCGGCTGCAGTTCACCCTGGAGGGTTTCTACAAACTCTACTCTGATTATCCCTTCTCCGTGGCTGACCAGGTGCCTCTGGCCACCAAGAGTGCAGGTTATGGCGTCTTTGGCAATGAAGCACTGGTTTCAACGGCAGAAGGAAGGGCTTACGGACTTGAGCTGATGGGCCGGGCCAGGGACCTCGAAGGACTGAACATGGTCTTTTCCTACACTTTCGTGCGAAGTGAGTTTGAGGGTACTGATGGAAGATTTATACCCACTGCCTGGGATAACAGGCACCTCTTGAGTGTGACGGCAACGAAGAGTATCGGGAAAAGCTGGGATGCAGGATTCCGCTGGAGGTATGTAGGCGGTGCTCCTTATACCCCCTTTGATGTCAACAGATCATCATACATTGATGCATGGAATGTTACAGGGCAGGGCTATCTTGATTACAGCCGCTTCAACAGCGAGAGGCTGAAAGGATTCAGCCAGCTCGATATCCGGATCGATAAGCAATTCTATTTCGATAACTGGTCCCTCATGCTCTACGTTGACGTACAGAACGTATATAACTTCAAGGCTGACCAGCCGGATATACTGGTTCTGCAGACCAACGCTGACGGCGCAGCCCTGATAGACCCGCTTGATCCTGAGCGCTATCTCCTTAAATATATTGAGGCTGAGGCCGGCACGGTGCTCCCGACAATAGGCATAATAATTGAAATCTGAAATAAATGAATAAGATGAGGTACATAATAATAACAATCATAGCGTCATTGCTTCTTACCTCCTGCTCGCCGAAGCCGTCAGCAGTGCGGCTTGCGCAGAGGCAGACATTTACCGATGTGGTAACAAATCCGGCCGGTGAAGGTCAGGAGATTGAACTCAGGTTCTATGGAGGACCCTCGCTATACTATCCGCTCATGGCTGTATGGCTTGAAGATGAGGAGGGTGAATACATTCAGACATTATTCGTTCCCAGGGCTATTGCCATCGGTGTATTTAAATATGGTTCCAATGCCACAGGCAAATGGATTGAGGCTGCCAAACGGGCTCCCCAGACACTGCCATTCTGGTCGCACAGGAGAGGCATCCGCGCATCGGATGGACTCTACATGCCTGATCCTGATAACCCTGTAGCCGATGCTTACAGCGGTGCAACCCCTGTGACCAGTTTCGTGCTTAAGAGCCGGGCGGACAATCCTCTTCCCTCAAGATTCAGGGTGATGTTCGAGGTTAACCAGAATTGGGATTGGAATGAATACTGGACAAACGACAAATACCCGGGTAACAGGAATTACCTGTTCAATGCCCAGCCGGCAGTTGTTTATGAAAGTATCATCGATCTTGATGATTTGAAGGAAAGATATCTGCTTAAGCCTGTTGGCCATAGTCATCCAACAGGGGAGACGGGGGAGCTGTTCACTGACCTGAGCACCATCACCACGGCTCTGCAGATAGCTGACTCCATCGTGGTAACTGTTAAGAAGTAAAAGTTAAGAAAAGATTTTTCAGAGGCTGTTTGCCCACTCTGCCAGTCCGGCCGGGGAGCAGACAGCCTTTGCTTTACCATTGCTCCATGCACCGCTGGTGTCATACCTGCCCAGCACAAGTATTTTCTTCAGATCAAGCTCCTTTGCCATGTCACTGCAGAATCCCTTCACCTCTTCATCAGGCTCTGAGGCAGGCAGGTTAATCGCGAGAACGCTGAAGGGCCTTACGGAATGAATGCCTCTTATGTCATCTGCGTTGAGCGTCCCTTCCGTATATACCACGTTGTAACCCTTTTGCCGAAGGAGGAATTTAAGAAAAACGAGATTATTTTCAAATTCCGTGTCACCCAGGTTAATGATTGCCGCGCTATGACCGCTTACAGGAGCATCATGCGAGATATCCTCGGATATCAGAATGGTCCTGATAACATGCCTGATAAACTGCTCCTGGGGTTTTGAGATACAATCTGTCAGCCACAGCACCCTGGCTTTCTGCATCAGGGGATGGAAGACCTGCAGGTATGCATCGGTCAGTCCCTTCTCCCTGATGAATCCGACCAGGTTCTCCCTGAATTCCTCTTCACTGAAACGCAGTGCTGACATGA
>JAAZAP010000114.1 GCA_012514255.1 Bacteroidales bacterium | reverse complement strand
TGCGGCAGATCACGGCTGATCTTTGAAAGCTTTGTCTCACCAAGATAGGGCATGATCTCCTGTGAAACAAACAATACCCTTCTGCTCTCCATTAAAACCTCCCGATATAACTGGATATTAATTGAAAATGCAAAGATAATAAAAAAAATAGAATTAATTTCCAAGCTTAAATACAACAGGTTACCGACAAAATGGTGTTATTTTGCAGTACCGGGCCCCTGTCATGATGACAAAAGGCACCGGTCATTTGATTAATTCCGCAGTCATGAAAGTACTGACAACAGCCAAGGAGGTGAAGGAGCATTACAGGGTATATGTCCTTCGTAACCCGGGCTTCGTTCCTACCATGGGAGCGCTGCATGAGGGTCATATGTCACTGGTTCAGAAAGCAGTGGATAGTTGCCGCATGGCAGCCGTGAGCATCTTCGTCAATCCAACACAGTTCAATGATGCTGATGACCTGGCAAAATATCCCAGGACCCTCGATGCCGACCTGCAGATGCTGTCAGGGCACCTCAGGGAGAATGACTTCGTCTTTACACCTTCGGTTGAGGAGATCTATCCCGAGCCTGACACACGTCAGTTTGACCTTGGCGATCTTGATAAGGTTATGGAGGGATTGCACCGGCCGGGCCATTTCAACGGAGTGGTGCAGGTGGTCTCACGCCTCTTTGACATCATCAGGCCTTCATGCGCCTTCTTCGGGCAGAAAGACTTCCAGCAGCTCTCCATAATCAGGGAGCTGGCCAGACGCCACTATCCGAAGCTGGAGATCATTGCCTGCCCCATCGTCAGAGAGCCTGACGGCCTGGCAATGAGCAGCCGCAACAGAAGGCTGCTGGCACAACACCGGGAGAGAGCCGGTGAGATATACCGGGCCCTGATTGCCGCAGGAGCAATGATCTCTGATTATGAGATAACAGAGATAAAAGAGTTTGTTGCTGACCGGATAAATATGATCCCCGGCTTCAGCCTGGAATATTTTGAGATAGTGGAGGAGAACACCCTCACTCCGGTAAGAGCGGTCATAGAGATGTTTCCGGACAAAAAATATTATGCATGTATCGCCCTCAGGGCCGGTGAGATAAGGCTGATAGACAATATTGAAGTGGAGTTGCGGTAAAAAAAAGGATATATCTTTGCACCGTCAACAACCAATCAGACAAGATGACAATAGAGATTCTCAAATCAAAGATACATAACGTTACCGTCACCGGCGCGGATCTCAACTACATAGGCAGTGTCACCATCGATGAAGACCTGATGGATGCTGCCGGCCTGCTGGAGCATGAGAAGGTACAGGTGCTGAACAGGAACAACGGGGAGAGACTGGAGACTTATGTAATCACCGGACGCAGGGGATCAGGAGAGATATGTCTCAATGGCCCTGCAGCCAGGAAGATGAGTGTGGGAGACGTTGTTATTATAATGGCCTACGTCCATCTCACCCCTGAAGAGGCCAGATCATTCAAGCCGCATCTGATATTTCCCGATACTGCCACAAATAAACTGATCTGAACTTTGAAAAAGGGTTTGAAGCAATCGTTGAGGGCTGTCCTGTTTCTGGCCTTTGCCGCTCTTCTTCTATGGCTGTCGTTTCGTGACATCGACTTCGCGGAGCTGTGGACTGTCCTCCGCAAAGCGAATTATCTCTGGCTTTTGCCCGCTGTTATCTTCTCCATCCTGAGTTTCATCATCAGGGCCCGCCGGTGGATACTGCTCATCGAGCCCCTGGGAAGCACCCCCGGCCTGGTCAACACGAGCCATGCTGTTGTAACCGGCTACTTTGCCAACATGATCTTTCCCAGGCTCGGTGAAGTGGCCAAGTGCGCCGCCCTGGGAAAGAAGGAAAACATACCCTTTGACAGGCTTGTGGGAACGATGCTCATAGAGCGCACTGTTGACATCCTCACTGTGCTGGTGGTGCTTGCAGTGACGGTTATTGCCGGGAGCACTGCCACGGGATCCTTCCTCTCAGAAAATATCTTTGCGCCGGCCGAGGAGAAAATCACCTCATCCATCGGATCAGCAACGGTGATAACGGTCATAATAATATTACTCGCTATCACGGCGGCAGTGATGTTTTTCATGCTGCGTGAGAGGCTTTCAAGTTATCCTGTTTTCAAAAAGCTATACTCTTTCTCCGATGGTCTGTTTGCGGGCCTCAAGTCAATCCTCCGGCTACGGCGCAAGTGGGAGTTCCTGATTCTTACGCTGCTGCTCTGGGTCTCTTACTTTTTAATGTCCTATTTTCCGCTGCTGTGTCTGGAATCAACATCAGGCCTTGGCGTGGAAGCCACCCTGTTTATCCTTATCATTGGCAGCTTCGGCATGGCGGCGCCGGTGCAGAGCGGCCTGGGAGCATATCACTGGATAGTGTCACGCGGAATGCTGGTGGCATACGCCATACCCCTGGAGGAAGGTCTCGCCTATGCCACCCTGGAGCATGAGTCACAGATGATCCTGATAGCCATCATGGGCGCCATCTCGCTCTATGCGCTCTTCGGGAAGAAGGGCGGCAAGGTGCTCTCCTCGGTGGTGTCAGAAAAAGAGATCTGATACCTTTTCTTTTTTAGTAAATTTGGCTGTTGCAAAATCCTTGTGTCATATGGCAAAGAGCAAAAGCGTATATGTGTGCCAGAACTGCGGCGCAGAGTCACCCAAATGGATAGGCCACTGTCCGGCCTGCGGTGAATGGAACAGCTACCGCGAAGAGATAGTCTCCTCCTCCCCACCCTCCGGCATCAGCAGGGATATCACCAGGCGAAAACCCGAACTGTTGTCAGGAATAGAGGTGAATGAGAATGACCGCATCACCTCAGGCATCTCCGAAACTGACCGCATCCTCGGGGGAGGGATGGTGAAGGGATCACTGATACTCATGGGTGGCGAGCCGGGAATAGGCAAGTCGACACTGGCCCTGCAGATAGCCCTTGCAACACAGGGCAGAACGGTCCTCTATGTCTCCGGCGAAGAGAGCGAGGGTCAGGTAAAACTGAGAGCCGGGAGGTTGGAGGGTAAGAATGAAAGGTGCTTCATCTATAACGAGACTGACCTGGACAGCGTCCTCACCCAGACCGAAGCCATCAAACCTGAGCTGCTGATCATTGATTCCATCCAGACACTCAGCTCATCGCTGCTGGAGTCGTCCGCCGGATCAGTGACCCAGGTCAGGGAGTGCACAGCGAGGATGCTTCGCTATGCCAAGGAGTCAGGCGTGCCCGTAATACTGATAGGACATATAACCAAGGACGGCACCCTGGCAGGACCGAAAGTGCTTGAACATATTGTTGACGTGGTCCTGCAGTTCGAAGGCGACGGTAACTATGTCTTCCGCATTCTCAGGCCCGTGAAGAACCGTTTCGGGTCTACGGCAGAGATAGGCATCTTTGAGATGGGGTCCAAAGGACTGCGCGAGGTGACTGATCCTTCAGAGCTGTTCATACGCCGTGACCGCGATCCGGCCAGCGGGGTGACCATCGCCGCCACGGTTGACGGCGTGCGGCCTTTCCTGATAGAGACACAATCACTGGTGAGCAGCGCTGTCTACGGAACACCCCAGCGCAGCTCAACAGGATTTGATACCAGGCGCCTGAACATGCTGCTGGCAGTACTTGAGAAAAGAGCAGGCTTCAGGCTCGGTGCCAGGGATGTGTTCCTGAATATAGCAGGGGGGCTGAAAGTAAGTGACCCTGCCATTGACCTGGCAGTGGTGGCAGCAGTGCTCTCCTCAAACCTCGACATCCCTGTTGATCACTATACGGCTTTCGCTGCCGAGGTGAGCCTCTCCGGCGAGGTCAGACCGGTGGCCAGGATTGATCAACGGATCACCGAGGCAGCCAGGATGGGATTCAGTGAGATTGTGATCTCCGGATTCCACAGGAACATAAGGGAAGTGCCCGGCCTGAAAATATCAAAGGTTTACAAGATCGAAGGACTGGTGAAGACTCTGTTCTCCTGAATAATCAACCGCACAACTGTCTCCTGAAATTGTCAGCCGGACATTTCCTGATGCCGGTCCGACTGCTGTCCCGATCCTCCAGCCGGCGGATACGGGATAAAACTGCTGACTGCTGACTGCTGACTGCAGACTTCTATCCTAGTACTCCCGCTGCCTGTAGGAATTGGCCTTCTGTTCAACCTTCACCCTGTCACAGTCAAGCTCCACATTGAAGCCCGGGGGTGCTTCAAAATCAGCAGTGCCCATGATGGCAAACTCCTCATCGGCAAGCAATTTCTGCAGGAAGAGCCCGAATACCGGCAGTGCCATGTTTGCGCCCTGGCCCATGGAGAGATCCTCAAAGTGGATAGCCTGGTCCTCCCATCCGGTCCAGACACCTGCCACCAGGTCCGGCATGACACCCATAAACCACCCGTTGGAGTGGTTCTGTGTTGTACCGGTCTTGCCTCCCATGGCATTGTTAAGCTTGTAGGTCAGCCTTAGCCTCACCGCCGTTCCGTTGGTGACCACGCCTTTAAGCAGTGATGTCATCAGGTAGGCATCATCCTCGCTTATCACCTCGTCAATGTAGGGATTGAAGGTGGAGATGACGTTTCCGTTCCGGTCCTCAATACGTGTGACATACAGCGGGCGGGTATAAACTCCCTTATTGGCAAAGGTGCCATAGGCCCCAACCATCTCCTCCAATGAGAGATCAGAGGTCCCCAGGAAAATTGAATATACCGGGTCAATAAAGCTCCTGATGCCCATGCGGTGCATGATGTCAGCCACTGCCTGGGGTGAGAACTGCTTCATCAGCCAGGCAGAAATATAGTTTTCTGACTGGGCAAGGCCCCATTTCAGGGTCACCATCTTGCCGTGATACTCCTTAGGGCCGGAGCTTCTGGGGCTCCACGGGACCGAGTCTGATGGCAGCTCAAACGAACGGGCTACATTCTCAACCTCAAAGCATGGCGAATAACCGTCCTGCATGGCCAGCGTATAGAGGAACGGCTTGATGGTTGATCCCACCTGTTTCTTCTGCTGTGTGACAGCATCATACTTGAAGTACCTGAAGTCAGGTCCTCCGACATATGCCCTGACATGACCCGTATGTGGATCCATGGCCATGAAGGATGATCTGACAAAGTACTTATAGTACCTTATTGAGTCAATGGGGGTCATCACCGTGTCAATCTCTCCGGTCCATGAAAAGAGCTTCATGGGTATAGGCGTATTGAAGGCCAGGGTGATTGAATCCTCCGGAATGCCATTACGTCTCATGCTCTGGTATCTCTCGCTCTGCCTTATCGACCGGTCCATTATCTGCTTTACCTGGGCGGTGGTGAGGTCATTGGACCAGGGCGGGTTTCTGTTGTTTTTAGCCCTCTTGTCGAATACCGGCTGGAGGTTCTCCGAGAGATGCTCCACCAGTGCCTCCTCGGCATAGGTCTGCATCTTCGAGTTAAGCGTAGTGTAGATCCTCAGGCCATCACGATACAGGTTATACGGAGTGCCGTCAGGCTTTGTGTTCTTCTGGCACCAGCCGTAGAGCGGGTCATTCTCCCAGTGCCATAGAGCATCATTGTACTGATCTTCTGACCAGAAACTATTTCTCTCCGGCTCCCTGCTATTCATGGTTGACCTGATATATTCCCTCAGGTAGGTTGCCAGGCCGGTATTGTGACTGTCCTCGCGAAGGTCTATCCCCAGGGGCAACTGACTTACCGAGTCTGCCACAGCATGTGATATGTATCCGTACCGCTCCATCTGGGATATGACCACGTTACGTCTCCGCAAGGCTGACTCCTCATTGCGCAGTGGATTGTAGGCCACCGAATTCTTGAGCATGCCCACCAGCATGGCAGATTGCTCGACGTTAAGCGAGTCAGGGGTTGTATTGAAGTATATCCGCGCTGCCGAGTTGATTCCAACGGCATTGTAAATGAAGTCAAACACGTTGAGATACATGGTGATGATCTCTTCCTTGGTGTAGCTCTTCTCAAGCTTCACCGCCGTCTGCCACTCCTTGAATTTAGCCACAGCAAGCCTTGAGGCACGCACAATTGCAGGATCATTGGAAAGATCCCTGGGAAGGAACAGGTTCTTCGCCAGCTGCTGGGTGATGGTACTGCCCCCGCCGGTGTTCTGACCAAGTATGATGGTCTTGACCAGCACCCTTGCCAGCCCCCGGAAGTCTATTCCCGAATGCCTGTAGAACCTGATGTCTTCAGTGGCAATAAGAGCATCAATCACATATGGTGATATCTCTTCATATTCCGTCCAGGTGCGGTTCTGTATATAAAACTTTCCCAGCAGTACATCATCTTCAGAATAGACCTCGGCCGCGAGGCTGTTATCAGGGTTCTCCAGCTCCCCGAAAGAGGGAATAGGCCCAAGCCTGTTGGCAGAGATAAGGATGAACAGTATCAGCACCAGCAGTGCAGGCAGAGATATTATCACCCAGAACCAGGCAATGTTCTTCCTGAATTTCTTATCCCTCATGATAGCCTCATTATAAGGGCGCTAATTTAATGAATAATACAGAAATTTTTCCAATTATTTTGAAGTTAGTGCCCTTATTCATTTACTTTGCCCTGTTTTTAAAAAATCTCGGATGGCAGAAAACCTGGTAATAGTTGAGTCACCTGCAAAAGCTAAAACAATAGAAAAGTTCCTGGGAAAGGATTTCACTGTAGTATCAAGCTTCGGGCATATACGTGACCTTGTGAGAAATAATCTTGGAGTCGAGGTTGATAAGGGTTTCGCCCCTGTCTATGAGGTCCCCGAAGACAAAAAGAAGGTGGTGGCCGACCTTCGCAAGCTGGCAGGCCAGGCACAGACCGTGTGGATTGCCTCCGATGAGGACCGCGAGGGGGAGGCCATAGCGTGGCATCTTATTGCCGTTCTCGGGCTTGACCCCGCCACCACGCGCCGCATAGTGTTCCATGAGATAACGAAAGAGGCCATCACCCGCGCGGTAGAGTCGCCCCGTCAGGTTGACATGAACCTGGTCAACGCCCAGCAGGCACGGAGGATACTCGACAGGCTCGTAGGCTTTGAGCTCTCACCTGTGCTGTGGAAGAAGGTACAGCCCTCCCTCTCCGCCGGAAGGGTACAGTCGGTTGCCGTACGCCTCCTCGTTGACCGTGAGCGTGAGATAATAAATTTCACGGCTGACTCCGCCTTCAGGGTAACGGGTTCCTTCAGCGGGAAGAACAGTGAAGGCACCGATGTGATGCTGAAGGCTGAGTGTCCGAAAAAATTCAGCACCGAGGAGGAAGCCAGGCTCTTCCTGGAAAAATGTGATGGATCTGAATTCACAGTAGAAAATATAGTGGTTAAACCCGGCACCCGCTCTCCGGCGCCCCCCTTCACCACCTCCACCCTTCAGCAGGAAGCCTACCGCAAGCTTGGCTTCTCGGTGGCGCAGACAATGTCAGTGGCACAGAAGCTTTATGAGGCAGGGAAGATCACCTACATGAGGACCGACTCCACCAACCTCTCATCACTGGCCCTCAACACTGCCAGGGAAGTTATCACAACCGAATATGGGGCAGGTTACTCCCGTACACGTCAGTTCAAGACTCACTCACGCGGCGCCCAGGAGGCCCATGAGGCTATCAGACCCACCTACTTTGACAGGAAGGAAGTGCCGGGAAGCAATAATGAAAAGAAACTCTACGAGCTGATATGGCGCAGGGCGATAGCCTCCCAGATGTCTGATGCCCGTACGGAAAAGACCACCATCACCATAGCCATGTCAGCCTCTCCGGTAAGTTTTACCGCAACAGGCGAGGTGATCCTCTTTGACGGTTTCCTGAAGGTATATACCGAATCATATGACAGCAACGCCGGAGAGGATGAGAAGGCTATCCTCCCACGCGTTGACAGGGGAATGAAGCTGGCTCCCGGAACCATCACGGCCCTCCAGCGCTTCACCACTCCCCCGCCCCGCTACACAGAGGCCAGCCTGGTAAAGAAGCTTGAGGAGCTGGGGATTGGCAGACCGTCAACATACGCACCCATCATCTCAACCATCCAGTCGAGAGGCTACGTTGCCCGTGAGGACAGACCGGGAGAGAAACGGGTCATCATACAGCTGTCACTTTCCAGGGGCAAGATCACACGTAGTGAAAAGAGCGAGATAACCGGCAAGGAGAAGTCAAAGCTCTTCCCTAAAGACATAGGCATGATAGTCAATGACTTTCTTATTGCCAACTTCCCTGACATACTTGACTACAACTTCACTGCAGGGGTGGAGAAGGAGTTTGACGAGATCGCCTCCGGGGAGACGAAGTGGGATGAGATGATCTCCTCCTTCTATGGACCCTTCCGCAAGACCGTTGACGAGTCACTTGCAATACGTGCCCGCCAGACAGGCGCCAGGCAGCTGGGTACTGACCCTGCCAGCGGCCAGCCCGTATCAGTGAAGATGAGCCGCTTCGGACCGGTGGTACAACTGGGCGAAGCTTCACCTGACAATAAGCCTCGCTTTGCGAACCTCAGGCGCGACCAGCTGCTGGAGACAATTACCCTTGAGGAAGCTCTCGCCCTCTTTGATCTGCCGCGCACCATAGGTACCTTTGAAGATGATGAGATGACGGTGGGAGTGGGCAAATACGGGCCATATGTAAGACATGCCGGCAAATTCTACTCCCTTAAAAAGGGAGTGGATGATCCATATACCATCACGGCAGAGAGAGCCATTGAGGTCATCAGGGAGAAGAGGGAAGTAGAAAAGCAGAAGGTGATAAACGAGTTCGGTGACATAAAAGTGCTTAACGGCCGCTACGGACCCTACATATCGCATGACAACACTAACTACCGCATACCGAAAGGGAGCGATCCGCAGAAGCTCACCAGGGAGGAGTGCCTGGCCATCATAGAGAAGGGCAGCAAACCAAAGAGCACCAGGGGCAGGAAGAAGAAGTGACCTTATATATAATATGATCGATCTTAACCAGTATCTTGATCCCGTATGTCTTGACCGGCCAGGGGTGGAACCGCTGAAAGGATCCTCAGCCTTCCCTCATAATGTGGCTGTCAACACCGGGAATGTGCCCCTCGGCGATCCTGAAGGTTTGGCGGTGGCAATAATCGGTGTGCCGGATGACCGCAGCTCATCAAACACCGGAGCCTCACAGGCCCCTGATGCCATCAGGAAAAGTCTCTACTCCTTCTCCTGTCTGCCGGGCAGGCTGAAGGTTGCAGATCTGGGCAACTTCAGGCCGGGCGAATCGTTTGACGATACCATCGCCGGGCTGCACGATGTGTTGCTGGAGCTGCTGTCAAAGAATGTGGTGCCCGTGGTCATCGGAGGGACCAGCGCCCTGATGCCTGCCATTGACAGAGCACTCTCTGCCGGGAAGGAGAAGTGGTCACTGGTCTCCGTTGATTCACGCATAGATTTTACGGCAGAGAAGAGAGCGCCGGACTCATTAAACTGGATGAATGACCTCATCTATCGCAGCGGCAGCTGCCTCTCACACCTTTCAGCCATAGGCCATCAGACCTATCTCACTGACCAGCAGGTGGTGAACAGGTTCAACCGCAGGCATTATGACATGATGCGCATAGGTGAGGTGCGGGCAGCGGTGCATGAGACCGAGCCGCTTTTCCGCGACGCGGCTGCCGCAGTGTTTGATATAGGCTCGGTGCGCCAGTCAGATGCACCCGGCACCATCCTTCCTTCGGCCAACGGCTTCTATGGAGAGGAGATATGCCTGCTTGCCAGGTACGCCGGTCTCTCGGATAACCTTAAGATATTCTCGGTGCTGGAGGTCAATCCCACCCTGGACAACAGGATGCAGACCTCCCAGCTGGCAGCGCAGCTGATATGGTTCTTCCTCGAAGGATTCTCCCAGAAACAGTATGAGGTCACTTTCCTTGCAGACCAGGCAACCAACCGCTTCACCCGCTATCACGTTACCCTCAGCGATCTGGAGGGCGAAGCCATCTTCATCAAGAGCATGATAACCGACCGGTGGTGGATAGAGATTCGTGACACCCGGGGACAGCAGCACTACCTTGCCTGCTCCTATGATGACTACCTCATGGCCAACCGTGACCAGGTGCCGGGAAGATGGACGCGAGCACTCCTCAGATACGGTCATTAATTTTGGCCTCAATTTTGTGGCATGTATATTTTTTATTTATTTTACCCGTTATAGTGAAAGGCTCACAGGCACACCCTGAATATGAAGAAAATAAGGATACTCATCCTGGCATTGATCCTCCCGTCCGGCATCGTATGCGGTCAGCAGGATCCCGTGCTGAGCAATTACATGTTCAATACCCAGACCTATAACCCCGGTTATTCAGGCATATCGGGGATGATCACCGCCACCGCCCTCACACGCCAGCAGTGGGTAGGCTTCCCCGGAGCGCCCTCAACAATGATCTTCAATGTAAATACCCCCTTCAGCCTCTTCGGCCTTCGCAGCGGTGCAGGCCTGCAGGTGGAGGCAGACAGGTTCGGCTTCAGCAGTGACATCGGCCTCAGCCTCTCCTACTCTTACCTCTTCACACTGGGTACTGGCACTCTTGGGGCAGGCATCAGTGCGGGGATGCTGAACATGACAATATCGCCCGAGTGGTATATACCCTCAGGCCCGGGCCATACCCCTCCTTCAGGAGACCCCTTGATCCCGGAGAATGACGAATCATTTATCGCCCCTGACATATCTGCCGGTATATTTTACCAGGGCCTTGATTATTATGCCGGCATCTCCGTGACACATCTTAACCAGCCCAAAGTAAAATACTCGGAAACTGCCACATATGTAAGCCGCCAGTACTATCTCACCGCCGGATACTACTTCCGGCTCCCCAATCCGGCCTTTGAACTTATCCCATCAGTTTTTATAGTAAATGATGGTGCCACCACACAATATTTAGCCACAGGGATGGTTAGATACAATAAAAAGATATGGGGTGGCGTTTCTTACAGGATAAGTGACGCAATCACAGGATTCGCAGGCATAGAATTATATAACGGTTTAAAGGTTGGATATGGATACGACTTCCCGATAT
>JAAZAP010000113.1 GCA_012514255.1 Bacteroidales bacterium | reverse complement strand
GCTGTTTCATTGACAACAGGATGCAGAATGGCGCTCCTGACAAACAGGGGAATATGCCGGGCCAGATCTCAGACAAGGCCGAAGTCTATGAGAACGGAATTGAGTCAAGGATTCCATTCATCAACAGGATGTACAGTTTCATCGATTCCAGAACCAACCGTTACCTGACGCGCAGGAGTGTTTCAAACCTGTTGAAAGAGTCGGGTCTGGTGCTGGTGGGCATGACCGAGATCAACGGCCTTACCTATTTCCACACCCGGAAGGACAAGCCGGCTGCGTAGGCAGCTTCCTGCCGGCTTTTTTCGGGAGTGATGGCGGCGCCCGCATCAATTTTACCACTACCGAATATGACTTTGGAACCATGACACCGGGAGACGAGGCAGTACACTACTTCGTTTTCACCAATGATGGTGATGTCTCCCTGGTGATAGTCAATGTACGTGCATCATGCGGATACACGCAGTCTGAATGTGGGTAAAGACGCAGAATTGCCAGTGTGGTAGTACCTGATAGATCATGATCTAAGCTCCGCGGGGAAGGTTACCCGGATGGTTGTGCCCTCACCATGACCCGGAGTGACAGTAATCTCCCCATCGTGACCATCAATGATCTTTTTTGCCAGTGACAACCCTATGCCGTGGCCTCGTACTCCGGTTGTCAGCCTGCCCCGGTAGAATGATTCAAAGATGCGGGCTGCCTCCTCTTCAGGTATGCCGGGCCCATTATCGGAGAAGCTGACTATGACTTTTTTGTCTTTATGGGTGAGGTAGACCCTTACAGATCTGTCGGGAGAGTATTTGCATCCGTTCTCCATTATGTTGATCACCGCTGACATAAGCAGCTGCTCATCACCATGGATGGTCAGGCATTCGATGTCGGATATGTTTTCGTCAAGGGCGATGGTCACTGAATATGCCCGGTCAAGCTTGAGCAGTTCTTCCCGCGACTGCCACAGTATCTCATCTATCCTTACCTCACTGAATCCTTCCCTGGCACCTTCGGAGCTTGCATGAGCCATCAGCAGGAGACGGTCAAGGAGCATGTTCAGCTTCCTCATATCCTCAAGCACTGCACGGGTCGCCTCACGGTATTCCTCTTCCGGCCGGTCCTTCATCAGAAGCACCTCCAGCTGGCCTGTGATGGCTGTGAGCGGGGTACGCAGCTCATGTGAGGCGTTTGAAATGAATTCCTTCTGCACCTCAAAGGCTGTCTCAAGCCTGTCAAGCATGCGGTTAAAGGTATGTGCCAGGTGCGCCAGCTCGTCTTTGCCGTTGCCCTCGTCAACACGCAGGTCAAGACTGGCTATGGAGATCTCCTCTACCCTCTCAACAACCCTTGATATGGGGGAGAGTGAACGGGCAGCAAAAAGCCACCCGGCCGGGTAAAACAGTATCAGGAAGAGGCCGGTCAGCAGCAATAGAATGGTACGCAGATTCTTGAGCTTGTCATATCCGTATATGTCGCGTGCCGCACTCAGGACCACAAAACGGTTGAACTCCTCCGGAAAGAGGATACCCATCAGCTCATACCTCCCGCTTTTTGTCCGTACCATTCCCGAAGTTCTGATCCTTGTCAGAAGATCCTCATCATAGATAATTACATTTCTCGTGTCGGTAGAATAGAGGATTTCGTTCTTGTAATTGAAGATAATGATCTTTTCATCGGGCAGTGAGACGGGATTATCCTCCTCTATCTTGGCCAGGAGATCAGTGTCTATCTCATCCACCTCAATCAGCAACCTGGCCGTGCTGATTGCTCTGCTCTCAAGTCTCTGGTAGAAATCATCACGGCGGTAAGTGGCAGAGGCAACATATACCGCAAGCGAGAAGAGCAGCAGTATCACGCTGGCCATCAGGAAGAACTGAAGCGTCAGTTTTAGCCTTATCTTCATCTATGTGTCAGTGAAAATGTACCCCAGGCCAATCCTGGTATGTATCAGTTTTGGCTCAAAATCCCTGTCAATTTTTTTTCTGAGGATATTTACATAAACCTCTACAATATTAGTCCCTGTATCATAGGTAATATCCCATACCTTTTCTGATATGTCAATCCGTGAAAGGACTCTCCCGCTGTTGCGCATGAAATATTCAAGCAGGGCGAACTCTTTGGCTGTCAGCTCAATGACTCGTCCGCCGCGGATGGCCACCTTCCTTAGCAGGTCAAGCTCGAGGTCAGCCACGCGGAGCGAATCAGGCTGCAGGGAGGAGGGGCTGTATCTCTTGAGCAGTGACCTGATCCGGGCCAGCAACTCAGGGAAATCGAAGGGCTTGATAAGGTAGTCATCAGCCCCGGCATCGAAACCCTTCACTTTATCTACTGTGGTGCTGAGTGCAGTAAGCATAAGTACGGGCAGCCCGGGTTTCTTCTCCTTGACAGTACGGCATACATCTATCCCGTTCCTGCCTGGAAGGATCAGGTCCAGTATAACCAGGTCCGTCACTTCCTCCAGCGCTTCCCTCTCTCCCGAAGGCCCGTCGTACGCCACTACAGTGTCATACCCCTCCTCCTCAAGCCCTGCCTTGATGAAGGAGGCCACCCTTGGTTCGTCTTCTATGATGAGGATTTTCATTGATTGACTTCACTTTTTTTGATTCCTTTCCTTGCCTGTTGCCGGGGAAAGGTAACAGCTCAAAATTAAGAAAACTATTTCAGGGAGAAAGTATAACGAACCTTCTTCGTTTTCCTTTTACGGATTATCTTTGCCGGGGCTCTGTCATGAGCTGCCTGAAAACTTAAACTCTTAGTTTGTTTATGACATCATTGGTGATTCTCCGGCAGATAGGCCTCCTGGCAACGGTGGTCGTAATAGGGCTGCTGGCCTGCCGGGCAAAGGTTATCACAGCCGGTACCAAGGATTTTCTTGCCAGGCTGATCTTTTATGTTACACTGCCCTCGATGCTTCTGACAAGCTTCAGCACTATTGAGGTAACTCCGAGGCTCCTGGCGAACAGCCTGCAGACACTGCTTCTGGCAGCTGTGACAATGCTCTTCATGCTCCTCGCAGGGTATGTCACTACCCTGGTATTCAGGATAAGGGGCAGTCATGCCTCCATCTTCCGGCTTCACAGCATGCTGGGTAACATCATCTATCTGGGGCTGCCGGTCATCTCAGCCCAATTCGGGCAGGAGGGAGTGCTATACGGAAGCCTCTTCGTGCTTGTCTCCAATATTCTGATGTGGACGCTCGGAGTGGCAATAATCACGCCGGGGAAAGGTGTAAGCATCAGGGGTGGCCTCCGTAACATATTGAACATAAACACAATAGCAATTATTACCGGTTTTCTGCTTTTTCTCTTCTCAATCAGGCTGCCTCAGTTCGTTCTTGATTCAGTCGGAGCGCTGGGCAAAACCAACACCTGGCTCTCCATGGTCTTTATTGCTTCAGTGATATATTACGCTGACGGCAAAAAGATGATCAGGAACAGGAATGCCTATCTGCTTTCCTTTAACAGGCTTCTGTTGGTGCCGATGATGTTGCTGGGTCTCTTCATACTCTTCAACATGATCTTCCCGGGTATGCTCCGGAAGGAGGTTGTCTCGGTAATGCTTATGCAGGCCGCCATGCCCTGCATGGTTAATGTAGTGATCATGGTGAATATCCTGGGGAATGATGATGGCACGGCAACGGCAAACGTCTTCGTTTCAACCATTTTTAGTATTATTACTCTGCCACTGATACTGCTGAGTCTGAGCCTGTTCGGATAGCATCTGCGGCCAGCGTCGCCGCGGGCAGTATCTTGCCAGTTGCGGGCTGTTTCACCACCGCCGGGTATTATAATAACAGCCAGGTCAATGATGTAATCCAACCCGTTGTTGGGAAGCCTTCTCATCAGCGCCTGGCGGTTGATCACCCCGTCATGTACCCTGTTGAATACCATGCTCTGAGAGGTGGAGAAGAGCCTGCTTATCTAGCTGGTATTGCCCAGGGTGGCTCCTGTGCATGCACAGTCTACCGCCTATGCCACCGTATATCCGCTGACAATGTTCCTCAGGATCATACTTGCCCAGACCCTTCTCTTCCTGACACTGTAACCGACGGTTTCCCCGGTTTGGTAAAACTGGTACGGCGTTACCTTTGCGCGGCTTTAATAACTGCTGATATGGTAACACGTACAATTTTGGCAAACATCAGGACGTGTGTCGTGATAGCCTTTGGCCTGCTGATATTCTCCCTGGCATGAACTGCGTTCCTTCTTCCTCACCAGATATCCGGAAGCGGTGTATCCTGGATTGGCGCCATAGTGTATTATGCCACCGGGTGGTACTCCAGGGAGAACCAGAAGGTACTCATAATCCTGATAAGAAAGAACGAGGCAAGTGACGTATACAGGATCATCAGAGGCATTGACGACAAGGCGTTCATAACTGTCGCCAACGTCATGGGTGTTTACGGAAAGGGATTCGAGGAGCTTAAGAAGTGACAGCGCTCCCATGGAATGTGGTCAACATAACTGGCTTTTGCAGTAAAGTGCCGGACAGAAGCACTTGTAAAATCATCCGGATACAACTCGTGACCGGAAAAAACACTTTCTTTCCCGGGTTGTGCCGAAAGACAGAAATATCTGAAAATCGACTCCAATATACTCACAGTAAAACATTTCGGACGGGGAGTAAAACTTATGAGACAATGGGTAAAGCCCGGGAGACGGATGGTAAAACTTATCACCTCAGAAGGCGGTAACTTAGATACGATAATAGTATTCAATCACCATTAAAATTTACTGCCATGAAAAAGATCAAGATTTACTCCTTTGTGCTCCTGTTATTTCTGATTGGTTCCTGTTCAAAGGACTTCATTCCTGATCAGGATTCAAATGATGAAGTAAGCTTGAAATCTTCCATGCCGAAACTTAAGATCGCTGTTATGCCCGGGTTGAATTACCTTGACCCATCTCTTATGGTTGACTGTCTGGATGAAGGAACGGATTTCAGAAATGATAAAACAACCTATCACATGTTGGTTGAATTTAGTAAACCAATCCTGGATGAAGCAATTTCCCAGATTTTGAAAGAAAAACCTGATTTGTTGCTTATACCGGGTGATTTAACGTATTGCGGTGAAAAAATAAGTCATGAAGCCGTTGCAGAAAGACTTGGAGAGATTGCAGAACAAGGGATTAAAGTTTTTGTGACTCCCGGCAACCAGGATATTGACAGCCCTTCCTCCATGGCTTACAATGTTGCATCACAGCTTGATGGAAGATTATCCTGGTATGGCAACTTCTGCTCCTTACTATCTTCTTCAGAATCACACAGTTGTTGAAAATGCATTGACAGAGGCAGGATTGAAGGTTATCTTTACTGCTCATGCCAACGATATCACTATGAATTCAACAGGAGAGAATGTCCTGTTCGATATCGCAACGTTGTCATTGTTAATACCTCCTTTTTCCTACCGGATTATTAATTTAAATCCTGATTCCGTCCTCCAGATCAAAACAAAATACATTACTTCCGTTGAGGCGACCATTCCCGGTGGAATAAAGTTTTTGGATTATTCAGAAAATTATCTGCTGACAAATCTGACACATCGATTGACCGGTGTTATAAAGAAAATGTTTCAGATTAGTGAGGATTCAGCATTGTATTATGCTCCGCTTTCTGCTGAAGCGCTTGCTACCTATTATGCCGGCGATGAAAAGCTACATCCGGCAGCAGAGAAAATCTCCCGGGACTGGCCTGTGATTTTAAGGAACATTTTGAAATCAATGTATACTGATTTACCTCCGTCAGATGGTCCTCTCAACATGGATTTGAAGCAAAATCCGGAATAAGCTGTCAAAAAATCCCGGTCTTATCGTGAAAAAAATGCCGGTATTTTGGGATCATTGGAATGTTTTGGGAGACTGTGATATCTGAAAAATTTCCTTCAATATACCCGCAGCTCTGCTATTCTTTTTTCTCCTTCGAGAGGAACGGAGAAATGATATCAAGTGGAACAGGGAAAATGATTGTGGAGCTGTGTTCTGATGCCACTTCGGTAAGTGTCTGAAGGAATCGCAGTTGCAGTGTTGCCGGATTCCTACTTATTATGTTGGCTGCGTCAGCTAACCGCCGGCTTGCCTGAAATTCGCCTTCGGCATGGATGACTTTTGCACGTCGTTCCCTTTCAGCTTCGGCCTGCTTGGCCATCGCACGCTGCATTTCCTGTGGCAGGTCAATGTGCTTGACTTCAACATTCGATACCTTTATTCCCCATGGTTCAGTCTGATGATCAATTATTTTAGCAAGCTCACGATTGATCTTCTCACGCTCCGATAACAGTTCATCCAGCTCCGATTGCCCCAGGATACTCCGCAATGTTGTCTGAGATAATTGAGAAGTGGCAAACAGGTAGTTCTCGACTTCAACGATAGCCTTTGTGGGCTGTATGACACGGAAATAAACCACAGCATTTACTTTTATCGAAACGTTGTCTTTTGTGATAACATCCTGTGTCGGGATATCCAGCACAACAGTCCTCAGGCTAACTTTCACCATCCTGTCTATCACCGGGATGAGGAGTATCAGGCCCGGACCCTTGGCTCCGATCAGCCTTCCCAGGCGGAAGATAACACCACGGTCATACTCACGTAAGATACGTATGGCACTTGCCAGTATGATCAACAGGAATATAATTCCCGTTATCAGTAAAATTTGGCTTGTCTGCTCCATAATGCATTCCTTTTTATTTGGTTTGTTTCAATTTTCTGACTGTTAATCTAAGATTTGAAATCGCGGTGACAATAACTCTTGTTCCCTGACTGATAAAGCCATCCGGACTTTCTGCATTCCAGATCTCACCATGCACCCTGACCTGTCCTTCGGGGTCGAGGTTGCTTATCGTCTCACCTTCCTCACCGATGATCCCTTCAGCTCCGGTTGTCGGTTTACGGGTTTGTGCCTTGATCCCGAAACCTATCGCAAACACAAAGAAAGCAACGGTGAAAATGACGATCACCAGAATGACTTTCCAGGAAATTTTCATCACTTCCAGTGTTGAATCCGCATCTATTAACATTATTGATCCAAGTATTAATGATATGACTCCTCCAATGGTTAAAAGTCCGTGGCTGACCACTTTGATTTCTGCAATGAACAATATTATGGAAAGGATTATTAAAGCCAGGCCTGAATAGTTTACCGGGAGAGTATGTAATGAGTAAAAGGCAACGATCAAACAGATTGCCCCTATCACACCGGGGAATATCGCACCCGGATTATAAAGCTCAAACATTATCCCATATAGTCCTATCATCAGCAGGATGTATGCGATGTTCGGATCGCTCAGCAGACCAAGAAGTTTCTGTTTGAAATCCATTTCAACATCAATTTCCTCTGCGTTTTTGGTATCCAGTACTTTTTCGCCCGAAGGCAGGCTGATTTTCCTTCCGTCTATCTTATCAAGCAGATCCTCGATTGAAACCGCTATCAGGTCGATGACATTTTCCTTCAGCGCTTCTGTTTCGGTAATCGACAGACTTTTCCTGACTGCATCTTCTGCCCACTTTACGTTTCTTGCACGTTTCTCGCTGATTGTCCGGATAAACGCAGCAGCATCATTTGTGGCTTTTTCGTTCATGATGGAATCCTGTTCACCCTGCATGGTCACCGGATGTGCTGCACCGATGTTTGTCCCTGGCGCCATGGCGGCAATATGTCCGGCAAGTGTTATGAAAACACCTGCCGATGCGGCCTGAGAGCCGCCCGGATAAACGAACACTACCACGGGAACCTCAGAGTCAAGGATCTCAGATACGATTACGCGGGTCGATTTCAACAATCCACCTGGAGTGTTTAATTTAATGATAAGACACTCAGCATTCGCTTCAAGTGCCTGTTGGATACCTGAGGATATGTATTCGGCAGTCGACGGATTGATTGTAGCATCAACCGAGATCACAACTGCTTTTTTTGAAACAGTATCTTCTCTTGTTTGCGATGATGCGCTCTGGCTAAAGGCCACCAGTCCTATAATTGCAATATGTAGTGCCAGTATTTTCATTACAGGCATATTTATAGTTGCCGTTTTGCTATGTTAGTGGCAAGGACCCAATTTTCACCGTCTGCATGTTTTTATTTATCAAAGTTACGAAAGAAATGCCCCGGGGTCCCTTATTATAAAGATAAAACGCTAGCGCATTGGATATCTGGGTGATATAGTTGCGGCAGTATTCAGGATTCGCGGGGCACAGCAGGGCTTCCCGATACGACTTAGCTGCGCTCAGGCTATCGGGACTGCTCTCCCGACAGATCGGGCTCGCAGCTTCTCGCCCCGGCATCGCAAAAAAAACCCCACTTGCGTGGGGATTTTTTGTTGCTCCGCTAGGGCTCGAACCTAGACTTTCCTGATCCAGAGTCAGGCGTGTTGCCAATTACACCACGGAGCAGTATTACAGGGCTGCAAATATATAAAAAAATCAGGTTATTCTGTATTAATGAGGTTTTTTACGTCCTCTACAATTGCTGTCAAAACGGAAAAAACAGATAACCATGGAAGAAATGGCAGGGATATTGTAGCTTTGTGTTTCAATCCCAAAGAACTGTGATAATGAAAACAATGCAAAAATTCTATCTGCTCATTTGTGCGCTGATGGTAATACAAGCCGCTCCGGCACAGAACCTCGAAACGGATAACCTGGAAAACCTTGTGTTCCCAACTTTCACAAACTCGGTGGTTAAACTGAAGAATGGCCAGACCTATGAGACAATGCTGAACTATGAGAAGACTGAGCAGCAAATGGTAGTTCTTAGAAATAATCAACTTTTCCTGTTCAAAGATCACCAGATGGTTGACTCAATATACATGGGAGACAGGGTCTTCGTACCGGGAGACAAAGGATTCCTCGAGGTGCTGAACAACGGGCCGGTGGCGCTCTTTCTTCAGCACAAAGCCAGACTTGAGAATACGGGAAGCACTCTTGCCTACGGCTCGAAAACAACTACTGCCGGAGTGACGCATATCACGACAATTTTCGGGCAGGAAGGAGCTATTATTCTTAAGATACCGGAAAGCTACAAGGTGGTTGATGACTCGGGACTCCTTGTACGAGTTGGCGGGCAGATGAACAAGGTTACGAACAGGAAACAATTCCTGAGACTTTTTCCGGAGATCCGAAAAGAGCTGGAAAACTATATCAGTGAAAACGGCACTGATTTCAGATCAACGGAAGACCTTATCAGCCTGGTCGGATTCTGTAATATGCTAAGCCGCTGATACTGACATCACTGTAAGGATCATTTATTGACTTTTTGCCAGGTATCCTTCAGCTGTACTGTGCGGTTGAAGACGAGGTTTCCCGGACGGCTGTCATAATCAACGCAGAAATATCCCACCCTCTGGAACTGAAATTTGTCGAGCGGTTTTGCCCCGGTAAGCGAAGGTTCAACCTTGCAGCCCCTCAGTAGTGTCAGGGAGTCAGGATTAAGATACTCCCTCGGGTCAATATCCTTGTGTCCTGACGGGTCTTCATCACTGAAGAGCCTGTCATATAGTCTTACCTCGGCATCAACGGCATGTGCGGCTGATACCCAGTGAAGGGTGCCCCTGACCTTGCGGTCTGCCTGCGGCCCGCCGCTGCGGGTCTCAGGATCGTAGGTGCAATGCACCTCGGTGATCTCTCCTTCAGCATTCTTCACCACGCCGGTGCACATAACAATATAGGCTCCCTTCAGCCTCACCTCCTGACCGGGAGTCATCCGGAAAAACTTGTGGGGAGGATTCTCCATGAAGTCATCCTGTTCAATGAAAAGCTCCCTGCTGAATGGCACAAGGCGTTTACCCTGGGTTTCGTCCTCAGGATTATTTTCTATTTCCATCTCCTCCACCATGTTCTCCGGGTAGTTGGTGATGATCACCTTCAGTGGCTTCAGCACACCAAAAACCCTCGGAGCACGCCTGTTCAGATCCTCCCTGATGGCATACTCAAGCAGGGAGACGTCATTTATTGCTTCCACCTTTGTATAACCGATAAGGTCAACAAAGCGCCTGATTGACTCCGGGGTGTAACCCCTGCGGCGCAGTCCGCAGAGAGTAGGCATGCGCGGATCATCCCATCCGCTGACAACTCTGTCCTTAACCAGCTCAAGCAGCTTGCGCTTGCTCATCACGGTGTAGGTGAGGTTCAGACGATTGAACTCTATCTGCCGGGGACGATAATCATCCGTTTTCAGCTGGTCAATCAGCCAGTCGTACAACAGCCTGTGCACCTCGAACTCCAGGGTACACAGGGAATGAGTGATTCCCTCGAAGTAGTCACACTGCCCATGGGCAAAATCATACATAGGGTAGACCTTCCATGTGGTTCCGGTGCGGTGATGCGGGGTCTTGAGGATACGGTAGATGATAGGATCACGCATGTGCATATTGGGAGATGCCATATCGATCTTTGCCCTCAGGACGCGACTACCCTCCTCAAATTCACCCTCGTTCATGCGGTAGAAGAGATCAAGGTTCTCCTCTATGGTCCGCACATCCTGGTTGCGGAAAGGACTCTCTTCCCCTGGCCGCGTTACCGTTCCCTTCTGCCCGGAGATCTCCTCCGCACTCTGGTCGTCAACATATGCCAGACCCCTCCTGATAAGCGATACCGCAAACCCGAAGAGTTTTCCGAAATAGTCCGAGGCATAGAATTCCCGTTCTTCCCATGTGAATCCCAGCCACTGAATGTCCTCCTTTATCGAAT
>JAAZAP010000012.1 GCA_012514255.1 Bacteroidales bacterium | reverse complement strand
TCACCGGCTTCAGTCACCCTCTCCTCTACTGCCTCCTCCACTGCCTCCAATGCATGAATCTCATCCGGCTCCGCCGTCACTTCTTCAGGCTCAGCAGTTGGCGGAGTCTCTGCCGGGGCTGGCTCTCCTGGGGATATAATCTCTACCTCTTCTATGACCTGCTCCCCTGAAGATGCAGGCTCTGTCTCTGTCAGGGCCGGCTCTGCCGAAGATTCTGGCTCCGCTTCTGCCGGGGCTGGCTCCTCCGAAGATTCTGGCTCCGCTTCTGCCGGGGCTGGCTCCTCCGAAGATTCTGGCTCTGTCTCTGCCGGGACCGGCTCCTTAGAGAATTCCGTTTCCTCCTCTGCAGTGGCAGCCAGCACTTTTTCCTCAGCCTCAATAAGGGTGGCTGACAGCGGAACAGTGGCATCAGTCAGGGGTACAGCCGTCGCGGTGTCAGCATCATCCTGTGGCGTAAACAGATAATGGTACAGCACCTCCCTGTCGTTCACCGACAGGGCTGAAGTTTTGAGCTGCGGATCAAACCTTATGTCTGAGTTTTCCCGGAGCCCTCTGAGGAGAAGCAGGTGTGCCGAATGAAACCAGGGGAAGAGCTCCAGCAGCTCCCTCAATCCATCCAGGTCACCGGGACCCGGGAGGTCGATGCCTGCAATGAATCTGTTAAATTCGTTCCTGTTCATGAGCAGTGCTACCAGTTGACAAAAGCCCTGTTAAAGATATCTTCCGTGAGCATCTTGATTATCTCGTCAGTCAGGCTGGGAGCAACATCCTCAAAGAGAAGAGTGCTGTTATAATCCTGGTACCTGCTGAAGGTCTGATCAAAGCTCAGTTCCGAGTCAAAGCTGTTGGTGTAGACGACCCTTACGGAGATGGAGAACCGGTTCATAGCCGCCTGCTCATCTCCGCTGACAGTGAGGGGCTGTGTCTTATAATCCGTTATCTCACCCTCAAAGCTGAGATCGCCTCCGGTAGTGGCGATATCCAGGTTCGTCTGTGCACGGCACATATCAATCAGCGCATCGGTGACAGTCTGGTTCAGTCCCGGCACCACCATGCTGGCCCTGTTCTGGAATGTTTCCACACTGATGGTTTTGGCCTCCACCGGTATGGATGCTCCCGTGAAGGAGTATTTGATCTTCACTCCACAGCCCGCGATTGCTGCCAGCAGCAGCAGAGGCAATACTGATCTGATAATTCTATGCATCAAGTCCGTACTCCTTTATTTTCCTGTAGAGAGTTCTTTCGGAAATGCCCAGCTCAGCTGCTGCCAGCTTCCTTTTGCCGTTGTTTTTGTCAAGTGCCTTCTTGATCAGTTCCTTTTCACGATCGATGAGCGAGAGTGACTCTTCTATCACCTCTTCAGTATCTTCTATCACCCTTCCCTCCCTCGGTGAGACATAACCAACCTGAACAGGAGGGGTCCGGTCGAAGGATTCTCCGGGCATTCCTCCCTGACTGTAGATATTGCGCGCGGCTCCTGATCCGCTATGCGGAGCGTCCTTGCTGTACAGATTGTGCAGGGCCCTGGCTCCGCTTTCCGTAAGGTTTCCCGGCTCGCTGCTGAGCAGGTCATATACGAGGTTCTTCAGGTCATGCATGTCACTCTTCATATCAAAGAGCACCTTATACAGGATCTCTCTCTCGCTGCCAAATCCCGTGTCATCATGCCTGGTTCTGACCGGAACGGGCAGTCGGTCACTCTGGATGTCAGGCAGATACCTGGAGAGAATGGATGCCGTGACGTCACGGTCTTTTTCAATTACAGAGATCTGCTCGGTAATATTCTTCAGCTGTCTCACATTCCCGGGCCAGTAATAGTTCAGCAGCATCTCCCTTGCCTGGCTGTCGGGCCTGATGGCCGGCATCCGGTATTTTTCAGCAAAATCAACTGCGAACTTCCGGAAGAGGAGGATAATATCTTCTCCTCTTTCTCTCAGGGCTGGAATGCGCACCGGAACTGTATTGAGCCTGTAGAAGAGATCCTCGCGGAATCTGCCAGAGTTCACTGCCTGTACTATATCCACGTTGGTAGCAGTAATGACTCTGACATCTGTTTTCTGCACCCTTGAAGAGCCCACCCTGATGAACTCGCCCGTCTCCAGGACCCTCAGCAGCCTCACCTGTGTTGATAGGGGCAGCTCGGCCACCTCGTCGAGGAAGATAGTACCGCCATCAGCCACCTCGAAATAGCCTTTGCGACTGTCTGTTGCGCCGGTAAAGGCGCCTTTCTCGTGACCGAAGAGCTCAGAGTCAATAGTTCCCTCCGGTATGGCTCCACAGTTAACTGCGATATAGGAGCCGTGTTTACGCAGGCTGAAGGTATGTATCACCTGGGGAAAGACCTCCTTGCCGGTGCCGCTTTCGCCCGTGATGAGCACAGAGAGATCAGTAGAGGCCACCTGAACTGCAATGTCAATGGCTCTGTTCAATCCCTCGTGATTGCCTATAATTCCAAACCTCTGTTTTACACTCTGTAAATCCTTCATCAGAATTCAATGAACTGCGAATTTACGACTTTTTTGCATTATGTTAAAGGCGTTTTTTAGTAATTTGGAACCATGAATGAGAGCCACTCACCGCGGTTTACAGGGATAATACCTGCACGTTATGCTTCCACGCGCTTCCCCGGCAAACCTCTCGCCATGATCGGGGGCATGACAATGATTGAGCGTGTATACCGTCAGGCATCACTGGCACTGGAGGAGGTCTGGGTTGCAACGGATGATGAACGGATACGCGACGTGGTCACTGCTTTTGGCGGGAGGGCGGTGATGACCGGGGCAGGGCATCGCAGCGGCACCGACCGTTGTGCCGAGGCAGCGCTGATGGTAACGGGAAACAATGAGAACACGGTAATAATAAATATCCAGGGTGACGAGCCATTTATCAGGCCCGAACAGGTCCGGTCACTGATGGGATGCTTCAGTGATCCGGCCGTCACAATCGCCACCCTCATCCGTATAGCCGAAAAGGGAGAGGAGCTTTTCAATCCCAATCAGCCAAAGGTGACGGTCAAACAAAACATGGATGCCATCTGCTTCAGCCGGTCAGTGATCCCCTATTTCCGTGATGCCCCGGAGAATGAGTGGAACAGCAGGCACACATATTATAAACATATCGGCCTTTATGGTTACCGCGCCCCAACGCTGCAGGAGCTGACCCGGCTCCCGCAGTCGCCCCTGGAAAAAACCGAGAGCCTTGAACAGATGCGCTGGATAGAGAACGGCTATTCCATTCGCTGTGCGGTAACGCTGTG
>JAAZAP010000112.1 GCA_012514255.1 Bacteroidales bacterium | reverse complement strand
GGGTCATGGAAAATCTACTCAACATATTCGTTAAGTCGATCTTTATCGACAACATGATCTTCGCATACTTCCTGGGTATGTGCTCATACCTGGCAGTGTCGAAGACAGTGAAGACATCCATGGGTCTGGGGCTGGCCGTCATCTTCGTGCTGGTGATCACTGTGCCCGTCAACTTCCTTCTTGAGCAGTATGTGCTTAAGAAGGGCGCCCTGGTGTGGCTCAGCGACAGCTTCGCCACGGTAGACCTCAGCTTCCTCTCGTTCATCATGTTCATTGCAGTTATTGCCTCTATTGTTCAGCTGGTGGAGATGGTGATAGAGAAGTCGAGCCCCGCTCTCTATAACTCACTCGGCATCTTCCTGCCCCTGATAGCGGTTAACTGCGCTATCCTCGGCGCCTCGCTCTTCATGCAGGAGCGGGAGTATGCCAATATAGGCGAGGCAGCCGTCTTCGGCCTTGGTTCAGGCGTCGGCTGGCTGCTGGCCATAGTGGCACTGGCGGCAATCAGGGAGAAGATGCGTTATTCAAACGTGCCCCCGCCGCTGCGCGGACTGGGTATCACCTTCATCCTGACGGGACTGATGGGCATAGCCTTTATGAGCTTCCTTGGTATCACACTTTAATGAAATCTTACTGAAATGATATTAGGTTTATCAATTGCAGGCACCGTTTTAATCAGCATAGCAGTATTTGTTCTTGTCATGACCCTGCTTGTTGTGGTGCTGCTCTATGCCAGGCAGAAGCTGACTCCGCAGGGCGATGTCACACTGAAAATCAATGACCGCGATATGGTGGTCGCGCCCGGCTCCAACCTGCTTTCCACGCTGTCAAACAACGGCGTCTTCCTGCCCTCAGCCTGCGGCGGAGGCGGTACATGCGGCATGTGCAGATGCCAGATCACCGAGGGCGGAGGCTCAATACTGCCGACGGAGACGGGCTTCTTTACCCGCCGCGAACAGCACGATAACTGGCGCCTGGGATGCCAGGTCAAGGTGAGAGAGGATATGACCATCAGGGTGCCCGAAGCAGTACTTGGAGTTAAGAAATGGGAGTGCGAAGTGGTCTCCAACAGGAACGTGGCTACATTCATCAAGGAGTTCGTGGTCAAGCTGCCGGAAGGTGAGGATCTTAACTTCAGGTCAGGTGAGTATGTGCAGATATATATACCGAAATATGAGGTTGATTACCGGACGGATATAGATGTGGAGGATGAGTACAGGCCTGACTGGGACAAGTTCGATCTGTGGAGCCTCAAGGCGAATAACGATGAGGAGACCTTCAGGGCATACTCCATGGCCAACTACCCGGCCGAGAAGAATCTGATCATACTCAATATCAGGATTGCCACCCCGCCGATGGACAAGAACCGCAAGTGGCTGAAGGTGCCGCCGGGGATCTGCTCATCATACATCTTTTCACGCAAGCCGGGCGACAGGGTGGCAATCAGCGGCCCCTACGGCGAGTTCCATATCAAGCATACTGATGCAGAGATGGTTTATGTGGGTGGCGGCGCCGGCATGGCACCCCTGAGATCGCATATCTTCCACCTGCTCAAGACGGAGAAATCGAACCGCAGGATATCATACTGGTATGGCGCCCGCTCAAAGAGGGAGATCTTCTACGAGGAGGAGTTCCTTGAGCTGGAGAAGAAGTTCCCAAACTTTACATTTAATATCGCCCTCTCCGAACCTTTGCCTGAGGATAACTGGACCGGCTATACGGGATTCATACACAAGGTGCTGCTTGACAACTACCTCGATAAGCATAAGCTCCCCGAGGAGATAGAGTATTACCTCTGCGGTCCCCCGGTGATGAACGCCGCTGTGCTGAACATGCTTGACAACCTGGGTGTCCCGCCGGAGAATATTGCGTTTGATGATTTCGGGGGATGATCTTGCAGTAGGCAGTAGGTCCCGATCCAGACATGTCTGGATCGAGGATCCTCGATCCGATAAATCGGATCGGGACAATAGGCAGTGGCGGTAAATGGTCGTAGACCATAAAGAATTGTAGAACAACATGATACAGCGGACCGATGGTCGTAGACCATCAAGCATTGTAATACAGGACGTTAATTGACCGGATGGCTGTAGGCCATCAAGAATTGTAGGATGGCTGTAGGCCATCAAGCATTGTAATACAGGACGTTAATTGACCGGATGGTCGTAGACCATCGAGAATTGTAATATAGATATGAACAACCCAATTTCAATCTTTTCCGCAATTGCACTGATCCTGTTCTCCTGCGCTCCGCAACATGAATACGCGGAACTGAACGGCCTGACTCAGGGCACCACCTACCACATCGTCGTGGAGAAAACTCCAGGACTTGACGTAATGGCTCTTCGCCAGGAGATAGAACAGCTGTTCACAGAGATTGACAACTCACTCTCAATCTACAATGACTCCTCGGTTATCTCTGCAATCAACGCCAACCGTAGCGATCTGACCGACTCACTCTTCCGCGAGGTATTCCGGGCCTCGTCACAGATATCCTCAGAGAGCCGGGGACTGTTTGACATAACAATCGGCCCGTTGGTGAAGTCCTGGGGGTTCGGTCCTGATGCCATGAAACGGTTTGATGAGTCAATGCTCGATTCGCTTCTGGCTCTGGTGGGAATGGATAAGGTGCACCTGGAGGGCGACCGGATCATTAAAGCTGACCCGGACATGTTCATTGATGTCAATGCCATTGCCCAGGGTTATACTGTTGACCTTGTAGCTGACCTGATAGTGCGTGCGGGCATCAGCCAGTGCCTTGTGGAGGTTGGGGGTGAGGTGCGTACTGTCGGCGACAAGCACGGCATGGGATGGAAAGTGGGCATTGATACCCCGGCCGACGGTAACTATGTTCCGGGAGCTGACATCCAGGCCAGGATCAGGCTTGACAACCTCGCGCTGGCCACCTCGGGCAACTATCGCAAATTCTTTGTTGAGGATGGCATCAAGTACTCGCATACCATTGACCCCCGAACGGGCTATCCTGTAAGGCACACATTGTTGAGCGCCACCATCATCGCTCCCACGGGTGCCGTGGCTGATGCCTGGGCAACAGCCTGCATGGTGGGAGGGAGAGATGAGGCCATAGCCTTTATTGAGAAGCATGATTTGCTGGAAGGGTACCTCATCTATTCTGACGAAAACGGCACAATGAAAAGCTGGATCTCCGAAGGGCTCAGGGAGATGATTATTCCTGAAAAATAGGTAGTGCTGGCTTGTAGTCTTACGGCTTTGCCGGAGCGAAGTCCATACCTTCAGATCCCTGGACTTTCTGACCTTCCGTCCTTCAGGCCTCCTTTGCTCCGCATCCGCAGCAGCAGCCGCTGTCAATGGGATTGCACCCGGTGTCGGTGCTTTGGGCACAGGTAATGCCCCTCTTGCGCATCTCCTTATTGTGACCGACATGTGTCTCGGGGAACTCTCCCTTCGGCTTGAGGATAATGGTTACAGCCATGGCCACCAGCGCAAGGCCGATCAGTATGGCAGATATTATGAGGAGCTTTAACAGCATTTTATCACTTTATTTGATGCAAATATACCAAATTACCTCCGGACTTCAGACTCTCAAACCTCAGACCGTCCCGATCCGCCAGCCGGCGGACCAGGATCTCCGCTGCGCTCCGACAAGACTGCAAGCGAGTATCCGCCACTGGCGGGTACGAACCGAACCGTTGATAAGCGGTGAGCCCGGCGAAGCCAACTCCCGATAGCGAAGCATATCAGGAACTGCAAACCCATTAATAAAACACCCCTGTCCTTCATTTTGTTCGCCATCAGTGTCAGAACTCCTCCTCACGGTAGAGTTCCCTGCCGGCCTCCTCGGGGACCTTCCTGTTCACTTCCCGGGTATAGTGTCAGGACTCCTCCTCACGGTAGAGCTCCCTGTCGGCTCTGTCGGCCTCCTCGAGCACCTTTTTGTGCTCCTCCGGGGTGTATCGTCTGATCTTATATCCCACCGCTGCTATGAAGATGCTCATAAACGGGCTGATAATATTGAAGAAGCAATAAGGCGCGTATGCCCATGTTGATACACCCAGTACGGCTGACTGGGTTGCGCCGCAGGTGTTCCAGGGGATCAGCACCGAGGTGACCGTCCCGGAGTCTTCCAGTGAACGGCTCAGCAGCTCGGGCTTGAAGCCCATGTCACGGAATTTCTTTGCATACATCCTTCCGGGAACCACAATAGAGAGGTACTGGTCGGATGCGGTAACGTTGAAGAAGAGGCATGTTGCCACTGTTGATCCCACCAGGGTGCCGGCGTTATGGACGAACTTCATCAGCTTCCCGGTTATTGTCTTAAGCATACCGCAGGCCTCCATGATTCCTCCGAATACCATTGCACAGATGATGAGCCACACGGTGTTGAGCATGCCGGCCATGCCGCGTGTCTTCATCAGCTCATCCACGGAGGCATCGCCTGTGGTCACTGCCACGCTGCCAAACATGGTTTTTGTCACGGCAATATAAGCCTGCTTCACGAAGGAGCCCCCTGTGGCAGCAATCTCCTCCAGCACATGAGGCTGGAAGATGATTGCGCAGATGGCTCCCAGAAGAGTACCAGCCAGGAGTGACGGGAGAGGAGGAACCTTCTTTACTATTATATATATGAGCATGGCCGGGACTATCAGCAGGATGGGTGTTACATTGAACTTCGACCTGATGGCAGCCTGTACCGCCTCAGCGCTTGTGGAACCTGTCTCGAGGTCAATAGTAAAACCTATGACGAGGAAGATGATCAGTGATATTGTCAGTGACGGCACGGTGGTGATCACCATGTAACGCACATGGGTGAACAGATCTGTTCCTGCCACCGCCGGAGCAAGGTTGGTAGTGTCTGAGAGTGGTGACATCTTATCGCCGAAATAGGCGCCTGAGAGTATGGCGCCGGCGATCAACGCCTCACTGAATCCAAGCGCTTTGCCTATGCCCAGCAGGGCCAGGCCGATGGTGGCAACGGTTGACCATGAGCTGCCGGTTGATATTGATACCAGTGCGCAAATGATTACTGAAGCAAAGAGGAATATTTTCGGATGAAGGATCTCAAGCCCGTAATAAATAAGCATCGGAACCACACCGCTTACCATCCATGTTCCTGCAAGTGAGCCTATAAGAAACAGTATCAGTATGGCAGGCATTGCCGTGCCTATCCCCTTGATGACCCGGTCACGAATAAAAATCCACCTGTAACCGAGAGTAATGGCAATCACACCGGCAACAGCGGCAGACAGGATAAGAGCTATTTGGTTGGCGCCTGAAAGAGTGTCATCACGAAAATATTTTACATTGAGTGTAAGAAGAACGATAAGTACCGCGATTGGCAGTAATGACTGCAGCATCGACGGTGTTTTGTACTGTTTGAAGGACATGTATGGCAAATGGTGGTGAAGCTTGCAATTTACTATTTTCCGTGATTTTTCTTGATTTTGCCGTCAAAAGATGTTATTTTGTATGTGTATTATTGCTGTCATATGGGCCATTATCCTGATATATTCAGTATCAATCCCGAGGATAAGATCCCGGGGAAGGGCAGAGTGCTTATCTCTGAACCCTTCCTGACCGACCGTTTTTTCAACCGTACCATAGTCTTTCTCACAGAGCACACGGCTGAAGGCACGGTGGGATTCATCCTCAACAGGGTGATAGATCTTATGGTCAGCAGCGCGGTGGATGGTTTCGACGGATGGGATGAGCATCTCTCCGTCGGGGGGCCTGTGGCCTCAGACACCCTTCATTACCTTCACACTCTCGGCAAGAAGGTGCCGGGCAGCGTGCCGGTGATACCCGGAATATGGTGGGGTGGCGAGATAGATGCCCTCCGCAACCTTATTGCCACAGGAACGGTAGGGCGTGACCAGGTTAGGTTCTTCCTGGGCTATTCAGGGTGGGAGAAGGGCCAACTGAAACGTGAGCTGAGCGAAAATTCATGGGTGATAGCCAAGGTGCCTCCCGAAGTGATCATGAAAAGCCGGGGCAACGTGTGGCGCGATGTGCTCCGTTCATTCAACAACAAATACCGCATCTGGGCAGAGTTCCCCGAATCGCCCGAGATGAACTGATGCCAGTATACCCCCCTGGCAGAGAGCCGGGAATTACCCTGTGACGAATTTATCTTTCCACCCCTCCGCCGTACCAGGTGGTAATCCATGAGTCGCCCCTGAAGATACGGTTCAGATCAGTGCATGATCTTGAAGACCAGCTCCCGCAGCAGATCACCGGCATCACTCCCCGCCTCGCCGAATCCCTTCGCTTTCAGGTCATATGACCGTACGAGTGTGATGATATTCATGCATGCCCCCACATTATACAATGCAGCGGCAGTCCTGAAATCCTTCACGTAACCCGGATAGGTCTTAAGCATGGCAACCACGTTACCGTCACTCTTGTCCTTCAGGCTGTGATAGATAAGGAGCCTGCTGAAACTGGAAAAGAGGACCGGGAAGATCAGTGGTATAATCTCTTTCTTTGAATGGGCTGCATAGTAGTTTACAACCCGGGCCGCCTTGAGGGGATTGCGGTATACGATAGCCTTCCATAGCTCGTTGGGACTGTAATCCTTGCTGATGCCTATGCTCTTCTCAATCTGTTCCGTTGTGATGCGCGGATTCTCCCTGGGCAGAGAAATGATCAGCTTCTCAAGCTCGTTGGCAATTTTACCCAGGTCATTGCCCAGGAACTCAGCCAGCAATCTTGAGGCATCCGTGGCGGCCATGATGCCCCTGTCAGTCAGATAACGGTCAATCCATCCCGGGATCTGGTACTCCGGTACTTTGTTAGATTCAATGTACCATCCCTTTTTGGCAAGCGATTTATAGAGCGATTTCCGTTTGTCGAGATCCTCATATTTGCAGGCAACAACAAGGATAGTTGATTTAAGCGGATTATCCACATAAACCAGTAGTTCGTCTATCTTTTTCAGCTTCTGTGCCTCCCGCACAATGACCACCTGCTGGTTGGCCATCATCGGGAAGCGCCGGCAGGTCTCAATAACCTGTGTCACTGTGACATCAAGGCCATAGAGCACAGTCTGGTTGAAGTCTTTCTCTGACTCATCAAGCACTTTGTCCTCAATAAAGTCCGTGATAAGGTCAATGTAGTAGGGTTCCTTCCCGGCAAGGAAATAGATTGGCTTGTAGATCTTGTTTCGCAGATCCCTAAGTATCTCCCTGTAATCTGTTGCCATCAGAAACGCAGGTGTTTGACCGAGATGCCGTTATCCTTGATCTCTGTAAGCGCCTCAATGCCAATCCGCAGATGAGTCTCCGTAAACTGGCTGGTCACCTTCATGTCACTCTCGCCGGTCTTTATTCCCGTGGAGATCATCGGCTGGTCAGAGACCAGAAGAAGGGCACCGGTGGGTATCTCATTGGCAAACCCGACGGTAAAGATGGTTGCTGTCTCCATATCAATGGCCATGGCCCTGGTCTTGATGAGGTATTTCTTAAAGCGGTCATCATACTCCCAGACCCGCCTGTTGGTTGTGTAAACTGTCCCGGTCCAGTATTCGAGGTTGTTGCGGACGATGGCTGCGGAGACGGCGCTCTGAAGCTTGAAGGCAGGCAGCGCAGGTATCTCCAGCGGCAGGTAGTCGTTTGAAGTACCATCACTTCGTATGGCAGCAATAGGAAGGATCAGGTCGCCGAGCTTGTTCTTCTTCTTCAGTCCGCCGCACTTGCCCAGGAAGAGCACAGCCTTGGGCTGCAGCGCACTGAGGAGATCCATCACCGTGGCTGCGTTGGGACTGCCCATGCCGAAATTGATGATTGTTATACCT
>JAAZAP010000111.1 GCA_012514255.1 Bacteroidales bacterium | reverse complement strand
GGGCCTGGCCCTGACCACCTGCTCCGCGCATCTGGCGCATTGCCTCCCGTTGTTCAGGGGTGAGGTTCTGCATGAACTCACGCATCTGCTCGGGAGTCATGTTGCCGGGCATCATCCCCGGACGTTGTCTGCCGTTCTGCTGACGGGCCGTCTCCTCTGCTGCCTGCTGACTCTTGCGCTCCTTTATTACCTCAATCAGCTCCTCACCGTGAAGCTTGAACTTTTCGCTGTCTTCCGGGATCGAAAGATAAAGTTTTTCACCTTCCTTAAGCCCCTGTTCCACAATGACATCATTCTCATTGGCTTCTCCGAGAACAACAACCTGGCGCGTCCCGTCCTTCTTATAGACAAAAGGTATGCTGTCCGGTGTGGCGAAGACCGTCTCAAGAGGTACATATATCACATCCATGAACGTCTGGGTCACTATCTGGTTTCCTGTGGTCATGGATGGTCTCAGGATAGGATCTGATCCGTCTATCTTGGTGATCACCTCAAAGACCTTCGCGTCAGTGTTGGGAAGCTGCTCGCCGATGTTTGCCACGCTGATCACTACGCCCGTGTATGACTTCTCCGGGAAAGCATCAACGGTAAGCCTTACCGGCTGTCCGGCCTTGACCTTGCTCACATCAATCTCATTGACATAGGTCTTTGAGATCATTGATGAGAGATCAGGAAGGGTTGCCACCACCGGATCCCAGGGACTGATCTCCGAACCAACCTTGCGCTTTGATCCGTTCCATTCTCTTTTATAAATAACCATCCCGTCCGAGGGGGCAGTGATAATAAATTTCTCTATTATCTCCTGCATTTCAGCCACCTTCCTCCTCTGCTTGGCCACCTGTATCTCCGTGTCCCTGATATCTGCCCTGGCCTGCCTTACCTTCAGGTCATAGTTGCTGAGAGCCTGCTCATACGCACGCTCAGCCTTGTCGAGGGATATCCTCGCCTGCCTGATGGTGGTGGGAGGTTCATACTTTGACTGCTCAAGGGTTATTTCTGCCTCCTCCATATTGAACCTGAGGTTGACAAGATCATCTCTCAGATTGCCAAGGGTAATGGTAGTGTCAAGCTGTTTCTTCAGCAGGTCTGTTTCATATGACTCAAGCCTGTCAAGTTCATCCTTGAGGTTATTGTCAACACTTGACCTGTCAAGGGTGGCAACATAATCACCGGCTTTAACCTCAGTACCCTCAGTGACCAGGTCAGAGATCTTTATGCTGCCGAACCTCATGTTGCGGCTGCTCAGACCTTCCGGCCCCTTGATATCTGTGGAGACCTCAGCCTGCAGTTCACCGGTGGTGGTAACCACCACCTCGAAATCGCCCTGCTTTGCTTCAGCAAACAGCAGACCCGGGTCTTCCTTGCCTGAGAGCTTGCTGATAACGATCATGGCAATTACTGCCACTGCAACAATGATTGAGGTAATAATAATTGTCCTTTTCATCTGGAAAATATTCTGTTTAGTTTAATCAAGCGGTGAAATTATTATAATTTCAGGCTCAGTGAACAACTTTTAAGGAAACATTAACTTTCATTAACTAACCTAACAACAGGATAACAAAAACCGTTCAAAAAATATTTAAAATCTAAAGCAAGGTACAAGATTTACAGATTTTTAACAATCTCCGTTACCTCAGAAGCAAGTTTTTCTGCAGGTTCTTTAGATTTCTCCTCCGCATAGATGCGCATAACAGGTTCGGTATTTGACTTCCTTATCTGTACCCAGCCCGCAGGGAGGTCAAGCCTGATCCCGTCACGCGTATCGCACAGAGCTTCCGGATAGGCTTTCATCAGGGCGCTGCAGAGATGTGCCATGTCAATGTCTCCTGTCAGGTCAATCTTCTTCTTTGCGATGTAATAGTCAGGATACTTCTTTCGCAGTTCACTGCATTTCAGCCGCTCCCCGGCCAGTTGAGTCAGGAAGAGTGCTATCCCCGCAAGGGCATCGCGGCCGTAGTGCAGTGCGGGGTAGATCACTCCGCCATTGCCCTCTCCTCCGATGACAGCGCCGGTACGCTTCATCTCGGCAACCACGTTTACTTCTCCCACAGGCGCCGAAGTATAGCTGCAACCATGCTTTTCCGTAATATCCCTCAGTGCCCTGGTGGAAGACATATTGGAAACCGTGGGGCCTTTGACATGACCAAGCACGTAGTCAGCGACAGAGACCAGGGTGTACTCCTCACCGAACATTGATCCGTCCTCACATATTATTGCCAGCCTGTCAACATCCGGGTCAACCACGAATCCCAGGTCGGCCCTGCTCTCCAATACCGTGGCGGAGAGATCTGCCAGATGTTCCGGAAGCGGCTCGGGATTATGGG
>JAAZAP010000110.1 GCA_012514255.1 Bacteroidales bacterium | reverse complement strand
GGCGCTGGGACTGGCGCTCATCTGGATCACCGGCTGGCATATCCTTGACCCGCTAATAGCGTTGCTGGTGGCGCTCGTCATTATTTATGAATCATGGATGCTGCTCCGCAGAGCCTTCTACCCACTGATTGATACGGCTCTCTCGCAGAGCGAAATGGAAAAGCTGACGGCTATCCTGGATGAGATGAAGGTGGAGTATCATGATCTTAGGGCGAGGGCTGCCGGACATCAGCGTTTTGTGGAGTTTCATCTTGATGTGCAGGGCCAGGAGACCATTGAGACCATACACCGGAAGTGCGACCTGATTGAGCAGAGGCTGGAGAGCGAGTTTCGCGACATAAGCGTGATCATTCATCCGGAGCCGACGAGATAACTATAAGAGCATCATTATGGAACCGGGAAGCGACGAGTATTATATGCGCATGGCGCTGGCGGAGGCAGCCAGGGCGGCTGAGCGCGATGAGGTGCCCGTGGGAGCAGTGGTGGTGGCGGGAGGAAGCATCATCGCACGCGCCCACAACCTGACCGAGACACTGAATGACCCCACAGCGCATGCCGAGATGCAGGCTATAACAGCGGCGGCGGCGTTCCTTGGCGGCAAGTATCTTACCGACTGTACCCTGTATGTTACCGTGGAGCCGTGCGTGATGTGCGCGGGGGCGCTGGCATGGAGCCAGGTGAGCGCCCTGGTATACGGGGCCCCGGACCCGAAGAAGGGGTACACCACCACGGGGGCTGCCATACTGCACCCGAAGACCGTGGTGCGCTCCGGCGTGCTCGCAGCAGAATGCTCGGAGATGATGAAGAAATTCTTCAGGAAAAAGAGAGAGTGATGCCGGGCGCTACTCTGGCAACATTTGGAAAAAAATTCATAGGTTTGCTTAAAATGAACTGATCATGACCCTCGACAACGGCAAGCGAATTGTTCTTTTCAGACTGATAGGGTTTATTACAACCGTGATATATGTGTTATATGTGTTCCTGGCCTACTTCCCGAAAATATTCAGGAAGGTAATGTCAGACCAGACCCTTACCATACTCACTGTGGTGGTTACCATTGCGTTCCTTTTGATCCTTCTCTGGCCGGCCATAATGAAATACAGGTATATCTTCTTCTCAGCTGACGAGCGGACCATTACCCTCAGGTGGTACAAGACCGGGCTGATGCCCGGCGAGAGCAGGAGCATTGAGATCCCCGCCGGCAGGTACGCCGGTTACGAGATAACAAGCGAGGGCATGGGCCTGTTCCATTATCTGACACTCTTCCAGCAGGTACAGGGACGCAGAGCGGCTTACCCCCCTGTCAGCATAACTGCCCTGACCGGGGCCCAGAGAAAGGAGATCGAAGAGACCCTTAAAGGCTATAGACCAGCTAGTTAATCGCTATCGGACAAAACATGAGCAAAGTCATTTTTCATGACTGAAGGTTCAATGACCTTTGGGAAGTAATTGGTCATTCTTATAAAATCACAAACCATAAAAATATTTTAAAATGAAAGTAAAAGAGATTCTGGATGAGCTTGAAAAGAAGCATCCCGGCGAACCCGAGTATCATCAGGCAGTAAGGGAGGTCCTTGAGACAATCGAGGATGTTTACAATGAGAACCCTAGGTTTGCCAAGGCAGGCGTACTGCAGAGGCTGGTTGAACCTGACCGCATATTCACCTTCAAAGTGCCCTGGATGGATGACAATGGCAATGTTCAGGTCAACCTCGGCTACAGGGTGCAGTTTAACGGAGCCATCGGTCCTTACAAGGGCGGCCTTCGTTTCCACCCGACGGTGAATCTTTCAATCCTCAAGTTCCTGGGCTTCGAGCAGATCTTCAAGAACTCCCTTACCTCACTTCCAATGGGTGGCGGCAAGGGCGGATCAGACTTCGATCCCAAAGGCAAGTCAGAGAGCGAAGTGATGCGTTTCTGCCAGTCGTTCATGCTTGAACTGTGGAAGCACATCGGTCCCGAGACTGACGTTCCCGCAGGCGACATAGGTGTTGGCGGACGCGAGATCGGTTTTCTCTATGGCATGTACAAGAAACTTGCTTCAGAGCATACCGGCGTTCTTACCGGCAAGGGACTGAACTGGGGCGGCTCTCTCATCCGTCCGGAGGCAACAGGCTTCGGTGGCATCTACTTTGTCAAGGAGATGCTGGCTACGAAGAATGATACCCTCGATGGCAAGAAGATATCAATCTCCGGCTTCGGCAACGTGGCATGGGGTGCAGCCCTTAAAGCCACCCAGCTGGGTGCAACGGTGGTTACCATCTCCGGACCTGACGGCTACATCCATGATCCTGCAGGCATCAGTGGCGAGAAGATCGATTATATGCTTGACCTGAGAGCATCAAACCAGGATATCGTTGAGCCTTATGCAAAGAAATTCCCGGGCAGCAAGTTTATCAAGGGCAAGAGGCCATGGGAGGTGAAGGTTGACATCGCACTGCCATGTGCAACACAGAATGAGCTTAACGGCGACGATGCGCTGGCTCTGATCAACAATAAGGTGATGCTTGTGGCTGAGATATCAAATATGGGTTGTACACCCGAGGCCGTCGAGCTGTTTCATAAGAACAAGATTCTCTACGGTCCCGGCAAGGCAGTTAATGCCGGCGGTGTGGCCACCTCGGGCCTTGAGATGACACAGAACTCAATGAAGCTCAACTGGAACAAGGACGAGGTTGATGAGAAGCTGCAATCAATCATGGTTAATATCCATGGAGCATGCGTTAAGTACGGCAAGCGTCCTGACGGATATGTAGATTATGTCAAGGGTGCGAACGTAGCCGGCTTCCTGAAGGTTGCCAACGCCATGGTTGACCAGGGCCTGGTATAACCATACAAGTATATCTTATAATGATGCGGATATCTGCATCATGATCACGCACGAGGGTGTCTCAAAAGGGCACCCTCTCTTTCTGGCAGTCATTATCTGTCTGTATGCCAGAACCCTCCACTATTGATCACGCAACCGGTACACGTTGCCGGGGCATGGTGTTATCATCCCCGCCAGCTCCATCTGCAGAAGTATGGGTGAGAGTTTGTATACTGGCTGCTCCAGCATCCTTGACAGTATATCTATTGTCAGGCCGCCCTCACTTTTAAGCGCATCACAGATCTTTCTCTCATTGTCGGTTATGCCCGTGAAGAGCGTTGGCTGCCTTGGTGCAGTCAGTGCGGCCGGCTTCCAGCCCAGCAGGTATTCTATGTTGCTGCACTTCTCAACCAGCGCTGCCTTATTACACCTTATAAGTGCATTGCAGCCGGCCGACCACTCGTCGCCGGGCCTGCCCGGCACCGCCATCACGTCACGATTGTAGGAGGCAGCGATGTCAGCGGTGATGAGCGCTCCTCCCTTAATTCCTGATTCAACGATGAGCGTGGCGTCAGAGATGCCTGCAATGATGCGGTTGCGCCTGATGAAGTTGTTCCTCTCGGGGAGGACCGGTGATGTGAAGTCGGTCACCAGCCCGCCGTTGTTGAGCATCTCCCTTGCCGTGGCAGCATGTACCGAGGGATAAACCGTTTTCAGTCCGTGACCCAGCACAGCCACTGTGGGCAGGCCGGCAGACAGCGCGGCACGGTGAGCGGCAATATCAATCCCGTAAGCCAGGCCGCTGACAATGAGCAGTTTCGGAAAGTGCTCCGCCAGACCTGACACTATCCTCTGGCAGAGCTCCCTGCCATGCTGGGTGGCATGACGCGTCCCTACGATGCTGAGTATCATCGGCGTGTCAAGGTCGGCGTTACCCCGCATGTAAAAGGTTACGGGCGAGTCCTCACACTGTCCGAGGCGCGCCGGATAATCGTCGTCGAGATAAAAGAAGACTCTTATCCTGTTACGTTCGACGAACTCCGCCTCCCGCTCGGCAGCAGGGAGGTAATCATGGCTGGCGATGGCAGAGGCGAGCGACTCCCCTATACCGGGGATACGTGTAAGGTTGCGGAATGATTCACTGAAGACAGCTTCCACGCTGCCGGTATAAGACACGAGCCTGCGGGCGGTTATATCCCCCACGCCGGGTATCATGCCAAGAGCAATCTTGTAATGAAGCGGTACAGATGACATGTTATGAAATATTAGCGAGACACACTAAAGATACTAAATTCCGGACAATAGCAAGAAGTCTACAATATGCAGTTGGCAGTCAGCAACTATTTTGACAGACTGCCGACTGGTACTGCCGACTGCCGACTGGTACTGCCGACTGCCGACTGCCGACTGCCGACTGCCGACTGATCTCTTGCCTGCTGCCTTTTACATGAAATGATATACATTTGTGCCATGCAGATTATTGACACCCATAACCATATATACCTGCCCGGGTTTGACGCTGACCGTGACGAGGTGGTTGAGAGATCACAGGCTGCCGGAGTCCGCCGTATTATGATGCCCAATATTGACTCATCATCTGTTGCGCCCATGCTGGCAGCCGAAGAGCGTTACCCGGGGTTCTGCCTGCCCATGATGGCCCTCCATCCCACCTCGGTAAAGGAAAATTACCGTGATGAGCTGGCTGCCGTTGAGGCCGCACTGCGCGAACACAGGTACTACGGCATAGGTGAGACGGGTATTGACCTGTACTGGGATAAAACATTCGTTAACGAACAGACCATCTCTTTCAGGCGTCATCTCGAGCTGGCCGAAGAGTATGACCTGCCGGTGATCATTCATGCCAGGGAATCGCTCAACCTGATAATTGAGGTGATCAGTGAGTTCGGCCCGGAAAGGATCAAGGGGATCTTTCACGCCTTCCCGGGCACGGCTGAGGATGCGCACAGGGTGGTGGCTATGGGATTCTTGATCGGCATCGGAGGAGTGGTCACCTTCCGTAACGGACGGCAGGGAGAAGCTGCCATTGCAGCCGGGATCAACAACATAGTCCTTGAGACCGATGCCCCCTATCTTGCTCCCGTCCCCTTCCGTGGCAAAAGAAACGAGGCCGCCTATCTGACCCGGGTAACCGACAAGCTGTCAGAGCTGCTGGCCATCTCACCCGCGGAGGTCGCGGACAGGACAACAGAAAACGCCGTAAGACTATTCAGGTTATAGACTATGGAAAAGAACAGATCGATCCTTTTAATATATACCGGCGGGACTATCGGGATGGTCAATGATCCGGTATCCGGATCGCTGGTGCCGATCGATTTCAGGCACATATCAGGGCAGGTGCCGGAGTTGCGCCGCTTTGGGTTTAACATAAAGTCAATGACTTTTGAGCCCGTGATTGACTCCTCGGATGTCAGTCCGGATACATGGTGCAAAATAGCAAACACCATCAGGGACAATTACACCGGGTATGACGGATTCGTGGTGCTTCACGGAACGGACACCATGGCCTATTCAGCATCAGCACTCAGCTTCATGCTTCAGGGACTGGAGAAGCCTGTGATCTTCACCGGTTCGCAGTTGCCTATAGGTGTCCTTCGTACTGACGGAAAGGAGAATCTTCTGACTGCCATAGAGATAGCAGCAGCCATGGAAGATGGGCTGCCGGTTGTTCCGGAAGTATGCATCTTTTTTGAGAACAGGTTGTTTCGGGGCAACAGGACGGTCAAGTACAGCGCCGAGCATTTCAACGCCTTCGTCTCTCCCAATCTGCCGCCGCTGGCTGAAGCGGGACTGCAGATACGGTATAACAGGACTATCATAAGGTATCCTACTATACGAAGGCCCCTGGAGGTCAATTGTAATATTGAAACGGCTGTGGCCGTGCTGAGGCTCTTCCCGGGCATCGGGCGCGCGACGGTCCATGCCCTGCTGGCACAGGCAGGTCTGAAGGGGATAATACTTGAGACATATGGCACGGGCAATGCCCCCATGTCGGGGTGGTTCCTGGAGGAGCTGCGTTCATTCATCTCCGGCGGAGGCATTGTGCTTAACGTCACTCAGTGCCAGGCCGGCAG
>JAAZAP010000109.1 GCA_012514255.1 Bacteroidales bacterium | reverse complement strand
TTTTCTTTGACCGGTACAGGTAAGATCAAGCGTAAGCATGCTTACAAGAGCCATATCCTTACCAAGAAGTCAACCAAGCGCAAGAGAAATCTTACGTATGACGGACAGGTGAGCAAGGCTGACGAGAAGAACGTAAAGCTTCTGCTCGGACTGAAGTAGTGTTTACCACCTGTCAGGGAGTTAATCAACAGAATTATAAACCGGGGTGTGAAGCATAAAAGACCTGCAGAGGCGCTTACATCCGAAAAAGAGAAAACAAAATGCCAAGAGCAACAAACGCACCAGCATCGAAGGCAAGAAGGAAGAAGATCTTAAAACAGACAAAGGGGTATTTTGGCAACAATGCTAACGTCTATACCGTTGCCAAGAACGTACTTGAGAAGGGTCTTACCTATTCTTACCGTGACCGTAAAGACAAGAAGGGCCAGTTCCGCGCACTGTGGATCCAGAGGATCAACGCCGGGGCTCGTCTTCACGGAATGAGCTACTCACAGTTTATCGGAGGGCTTGAGAAAAAGGGTATCTCCCTTAACCGCAAGACCCTGGCCGATCTTGCAATGAATCACCCCGAAGCCTTCAAGGCGATCGTGGATAAAGTCAAGGAATAAAAAAAGAGCGGGCTGCGGCCCGCTTTTTTATTTTCGATTTGCGATATGCGATTTGCGAATCTGACTACCGGGAACCGGCAATCGCATATCACCTCCTGGCTCCCTTGAAGAATCTTTTGAACCTTATCTTTTTGAAGCCCTGTGCCTCCTTGTCCACAGAGAGCCATACAAGCACCGGCCGGCCCACTATATGATCTTCAGGCACAAAGCCCCAGAAGCGTGAGTCAGCCGAGTCATGCCGGTTATCGCCCATCATCCAGTAGTAATCCATCTTGAATGTGTAGCTGTCAGCCGGCGTACCGTTGATATAGATCACCGAGTCACGCACCTCCAGTTCATTCTCCTCGTAGATATCTATCACGGAGGTATAGAAGCTGATGTTGGAAAGATCGAGTTTCACCGTGGTTCCCTTTTTCGGAATCCAGAGGGGGCCAAAGTGGTCCTCGTTCCACCTGTACTGAGTATCATGGGGAAAGACAGCAGGGGAGTATTCACCCGGTCTCCGGTAGTCGGCCTCAATACCTGTCACATTGGCAAAGCCTGAAATAAGTTCGGCATTCTTTGCTGTCAGCGGGAGCCTGTAAACAGTTCCGGAGAGCATGAGTGACTGGTCAGACTTTGATATCCCCATTCTTTCAAACGCCTTCGGGTTGATGCGAGTACCGTTAGTGCGGACATAGTAGGATGTCTGCTGGGAATCATGGACCGGGGCTTCAGCGCCATTAACATAGAGCTTTCCGCCGATAATACTTACGGTGTCTCCCGGAATGCCTACGCATCGTTTTACATAGTTATCGCGTCTGTCAACAGGCCTGTAGATAACGGTATACTCATTCCAGATCATCTGCCTGGCCTGGCTGTAATATTCTTCCTTGCTCTTCAACGGCCTTCCAGCCCTGATATCTTCCTTTGTAAGCATTTCAGTGCGGTCACGGAGAATCTCATAATAGCTTATTGCCTGCTGTTCAAGACAGACAGTATCCCCGGCCGGGAAATTGAAAACAACGATATCATCATTCTTCACATGGCCAAATCCCTTGAGTCTCTTGTATTTCCAGTGGACCAGGTCAGACCATGATTTGCCCTTGCCCCCGGTGAGCGGTAAAGTATGCTGGGTAAAGGGAAACGCGAGGGGCGTGTTGGGCATCCTGGGTCCGTAGGCCACCTTACTGACAGCAAGATGATCACCCACCAGCAGGGTCTTTTCCATTGAGGGGGTCGGAATGCGGTAATTCTGGAACAGGAAAATATTGATAAGAGTCACAGCAATCACGGCAAAGATCAGTGCATCAAGCCATTCTATCAGTGTACTGTTCTTGCTGTTCCGTTTTTTCCAGAACGCCCAGTTAACCTTTTTGCTGACGTAAATGTCAAAGACTATAGGGAGGCCGAGCAGCAGCCAGTAGTTGCCCACCCAGATGACCCACAGCAGGTACAGTGCGCCTGCCACGCCAAACCTGAAGTATTTGTTCCGCAGAAGTTCTTTCATCTTTCATTCTTTTCGGTGTGCAAATCTACTATAATAAATTCAAAGTTACTGCCGTCACCGGCCACCTGGTGCAATCAGATGAAAATTTCCGACATCTCCCCTGCCCTGTTAGCTGTTCACCAACCGTCATACAGAAGAGGTCAGGCCAGATCTGGCCTCATCCTTCCTTCTCTGCCTCCAGCTGTATTTTTGCTGTTTTGTCAAGGTCCCTGACGTAGTACCTTGAACCGGTATAGAATAGTATGGCTCCCAGCAACAGCATAAATGGCAGCAGCGCCATAGCGGTCTTAATATCGTACAGATCATACAGCCTTCCTATAACCAGCGGTGCCATTGAAGCGCCAAGCAGGTTTTGCACAACCACTGCCACCGCGTAAGACATAGCCCTCATGCCTGCATGGATAACATCCTGGGTGACAGCGGCAGCTGCCGGGACAAAGGCCGTGACAGTGACTCCCATCAGCAGGAAGAAGACATACTGCATGGTGCCGGTAGTGAGCCAGAGGGCTATCAGCAGGAATATGGCCGCGAGTACCGAGGTGATAGTTGGGAAGAGCAGACGGGCCCTGATATTCGATTTGCGCCACCTGTCCGTTATTATTCCCCCCACCGGTGCTCCCACGATTGCCAGGACCATTACTACGCTGGCCATTGAACCGGCCTTCTCAACCGGGAGTCCGCGGGTAACATGAAAATATGTGGATAGCCATGTTATCAGTGAGGTGGTAACAAAAACCACGGCAGCAAAACCGAAGTATGTAAAGAGCAGTGACGGTCTTGAGATGAACTCCCTGACCATGTCCAGCTTCTTCATCCTGACCTTGACATTATTATTGTCCGTAAATGAGAGATCAACGGTTTTATAGTCCTTGACGAAGAAGAAGAGTATGGCCACTATCAGGCCCGGCAATGCCACAATCCCGAAGGCATGCTTCCATCCAAGCCTGGTGGCTATTATGCCTCCTAAAAGAACGCCTATTGCTGTTCCCAGGGGTATTGATGCATTCCAAAGGCCCATCATCTTTGACCTTTTGCTCTCGGGGTAGAGTCCTGAAATGACTGCACTTCCTCCCGGGGCATAACCGGCCTCTCCTATTCCTATCAGTGCTCTTGTCAGAACAAGCTGGACAAAGTTGCCTGTCAATGCGCAGAGGGCAGTAGCAAGACTCCAGATGACTGCCATGATACCAATTGTCTTGGTGCGGTTCCAGCGGTCAACCAGGATGGAAACGGGGAAGGTGAGCAGTACTATGGCCCAATAGACGGCCGAGACAAGCAATCCACTCTGAGTGTGGGTGATACCCAGATCCTGCTCAATGTGGATGAACATTGATGTGACTATCATCCTGTCTATGTAGTCAAACATATAGAGCAGGAAGAGAAGGATGAAAACGTAGTTGGTGTATCCCTTTGAATAGAGATACCCGGCGGGAATTACCTTATTTTTCATGGGTGTACCTATTGGAGTTTCTGTTCACAGGTTAAATAAGCATCTAAAGTAATGTCTATTTTTTTATCTTTCGCCTGTTTTAGTAAAATCGTTGTTATGAAAAATGCAATATTGATGTTTTTGGCGCTCATGATTGTGGGTGCGTCCGGGTGCAGGCAGTCAGAAAAGGCTGATCTTGTCATCACCGGCGGAAAGGTCTTCACTGTGGATGAGTCGGGACCTGAGGCTGCCGCAGTGGCAATAAAGGGCAACAGGATCATAGCTGTTGGCACAGATAAAGAGATCCGAAGGTATATTGACCCGACAACGACAAAGGTCATTGATGCAGCTGGCAGGACGGTTCTTCCGGGGTTCAATGATGCACATGCTCATTTCGGGCCTGTTGATCCGGACTATATAGAATTAAGGTATATCACTGATCCGGCAGTAATCACTCAAAGGGTGAAGGAGCAGGTTTCACGGTTACAGAAGGGGCAGTTGATCTATGGTGGGCACTGGGAGCATGAGATGTTCACCACCCGCGAATGGCCGACGAAGGAGCTGATAGATGCCGTTTCCCCTGAAAATCCGGTGGTCCTTCGTCGCACAGACGGCCACAGTGCCCTGGTGAACAGTTATGTGCTCCGGAGGTCAGGGATAACCAGGGAGACCCCCGATCCGTTTGGCGGGGAGATCATGCGTGATCCCATGACGGGTGAGCCCACCGGCATACTCAAGGAGAGCGCCATGTCACTTATCAAAACAGGAGCAATGAAGGCAGACAGGAGCGCCGAAGAGGAAAGGGAGAGGGAGTGGCGCGGTTATCTGCTTGCGCTGGAACAGGCAGCATTGTATGGCATAACAAGCATACAGATACCCGGCAGCGCTGATTTTGACATGTATGATTCAATCATGGCTCTCGGGAAGCTGACCTGCCGGATTGACATCGGAGGTGAGTTGACGGCTGATCCGGCCCGTCTTGACAGGTACGAAGAGCTGAGGCATAAGTATCCCTCTTCAGGTGACTGGATCAGGTTCGGTTACCTTAAGGACTTCATGGATGGAACACTGGGTTCAGCCACAGCCATGATGTTTGAGCCGTTTGCTGATGAGCCTGACAAGAGCGGCCTGCCGCAGATGAGCTACGAGGAGCTGGAGGCCAGGGTCCTGGAAGCTGACAGAAGAGGGTTTCAGATAGGCATACATGCTATTGGTCCTAAGGCCAACAACTGGATACTTAATGCATATGAAAAAGCCCGTGAGGTGAACAGCGTGCGTGACAGTCGGCACAGATCCGAGCACGCGCAGATACTCATTGAGGAGGATATTCCACGGTTTGGTGAACTGGGTGTAATTGCCTCGATGCAACCCACTCACTGCATCACGGACAAACGTTTTGCAGAGAAAAGGATAGGTACGGAGCGAAGCCGGTGGGCATATGCATGGAAGAGTCTGGCTGACAACGGCGCAAAGCTGGCTTTCGGAACGGATTACTCGGTTGAGCCCCTGAATCCCATGGAGGGATTATATGCATCTGTAACGCGCAAGGACCGCGGTGGAGAAGAGGGAGAAGGTTGGTTCCCCATGGAGAAGATATCAATGGAAAAGGCTATCGAATACTATACCCTCGGATCTGCCTTTGCACAGTTCATGGAGAAGAGAAAAGGGATGATCAGGAAGGGCTATTTGGCAGACATAACCATCCTCTCAGAAAATATCTTTAATACTCCTGAGAAGATGATTATGTCGGTTAGAGCAGATTATACTATCGTAGACGGTAAGATCGTCTACGAAAGAGTGAAATAGTTAAGCCTTGGTCTGGTCATCAATGGTTGCGCCGGGAGCATTCTTCTTCACCGAAGCAATGCCGTTATCACAGCTGCTCTGTGACTCGTACATTTCGCTCTTGCCTATCACCTGGCCGTTACCTGCCTTAAGGGTGAAATACATCTTGCCATTCTTGGCTACCTTTGGATCAAATCTCTTGACATCGGCAGAGTTCTTCATAACTGACTTGACGCCGTTCATGCATGAAGGTTTTGATGCATAGCCTTCGCTGGTAAGAATAACCTGGCCATTGCCGGCAAGAAGATTGAACTGAAACTCACCGTTCTTCCTCTTTGAGATAACAAATTTTCCCATGTTCTAAAATTTATTTGTTGGTTAATTTCGACTTGTCGATTTCAAATATACGAAAAAACTATATTAGATTTACCAAACTCGAATTTTATGAGAATTGATATAATCACAGCACTTCCGGGGCTTCTGCGCAGTCCGTTTGATGATTCAATCATCAGGCGGGCAAGTGAGAAGGGCATTGTTGAGATAAATGTAGTCAACCTGCGTGATTATTCAACTGACAGGCACAGGAGCATTGATGATTATCCTTTTGGCGGGGGCGCCGGGATGGTTATGATGGTGGAGCCGGTGTATAACTGCATCACGCATCTCACGTCACAGAGGAGATATGATGAGATCATCTATACCTCCCCTGACGGGCAGCGCTTTATCCAGACAATGGCAAATGAGCTCTCAATGAAGGAGAACATCATTATCCTTGCCGGTCACTACAAGGGCATAGACCAGCGCATAAGAGATCATCTTGTCACCCGCGAGATATCGGTAGGCGATTATGTGCTTACCGGCGGCGAACTGCCTGCCGCTATCATAACGGATGCTGTGGTGAGGCTTCTTCCAGGTGCCATCTCCGATGCCGGATCAGCTCTCTCCGACTCTTTCCAGGACGGCCTTCTGGCCCCGCCGCAGTACACCAGGCCGGCTGAGTTCATGGGATGGAAGGTACCGGAGATTCTTCTTGGAGGCAACACCCCGGAGATAGAAAAATGGCGTTTTGAACAATCGCTCCGCATAACACGTGACCGAAGGCCTGATCTGCTGGATGATGAAGAAAGCTGATAACTGCCTTTCTTTATGTCGAAAAAGGTTTGTATCATTGCCTTACTCTGTGTGACAGGAAAACCAGAAAGCATGGAGATATGAAAAACCACAGGCTGTTACGGCACGAAAAGAAACACCGGGGTTCTGTGAGGATGCGGATTCAATATGATCTGTAAAAATCAAATAATATACACATGAAACCAGAAGATTACATTAAGAGAGAAGAGAAGTTCGGGGCACACAACTACCATCCCCTGCCTGTTGTTCTTGAGAGAGGCGAAGGGCCCTTTGTATGGGATGTGGAAGGGAAGCGTTACTATGATTTTCTTTCGGCATATTCGGCTGTAAACCAGGGTCATTGTCATCCGAAGATTATCGGTGCGCTGACCGAACAGGCCGGCAGGCTCACGCTTACTTCACGGGCATTTTTCAATTCGGTCCTCGGTGAGTACGAGGAGTATATCACAAAGTACTTCGGGTATGACAAGGTGCTGCCGATGAACAGTGGTGCTGAGGGTGACGAGACCGCTCTCAAGCTATGCCGCAAATGGGCTTACCTGGTTAAGGGAATAAAGGAGAACCAGGCGAAGATCATCGTCTGCGAAGGCAACTTCCACGGCCGTACGATAACCATCGTCTCCATGTCCACTGACCCGGATGCACGGAAGGATTACGGTCCGTTCACACCCGGTTTCATAACCATCCCCTATAATGACCTCCCGGCCCTTGAAACGGCGCTGCAGGATCCGGACGTGGCAGGTTTTCTTGTTGAGCCCATCCAGGGCGAAGCAGGAGTCTTTGTACCTGATGATGGGTATATCAGGAAGGCGTACGATCTGTGCAAGAAGCACAATGTGCTCTTCATTGCCGACGAGGTACAGACGGGCATAGCCCGTACCGGCAAGCTACTGGCCTGTGAGCATGAAGGGGTAAGGCCTGACATCCTCATCCTGGGCAAAGCCCTTTCCGGTGGTGTACTGCCGGTATCCGCCGTACTGGCCGATGATGATATTATGCTTACGATCAAGCCCGGTGAGCATGGCTCAACCTTCGGAGGCAACCCGCTTGCATGCAAGGTGGCAATAGCCGCACTGGAGGTGATACGCGATGAGAAGCTGGCGGAGAAAGCCGAGAAGCTGGGGAAAATATTCCGGGATGAGATGAAGGCAATCAAGTCAGATATGATTGAGCTGGTACGTGGCAAGGGACTGCTGAACGCCATCGTCATAAGGCCGAAGAACGGCAAGGAGGCCTGGGATGTATGTCTTGCCATGAAAGAACTGGGCGTTCTGGCCAAGCCGACCCACGGACATATCATCCGCTTTGTACCTCCCCTTGTTATCACCGAGGAGCAGTTGCGTGATGCTATATTACTGATAAAGAAAGCGATAATTCAGTTTGACTGACAATCAAGCGCTGCGGGCGGAGTGACATCCTTCCCTCCGCCCGTCAGGGCAGAATTGTGAAGTATAGTCAATATGAAGAACTTTCTTTTCTGGACCCTTGCAGTAATCATCACTGTTGCAGCTGCGATGTACCAGAGGACGACCGGTCCCACCTACCCTTTAAAGACAAATGTAACGGTTGATGCCACTGAATACTCCTTCGCGCTGAAGCGCAGTCAGACGAACACTCATCCCTGTATTATCAGGCTGGAAGTGCCTCAGGATTATTCCGGCACGCTTAACTACCGTCGTTTCAGGGTTAATGAAGAGTGGACTGCTGTTGAGATGAAGCATGACGGCGCCGTACTGGCTGGTGAGCTTCCCTCCCAGCCTGCTGCCGGCAAACTCGAATATTTCATTGTTCTGCGCGACACATCAGGTGCAGAAACACCGGTCATGAAAGAGAATCCAGTGGTTATCAGGTTCAAGGGGAATGTTCCGGCGGTTATAATGATCCCTCACATACTGATTATGTTTCTTGCCATGCTACTCTCTAACCTTGCCGGCATAACAGCTGCTGCAGGTGCCGGTGCACAGAAAAAGTACGGTCGGTGGGCGCTCTGGCTACTCCTGGCAGGAGGCATGGTACTCGGTCCGCTGGTGCAGAAGTATGCTTTCGGAGAACTATGGACTGGCATTCCGTTCGGATGGGATCTCACTGACAATAAAACACTTATTGCAGTTTTTGTCTGGATACTGGCGGTGGTAATGAACCGCGGGAAAGATCGTCGCGGATATACAATTGCCGCAGCGCTTATCCTTTTGATTGTTTACTCCATCCCGCACAGTCTCTTCGGCTCGGAACTGGATTATGCAACAGGTGTGGTAACACAGGGTTGAAAAAATTTTCCTCCTCTTAATGCTTTTTTTTACCTTGGATGCAGCATTCACCCACGAGTGTCGTCATTGAATTGAAGAGTTCAAATACGTGGGTGCGGCGTCAAACATACTTAAACCGGATCTTTGGAAAAAGATGGAAAATGTTGAAGCAGCATTCAAAAACATCCACCATGACCTGATCGACGGTTGTCGTGCAGGAGACCAGCGGGCACAGTTCCAGGTTTACAAGCTTTATTACAAAGCGATGTACAACACCAGCCTGCGTATTGTGAATGATGACATGGAGGCTGAAGATGTGATGCAGGAAGCGTTCCTCTCCGCCTTCGAGAAGATAAACACCTACTCGGGCACCGTCAGCTTCGGCGCATGGCTGAAGCGAATAGTGGTAAACAGATCACTTGACGCCCTGGGGAAAAGGAAGGCGATCTTTGAAGATATTGATAGTCATGTGGGGATCAGGGACGATAGTTCTGACAACACGGCATACAGGGAAGAAGTGGATGCCCGCGTTGAGGAAGTCAAAGCCGCCATCAACCGGCTCCCCGAAGGTTACCGCGTGATACTCTCTCTCTATCTCATTGAAGGTTATGACCATGATGAGATAGCAGAGATGCTCAACATTTCAAGCAGCACCTCAAGATCACAGCTCTCGAGGGCCAAGCAGAAACTGGTGAGTGAACTTAAGAACAGAAAAACTTTTGAAATATGAACAGACTTGAAGATATAATCAAAAGGAACAGGAGTGAATTTGACGACAGGGAGCCGTCAGATGGTCACTTCGAGAGATTCAGCTTTAAGCTTGCCACAAGGCTTCACACAGGTGCAGTCAAGAGAAGCATAATACCCCATCTGCTCAAGGCTGCCGTGGTGACACTGCTGATCACACTTTCATCACTATGGACCTTTGATCACTTTGTCAGGCCCAACCTGAAGAGGACAATGACACTCAGCGAGGTCTCTCCGGAATACCGTGAGGTGGAGAGATATTACGTGCAGCAGGTCAACCTGATGGAAAACGAATTCTCATCTCTTGACCTCACCAATCCTGAGCAGAAAGAGGCCCTTATGAAAGAGATGACATCAATGGACTCCGTCTACAGGGATCTGCAGAAGGAACTCAGGGCAAATCCCAATGACCAGCGCATTATTGATGCAATGATAAAACACTATCAGACAAAACTTGAAGTAATGAGTTATATACTTGATCAGCTCAAAGAGATAAAAGCAGAAACCGCAAATCCAGTCAGCCATGAAAACGTTGTTTACTAACAAGCGGGTGACACTGTTCGCAGTATTGCTCTGCGCAGTTACCCTGTCCGCCTCGGCAGAAGAGGTAAAGAAAGAGTATCACCGTGAGATGGTTCCCACGGATAACTCCACCCTGACAGTTATCAATAAATTCGGATCGGTGGTTACCGAGACATGGGACAGAAACAATATTGTCATCGATGTCACCGTGAAGGTCGAGCATTCCTCTGCTGATCGTGCCAGGAAGCTCCTGGAAATGATAACTGTTGAATTTACCGAGTCTGGAGGCAACCTGAAAGCCGAAACCATCTTCAGTAAAGATTTTTCATCAATAAGCTGGAAGGGATCAAACAACAATTTCAGCATCAATTACATTATCAAGATGCCTGCCCGGGTCAACCTTGACGTAAGCAACAAGTACGGCAACATTGTTCTTGATGAGCATTCAGGCCATTCACTGGTAAATGTCAAGTACGGCAACCTGACGGCAAACAAGCTTACCAGGGGTAATGACAAGCCCCTCAATACCATCATCGTGGCATACGGCAAGGCGACAGCATATGAGCTTGGATGGGCTGAGATCAATGCGAGGTATGTGGGTATGTTCAGCGTTGAAAGGGCACAGGCCCTGCTGGTTGACAGCAAGTACTCAAAGGTGTCGGTAGGTGAGGTCAGCTCACTGGTGACTGACAGCAAGTATGACGGTTATACCGTGAATGCAGCCAATAACATTGTAGCCATGGGCGGTTATACTGATTTCAAGTTCAAAAAGGTGACCAGGAAGCTGGAAGTGGAGACCAAGTATGGTAACCTCACCGTTGACGCAATCCCCTCAGACTTTGAATCCGTGAATATTAAGGCAGGCTACTGCGCAGTAAAACTGGGTATTGATCCGGGTTCATGCTACAGGCTTGATGCCAGGACCTCATACGGCAGTCTGAAGCTGGATGACAGTAATTTCTCAGCTGACAGAAGGATACAGGGCAACACCTCCACCGAGATGGCCGGCAAGGTGGGAACCTGTGCCAATCCGAGGTCAGAGGTGGTTATCAGCACATCATACGGTTCAGTCAGGATAGACTGATCATCCGGTATTTTGTGAAGGTTCGCTGGGTGATTTCCCGGTTTAGCCTGACCGTCAGTCAAAAGCCATAATCATAAGCGGCGCCCCTGTATGGAGCGCCGCATTCTTTTAGTCATATTTCAGTGGTCACCTCGGTCCGGGCAGTGGTGACTATTGCATATATCATAACCTGTCAGGCTCATCGGAATAGATGAAGACCCCGGTTTTTCCACCGGCAGTTCTGTAACCGCGGTACATCCCTTCAGTATTGAAGGGCATGCTGACATTCCCCTTCCTGTCTACTGAAATGACACCTCCCGTACCTCCGGCCTTGACCAGCTTCTCATTGATGACCTCCCTGGCTGCCTCATCAAGGGTCAGTCCTTTGTACTCCATCAGTGCGGAGATATCATGAGCAACCGTATATCTTATAAAGAACTCGCCATGTCCTGTGGCTGACACTGCGCATGTAGCGTTGTTTGCGTATGTCCCTGCTCCTATCACCGGTGCATCGCCAATACGGTTGTACCGTTTGTTGGTCATCCCGCCGGTAGAGGTGCCTGCTGCCAGGTCACCGTTCATGTCAAGGGCTACGCATCCTACTGTTCCGTGCTTTTCTCTTTCCAGGGCACGCTGTAGATCCCTGAAGCGCGACTCCTCGCGGAAGTAAGACGGATCAACTATCTCCAGTCCTTTCTCTGCAGCAAACTCAGATGCTCCTTTACCGGTGAGCATGACGTGGGGTGATTTCTCCATTACCGCACGGGCGGCTGTTATAGGATTACGTATGTCGGTCACTCCTGCCACGGCGCCGGCAGCGAGGTTGCTGCCGTCCATGACGGAGGCGTCGAGCTCATTGCGGCCCTCGTGGGTGAAGACAGCGCCTTTGCCCGCATTGAAGAGAGGTGAGTCTTCCATCATTCTGACAGCCCTCTCCACGGCGTCAAGGGCCGAGCCACCGGCGCTGAGCACGGCGGCGCCACTGTCAATAACAGCCTGAAGCGTCCTCCGGTACTCCGCTTCTGCCTCAGGGGTCATGCGTGCACGGGTGATGGAGCCGGCGCCGCCATGCACTACAATGGCCCAGGGAGAACCTGTCCGGGGCAGCAGCAGGTCTATCTCCATAACAGCCTTGATGGCACGGTCAGAGAAATAATCGCATGCGGGGAAGATTGAGAACCGGCCGGCACCCTCATAATTGTCTTTGTCAATTATCAGCACCTCCTGCTGGTCATTGCGGTTAACTATCTCACTCAGGGTGAATGCTGCACGGTAACCGTCAAGACCGGCAATAACCACCATACCCTTCTGAAGCGTTCCGGGAGAGAGCCTGTAGTAGTCCTTAATCAGTTCGTTGAGCATTGAGCCCTTAAAGGGGGTGGTGCCATGTATGCCCATGCCCCGGCCGTAAAACACTGTATGATAGGTCTGGCTGTCCATTCCTTCCGGCAGCTGTGACAGTATGGTGCGCTGCTTGCCGTTGACGCACAGCCGCATGGTCTCCGAGAACATCGGACTCATCCCCTTGTTGATGGGATACTTGCTGTCAAGAGATTTCACCGTGATCTTTACCGGATTGCTGATGTTACGTGAGGTGACCAGGTCATTGCCGGCAACTATTTTTGTTTCTGTCGGCAGTGGCCACAGGTCCTTTGCCTTTGAGGGCACTATCCGTGCCACCGAGGTTGCAATAAGCAGCCTGTGACGGTTGTTCGGGTAATAGATCTCTCCCCATGAGAAGACCGCAGTCTCTCCACGGTCATTGGCGATCTCAACATAAAGATCTATAATCGGCGGAAATTCGGCTTCATTCTTTTTCTTCAGCACAATCCTGTCAAGTATGTCATAGATTGAATAGCCGTCATAACGATATGCGCCGGTAAATCCAACCTGACCGTCATTGAGGGTTGTCTCCTTGACAGTGATACTGTGTTTCGGCAGACGGGTCATGTCAATTGTCATATCCTTCTGCACCTCGCCGGTAACAAGTATCTTTTTGGCGCCCTTCAACTGCATTGTCGGGGCATCATCGTAGAAATCATTTGTCTGTCCGGTGGCCGGAAGTGTTATCAGCATCACCAGGACGGAAAAGAGCAGTGTCAGTTTTTTCATTATTCAGGTTTTTCGTTATACAAATCTATTCTTTTCGCTTTGCGAAGCAAATGATATAATACATGTTTGGGAGACTGCCGGACCTGTTCCGGAGACTCTGATGTCCTGAGGGCCTGCCGGAGTGCAGCGGAGAGTCCGACAGTGCAGGCAGGGAAGGCCGTGCAGTCCTGCCTGGTTTACCGGTCAGCCATTCCACTGTACAGAGTACTCCGTGGCCCGGCTTCCGCACACTTATGTCAGATATCCAGCTCCACAAGTGTTATCCCCGCCCCGCCGCGGTCAACATGCTCATCCGTAGCGTTTTTCACTGCCCTGGTTGATCCGAGGTACTGCCTGATCATCTGTCTCAGTATTCCATTCCCTTTGCCGTGTAGTATGCGCAGGTTCCGGTACTGTATCATCAGTGCGGTATCAATGAAATCCTGCACCACCAGCAGAGCCTCTTCGGTGCGCATGCCGCGGACATCAATCTCGGGGTTGAACTGGTTGCGGCGGGCGGTAAGCGACCAGTCGATCTTCTGCTGTGTGCGTCCGGTCGATGCGGCCTTTTTCTGCTCTTCGGCACTGACCGGTTCAGTCATGCTGATATCCACATTCATCTTCAGGCTGCCGGAGGCCACCTGTACCTTTTTACCGTGTATCCCGGTCACCTGTGCAACGGTATCGGTGCCGGCTATCTTCACATAGTCGCCCGGTGCCAGGTCTCTCTTTTTCTTTATAACCGGTTGCGGCGTCTCCTTCTTTGCAGTTATTCTTTTGACAATGCTTGCCGCAGGTGTATCTATCCCGGGTTTTGCCACCAGGGGGATTTCAGTATGTTTCTCCTCCTTTTCGAGGTGTTCACGGAAGGTATCAAGCTCCTCGCGTACCTCCCTGGTCTTCTCCTTCTCTGCCTGCGCCTCGCGGATGGTGCGGATGGTGTTTTCAATCATCCTGTTGGTATCGCGAAGCATCTCCTCTGCCTTGCTCTTTGCCTGGGTTATAATCTCCTTCTTCTGTGTCTTTATGTCACCGAGTTGTGCCTCATAGGTGGCAATCAGTTCCTCTAGCCGTTTCTCATGGCGTCGCACTGCCTCCCGTTTTTTCTCCCAGTACCTTTTATCACGGGCAATTTCACGCAGGTTACGGTCAAAGTCCACGTTTCCCTCTCCCGCCCTTGCAGCAGCATCTGCAAGGATCTCTTTAGGCAGCCCGATCTGTTTTGCTATCTCGAAGGCGAAAGAGCTTCCGGGCTTTCCCTGATCAAGGCGGAAGAGTGGCTGCATCAGCTGGTTGTCAAAGGCCATTGCTCCATTGCTGATACCCTCCTGTGATGTTGCAAAGTGCTTCAGGTTGGTATAGTGTGTGGTTATGACCCCATATGCTCCTCTCCTGTTAAGCTTGGCCAGTATCGCTTCAGCCAGTGCACCACCAATAACGGGTTCCGTCCCGGTGCCAAACTCGTCAATCATCACCAGCGACTGATCATCAGCGTATCTGAGCATCTGTTTCATATTGATAAGGTGAGAGCTGTAGGTGCTGAGGTCATTCTCCAGGCTCTGCTCGTCGCCTATATCAATGAAAAATTTGCCGAAGATCCCTGTCTCGGTGCCTTCGCCGACCGGGATTGTCATGCCGCACTGAAGCATGTACTGGACCAGAGCTACCGTTTTGAGGCATACTGACTTGCCCCCGGCGTTAGGCCCTGAGATGACAACTATCCGTTCCCTGCTGTCGATATTGATTGTCAGCGGTACCACTTCCCTTCCCGGAGTACGGGCAAAGGCGAGGGTGAGCAGTGGATGACGCGCGTTGACCCAGCGTAAGTGTGGTGATGTGGCAACTGACGGCATGATGCACCCCAACCTGTTACCGAAGAGAGCTTTGGCTCTTATGAAGTCTATCTCTGCCAGGAATCCGCAGTTCTCTTCGAGGTCATCTATATAAGGCCGTATATTATCAGCAAGGGCTGTCAGTATACGTACTATCTCACGCTTCTCCTGGTGCTCCAGCTCCGTGATCTCGTTATTCAGTTCAACCACCTCGGCCGGTTCTATGAAGACCGTTTTCCCGGTTGCCGATTCATCATGCACAAATCCTTTTATGCCTCTCTTGTTGGATGCACTTACGGGAATCACACCCCTGCCGTTGCGTACAGCCACCGTTGTATCGCGCTCCACTATGCCGTCAGCCTGGGCCTGGCGTAGCACGGCATGCAGTTTCCTGACTGCTGCAAGAGTCTTTGAGGCCAGCTCGGTGCGAATGGTCCTGAGTGCCGGTGAGGCACCGTCACGTACCTTCCCCTCCTTGTCGATGATACGGTCAATTGCCTCAGCAACAAATGGATAGTAGACTACTTTCCCGGCCAGTTCTGTCAGCAGTGGGTAGCGACCATCCTTCCTGTTCTTAAAAAAACCAATGATCCGTCTTATAGTATCCAGCGAACCACGCAGGGCAACCACCTCTTCAAGGTCCGGGAACGTGCCTTCCACCCGCAGCTTTTCGAGCGTATCATAGGGGTCATAGTAGTTCTCTGACGGGAACTGTTCACCATTGGTAAGGATCTGCTGGAATTCAGCGGTAAGGGTGATCATGTGCCTCACCTCCTGAGCAGTAAAGGCTGCCCTCATTGACGTGACCTTGCGGATGCCTGCCGTGCTCAGACAGTTGCCATTCAGCTGTTCCCTGATGCGGTCAAAGCCGATTTTTGATTCGTATGTATCCGGATAGATCATCTGGTGGTCATCTCAGCACAAAAGTAAAGTTAATTAATGTTAATGCCACACGGCCGTAAAATTTATGGCTTTATATTTATTCCATCATATCCGTAACAACATGAAAATCCTTTCAGAAAAATTCAGGATGATGCTGGTGGCATCGCTCCTTATTGTGTTTGTCATTCCGGCTTCAGCCCAGGATGTTGCCGTTGATCTTGAGATGGTTTACAAGATCAGGCAGGAGGGTCAGCGCAACTCTGACATTGAGAACCTGGCCTACATCATGACTGATCTTGCAGGGCCTCGTCTGACTGGCTCACCCGGTCTTGACAGGGCCAATGAGATTGCCAGGGCCAAACTGGCTGAATATGGCCTCTCCAATGTCCGTATTGAGGAAGTGGCTGACTTCAGTCGCGGTGGGTGGGACTATTCCAGGGCATATGCCGCAATGGTTGTTCCCTATTACAACAATTTTTCCGTTACACCGGTGGCATGGACTGCCGGCACCACTGGTCCTGTCAGGGGAGAAGTGGTGATTGTTGATATAAAAACGATTGAAGACATCGAGAAGTATCGTGGCAAGCTGAAGGGCAAGATAATAATGGCCTCCACGGGCAGCGAGTACGAAGTCAGTTTTGAACCACTGGCAAAGAGGCTTACCGACGATGATCTGGAGCGTCTTGCAATGACAGATGTTTCCGGCAGGCCGTCGCGCAGGTACATGGGCGACTATATGGCAATGCTGGAGATGCGGAACAGGATAAATGAGTTCATAATGAGTGAGGAAGTCCTGCTGATAATGAGGCAGGGCAATGCCTTCAACATACCAAGATCTTCAGGGTCATCATATGATGGCAAAAGCACTCCGCCGGTGACTGAGATAAGCGTACCGATGGAGGTTTATGGCCGCATGGAGAGGCTTATCCGCAACGGTGAGAAGGTTGAGGTGGAGGCTGAGATCAGGGCTGAATTCACACCCGGAAAGAAGGTAAACAATGTCATTGCCGAGATCCCCGGTACCGATCCGAAACTGAAGGACCAGATAGTTTTGCTGGGGGCGCACATCGACTCATGGCATGGTGGAACAGGTGCTGCTGACAACGCCTCGGGTTGTATGGTCATGATGGAAGCGCTTCGCATACTCAAAGCTATTGACGCAAGACCGCGCAGGACCATCCGCGTGGCACTCTGGGGCGGTGAAGAGCAGGGCCTCATAGGGTCAAGAGGGTATGTATCAAAATACCTGTTTGACAGGGAGAAGAATCAAAAGAAACCGGATTTTGACAGGTTCTCAGTCTATTTCAATATGGATAATGGCACCGGCCGTTACCGCGGCATCTACCTGCAGGAAAACAACCTTGTCAGGCCGTTGTTTGAGAAGTGGATGGAACCTGTAAAGGACATGGGTTTCAGCACCATAGCCATCAGGAATACCGGTGGCACCGACCACCAGAGTTTTGACGGTGCGGGTTTGCCGGGATTCCAGTTCATTCAGGATGAGATAGAATACGGTCGCGGTTATCACACGCTGGCTGACACCCGTGAGCGGCTGCTTATACCTGATCTGAGGCACAATGCAATAATAACAGCATGGCTGGCGTGGAATGCTGCCTGCACTGACCAGCTTCTTCCCCGCAAGCCTGAGATGAAATCAACGCAACCGAGGTCACCCTTCGGGTTCTGATCTCCGGTGCCTCCCTTCGGGTTCCGGGAGCAGTGATTCAGCTGTCAGTGCAATGGTTCTGATGCAGTGACAAAGAGTCAGCAGACTTCCGGAACGCTAACCGCCGGGCAGGCATCATATTTTAATGTTTTTCTATTCTGTTTGAAAAAGCAGAGGCTGACCGGTGAAAAGGTCAGCCTCTCTTTTTTTCTATTTATTCTCACTAGTGTCATGTCAATGATGAATTGACGGATATAATCTGTGTAATTTCACTCTGGCATCTGTGGTTGTAAACTGCCATTTTATTCTTGATTCCTTATTATTCCGGTTACTTTGCCAGGCTTTGACCTCTGTCTTAATAGTTTTAAAATCCTCAATCCTTCTGTTTAAGCATTGCTTTGTAAGTACATTGAGCTCAATCTCAGCCATATTCAGCCAGC
>JAAZAP010000108.1 GCA_012514255.1 Bacteroidales bacterium | reverse complement strand
CCGCTATTGAACACCAAATTTAAACAATTTCAGATAAGATCTAAATTTTATTTCCCTCCCGTGCATCCCTGACATGGAGTTACATTCACCGGACAATTACCCGTTCCTACCTGATAGGGTACACTGATACCTGCATCATAAAGCAGGATAATGAGGGCGTCAGTGGAGTTGACAACGCCGTCTCCGTTCACATCGCCGCAGTTGCAGGGACAATACTGCGCCGCCGAACTGAATCCCGCATCACATAACAGCACTATCAGTGCGTCGGTAGAGTTAACCGCCCCGTCACCGCTGAAATCACCCTGGGCTGAACCGGTTGATACAGGCACAAAATTCGCGGTCACTGTCTTATCCGAATTCATTGTCACAGTTGTGCTTGCTGACCCGGGAGCTGCCACATCACCTGTCCAGCTGCTGAACGTATAACCTGGACCCGGATTGGCCGTGATGTTAACCACCGTGTTTTCATTGTAATTATGTACCCCGGCTGACGGCGTGGTGATTCCGCTGCCTGACGGGGAAACTCCAATGGTAAGATTATACGTCGTGCCGGGTTCATCAGGCAGGATAGTATATGAATAAGCTACTCCCGTTGTGTTCGACCTTACATAATCCACAGTCGCCTGACCGGGCGCTACCGTTACCCTCAGGTGGCCTGAGTTGACAAGCATTTCAATCGTTTCATATTCTGCATAGGTGCCTTCGGTATAGATACCTGTAAATCCTGACATTAACGTGGTTGGCATCGGCACCTCCTGGTAAACGACACCATCACGTCTTTCATATACATACTGGTGGTCATGCCCGTGAAAATAGGCGCTGACACCATTCTCAACAAAGAGCTGATGTATTGGCTTGCCTCCCCAGCCGGGACGATACGTATCAAATCCCCACGTCGTTCCGTCAGCGTTGTAACCGCCCCACTCAAAATATTTCGCTGCCTCAGCACCGCCACGGACATACCCGGCCCCAACCCCGGATATCGGCCTTGTGATCCCGCCAAGCATATTATGCGAAAAGACAAATTTGTATTTAGCGGAGCTGCCCTCCAGAGTAGCCTTGAGCCAATCGTACTGGGTTCTTCCAAGTGTCCATGTCCACTGATCGCCTGTTTGTGAATCATCACTCCCTTCGCCGGCAGTGCCGGGCGCATATGGCAGATTCATGGTGTACTGAAATTCGTCTATTACTATAAACAGGGCATCACCCCATTCCCATGCATAATAGTCTTCACGGAACTCATCACCATAGGTTGCTTCATCAATACGTGCCAGGGGATCAGTGTTACCTGAATAAAACCCATCGTTGGCAGGAGTAGGAAAATAGGCTTTACGTGCCTGGATATTGAATACTCCTATACTGTTGGGTGTGTCATCAAGGTTCCAGCCCTCCTCGTTCTCATGATTACCCGCAGTAAGAAATATCGGCACCGAATGACTCATCAATCCCAGGTATGATGTACCGCGATGATTCAGGTATGTTGTATTGACAGTTGACTGTGATGCAGCATTATCAGGCATGAAGGTATCACCAAGGTCAAGATGGAAATCGGGCTGATCATTCCGGACATTCGTCAGAGCGGTTGTGTATGTTGCATTGAGTGCATTGTGATTATCGGAAATAACCGTAAAGACAAATGTGCTTCCCGGTGCCCTCTGAGTATGAAATGAATGCTCAGCCCTTGCCGTCCAGGTGCCGCCTCCGTTGGTGCTGTACTGCATCCGGTAATAATACCTGGTGTTGGCCGACAATCCTGTTATCACAGCCTCATGAGGCTGACCGGATGTTGCAGATGTTGTCGACGTCTGACCGGTGTATGATCCGGAAGCGGTCCCATACTCATAATATATCTGCATGTTCTGAGAGGGAGCAACATTTACCGTAATTGAATTATCTGTTGGCTTTCCCAATAACTCCGGTGCGGTAAACTGAGCTGAAATCTCCTCTGTCACCAGAAAAGAGAAGATCATAACCAAAGCAGAGATGAGGTAGCTTTTCATTGGACGTGTGTCTGTTACTTTCCAAAAATCTAAAGCAAAGAGCGCAATCGTAATTAGTATGAAAGGTATATTAAAAAATCAAACGAACCCGCAAAAATGTGACACTTGTTCTAAAAATATTGACCAACTACGATTATTGGATGACAAATATTAAAAGCCCTGAAGTACAATTATGTATACCTGGGCTTCCGGGATTTCCATGAAATCACCGGCATAAACCCTTCCAAATAAATTTCACGCTGATTCCCGGCTAACTAAAACCAGGCCCAGACGAACCATCTCCGCCAGATGCTCCTCAACCTCAAACCTGCAATGCTCCGGCACAACGTCATATTCATCCATAAGCCTTTTGCATATCTCAGCAATATCAGACGGCGTCTCCAGCAGCTCCCATATGCGTGTGGCCACCGGATTCAGAGAAAAATACTTCCCCTGATCCAGATCCATCATCACCAGCTCATCATGCAAACGTCCGGAGATGGTCCTGCTGTTCCTGGCATACAGGGTCTCTCCTTCAGGTGCCGGTGAACCGGCGGGCCCGACCTGGCGCCTCATTGATCCCTTGTTTCCGGGATTAGTGTTATTATTCATTACAAAGCTAATTTCCTCATTTTAATTCATTACTCTCCGCTTCCTGCCTCCACCTTTTCATGATATCTCTTGCTGAACTCATGAATACCTTTTAGATAGGTAAGTGTCCTGGCCAGCCTCTCCTCATCAATTTCCTTACTTCCTCCCCTGTACCCTGCAATATCCTTTTCAAGCAAAGCGAAATCAACAAAATGCAGATCAGGATTCGACTTCCAGCTCTCCGCCTCGTCCATGTTAATCCTCGCTGCATCCCGGAAGAGCTTTCTCGTTGTTTCGATGTAAACCGGATCTCTCTTTGAATAATTCCGTAACACCTCACCCGGCAGGAGCTCTTTCCCGAGAATCCTCAGGACGGGCCTGAATTCATCTGTCTTGCACAACAACACAGACGGGACCCCGATCATATACTCAATGATACGCCTGTCAAGCAGTGGATAACGATATTCAAGCCCGTTCCTGTAGCCTCCTCTGGCCCAATCCTCACACCTCTGCTGCAGATGGTAGAACTCAAGCATCCTGAGATGAAATATCCGCCTCGAGGTGTTAAAATGAAAATCTCTAATCATCTTCCTGTCAGACTTCCCGAATTCCTTCCTGAGATAATAAGCATCGTTCTTGAGCGCCCTGGCGGTAGGTCTGTCCAGGATCCCCAGGGCAGGAAAAACAACACAATAGATAACTCTTTTAACAAACAGCTTTGGCCTGAAAAACAGGTTGTGCCTCAGGAAAAGACCCAGCCTTAACTCCCTGAGCAGATCAGACTCCATAGCGGTTACTCCTGTGCTGATGAACTCATCTCCGCCCCAGCCGCTGAAGACCAGGTTAATCCCCGACTCTACAGCCACGTCTGAGGTTATATATTCTGCATGGAAATTGAAATACTCATAAAATGAAGCCCACGCTCCGGTGAATTTATCAATGGTCGACTCACAGAATACAGGGTGAATGCCGGCCTTCCCGGCCGTTTTTGTCACCAGCTCACGCTCATCAGTCACGTTGGCACCGGTCGCTTCAGAGCCACGCGGTGACCATGACAAACCGTGAAATTGTACCTGTGATGCGTATTCCTTCCTGGCCAAGGCCGCAACAATACCTGAATCCAGTCCCCCGCTGAGATGAGCTCCGGCAGTGAACCGTCTGTCACAACGAATATGTACGGCATCTTTCAGGAGGCTGCCAAGATCGGTTATCATCTGTTCATGCTTCAGGTTGTGATCTGTTTTGATCTCCTCCGGCTTCCAGTATTTTGTTGTTCTGATACCTTTGTCTGAAAGTTCGATGTAATGACCGGGAGGCATTTTAATAACCCTGCCGCATGGTAATTTCCTGTAATCAGCGTACCTGAAATATTTTAAAAAATAATCTTCATCAATGCCCTCACCGCTGCATGATGCCCTGCTGAGACCAATAAAGTCCGATGAGAATGAGAGTATCTGATTGTTATAGGTATATGCCAACGGACGAATGCCCACATGATCACGGTATAGGAAAGCCTGTTTCTTTAGAGGCCTGAGTATGAAGATGGCAAAATCGCCGTTAAGCTCACTGACAAAACCGGGTCCCTGAGAAAGGAATAGCCTGGCCACCAGGGCAGGCGCCGCAGATGTGGACAGATTTTCACCTGTTCCTGTAAATTCGTGCCTGTTATAAATATCACCCGACATCAGAACAACAATATCATCATCGGGCGAGCTGTAAACGAAATCATCAGGTTTCCATGGCAGGCTGCCGTTCAGGAAAAAACCGCCTGAGAAACCGGAGAAAACCAAAGCAAAATACTTCAGCTTCGGATGTGAGCATGCTGCACATATCCTTTCAGTAATAGGTGAGGTATCAGCAGTAAGGGAGAATGAACCCAGGATCATCAGAGTGTAACAAAAATCTGAATACTTATCTTACAAAAGATGCTATTCCAGCTTTTAAAAACAATAAATGCATCTGAACTTGCGTCCGGATGCAATTGTCAGGATCATTATACAGTATATCTCTCAATCAGGTGAGTGAACCCGGAAGGTGGTAAGAAAAGGAAGTTGTACTTTGAAAGACTATTTGCCTCCGATGGGGGTAGGATTACTGGGAGGTCCCGGAGGGCCATAGTGTTCATATTCCGGACCGGTAGCTGACCCGCCAAATGTATCTTTCTTGATGCTAAGTACATGAACCTCTGGCTTGATCCAGGTCTTTTTGTTTGTGTCGGACGTGTTCATTGCTCTCTATTCCGCTGTAAAGTAAGGCAAATTACAACAAATATTGG
>JAAZAP010000107.1 GCA_012514255.1 Bacteroidales bacterium | reverse complement strand
TTGGGGTCTATAAGCACAAGCTTCAACTCTGACGGGTGCTTCTTGTACAGAAGAGAGGTGATGATGGCATTGAGACCCACCGATTTGCCCTGACCTGTTGCCCCGGCCACCAGCAGGTGCGGCATCTTTGTCAGATCAATAATGAACGGATCATTGGTGATAGTCCGGCCCAGAGCCAGCGGCAGCTCCTGTTTGCTGTCGGTAAACTCACGTGATGACAGAAGCCCCTTCATTGATACGATCTCTGCCTTCTTATTCGGCACCTCTATACCTACAGTGCCGCGGCCAGGTATGGGTGCAATGATCCTGATCCCCAGTGCGGACAGGCTAAGTGCAATATCATTGTCAAGCGACTTGATGCGGTGTATCTTAACGCCTCTGTCCGGCACAACCTCATAAAGGGTAACGGTAGGGCCGACGGTAGCCGAGATCTGCTTGATTGTGATCTTGTGGTCTGCCAGGGTCTTCAGTATTATCTCCTTATTGGCGTTAACCTCGTCATTGGTGGTGGTACCCGTGTTTCTGTAGTCACGGAGGAGCGCCAGGGTGGGGAACTTATAGCGTGGCAGTGAGAGTCGCGGATCAAAAGGAGGGAGGTCAGAAGGAGTGTCCTCTTCAGGCAGCTCCTCAACCACAGGTCTCCTCTCGCGGCCAATGACATTTACTATCGGCCTCTCCTCAGCTGCCGCAGGTGGCTTGTAGAAATCGTCAACCTCATCAGTTTCCTCCTCGTCTGCCCTCAGTGGCTCATCCTCCGCGGTGGGGTAATTCTCTTCGGGTCCAATTGTGACATCATCCGTAACAACATCCTTTCTTCGTCCTTCGCCTGTCAAAACAGATACTCCTGCTTTGGTGACAGAAGCAATTGGTTTTCTTATTGTCTGTGGGCTGACATGCAGGGCGAAGATGAGATAGGCTACAGTAAGCACGAGCAACACCGCACCTGTTCCTACCTTACCCAGGATGCCGTTCAGGTAGGAGCCAACCATCTGCCCGAATTCACCGCCTGGTCCTGCACCGAGGAAGGTTGAATGGCCTGCAAGGTATCCGAGAATTGCGGAGACAAGGACCGTAGCCAGGAAGAAGCGAAACACATTTTTCCAGAGCCTGAAGTATTTGACCTTGAGCAGTGCCAGCCCGAAGGCCCCGATTATCAGCGGCAGAAAGAAAGAGCCAAGCCCGAAACCACTGAAGATAAAGTAATGACCCAGTTTGAATCCTATCTTCCCTCCCCAGTTCTCATATGTGATCGGGGATTCCCCGGGTTCTATTGTGAGCGTGCTCTGGTCAGCCTTACCGGTCATTACATATGAGATGAATACCACAAGGAGATATAATGCGAAGACCAGCAGCACCAGTCCCGCTATGAACCTGGTATTCTCACCTGAGCCACCGGCGACTGAACTCTTTTTTCGGGGTGATGATCCGTTACCTTTCTTTTGTTTGCCCATCTTGCGATGCAATTATTTCAGGCCACTTGTTGCAGGCCTGATAAACGAATAGCAAAGGTAAGAAAAATGGTTTACCCGCGTGGGTCTGTTTCAGAACGAAATCATTTTCAGGATTAAGGTGTCAAGATACTTTGATGGTACTTTCCTGTAGTTATTTTTTTTCTCGAACTCCTTGTCGGCTACTTTTTTGACAAGCACCTCGTCAGCCGTGAATTGCAGCTCGGCATCACCTATTATATAAAAGAAATCCATCAGCACCCCGTCCACTTCACGGTAGGGCGTCATGCGGTTAGGATTTTCTGCCTTGATCTCAGTGGTGTACCAGATATATCTTGATTTTTTTCTGTCAGGCATTTCAACCCTGGCCTGGAGGCAGTTAAAACCACAGATTACAGATTTTCTCCCGGTATCATGGACGCTGATACCTTCCATGGAGCCGAAGCCGGGTTGCATATCCCTGTAGTTACCCTCAAAATAGTATTTGAAAGAAAGGATATTAAGATAGGTGTCATATATGTTTTCTCCGGGATTGATCACTGTGGTTATCCCTGAATTGCCAATGGGGCTTTTAAGACTG
>JAAZAP010000011.1 GCA_012514255.1 Bacteroidales bacterium | reverse complement strand
CTCAAGTTCCGTAACTTCGGCAAGAAGTCACTCACCGAACTCGATGAGCTCCTTGAGACAATGAACCTCTCATTCGGGATGGATGTGGCAAAATACAAACTCGACAAAGATTAATAACAGGTAAGGACAGAGAGAAATGCGACATTTAAATTCTATAAACCACCTTGGAAGAAAAAGCGCTGACAGAAAGGCAATGCTTGCCAACCTCGCTTCATCACTCATTCTTCACAAGCGTATCACAACCACCACAGCCAAGGCGCGTGCCCTGAGAACATACGTTGAGCCGCTCATTACCAGGTCAAAGGATGACTCAACACATTCACGCCGGGTGGTATTCAGTTATCTTGAAGACAAGAACGCCGTCGCTGAACTATTCAGGGAAGTGGGCCCCAAAGTGGCTGACCGCCCGGGAGGATATACCCGTATTCTCAAGACCGGAAACAGGTTGGGCGATGCCGCCGAGATGTGCATTATTGAGCTGGTGGACTACAATGAGAATATGCTGGCTGCAGAGGGCACTAAAGCCAAATCAACACGCCGCCGCCGCAGCCCGAAGAAAAAAGCAGCAGAAACAGCCACAGCCGCAGTGACGGAAACTGCAGCAGCAGCCAGTGAACCTGAGGCAGCTGAAAAAACAGCTCTGCCAGAAGAACCGGCTGAATCAGAAGATACCAAAGAATAGCAGACAATGCCAATCTGATTAAGGGATACAGTCATTATGACCGTATCCCTTTTTTTCATATATTGCAAACTATTATATATAAATTTAAGATACAATGAGTCAGATAGTTAGTATTCATGCGAGAGAGATCCTTGATTCAAGGGGCAATCCGACCATCGAGGTCGAAGTCATAACAGCCAGCGGTGCATCCGGCAGGGCGGCAGTACCCTCAGGAGCATCCACAGGCGAGAATGAGGCACTGGAACTCCGTGACGGTGACAAGAACCGTTACCTGGGCAAGGGCGTTCTCAAGGCAGTATATAACGTTAATAATGTTATTGCCGAGGACCTGATGGGAATGGATGTCACAAACCAGATTGCCATAGACCAGAAGATGATTGATCTTGACGGCACCCCTACCAAGATGACTCTTGGGGCCAATGCCATCCTTGGTGTCTCCCTTGCATGCGCCAAGGCTGCAGCAGCCTATCACGGTCTTCCTCTCTACAGGTATATAGGCGGAACCAATGCACGTGTTCTGCCGGTTCCTATGATGAATATTATCAATGGCGGGTCACACTCTGACGCTCCCATAGCATTCCAGGAGTTCATGATCCGCCCGAAAGGCGCCAGCTCGTTCGCCGAAGGCCTCAGGATGGGCGCCGAGGTATTCCATTCACTGAAGAAGGTGCTCAAGGAGCGCGGCCTCAGTACCGCAGTGGGTGATGAGGGCGGCTTTGCGCCTGCACTCAAGGGTACCGAAGATGCCCTCGAGAGTATCATCAAGGCAATCACTGTTGCAGGCTACAAGCCCGGAACAGATGTAACCATTGCTCTTGACTGCGCAGCCAGCGAATTCTATGATGAGGGTATTTACAACTACTCCAAATTCGAAGGCAAAAACGGCAGGAAACTCAGTTCCAAGGACCAGGCCGGGTATCTCACCTCACTGGTGGAGAAGTATCCCATCATTGACTCCATTGAGGACGGCATGGCTGAGGGCGACTGGAAAGGGTGGCAGCTGCACACCAGGCAGCTCGGGTCAAAGATCCAGATCGTTGGTGACGACCTGTTCGTTACCAATGTTGAGTATCTCGCAAAGGGCATCTCCATGGGATGCGCCAACTCAATCCTTATCAAGCTTAACCAGATAGGCACGCTGACAGAGACTCTCAATTGCATTGAGATGGCTCACAGGGCAGGGTATACCACCGTCACCTCGCACCGCTCGGGTGAGACTGAAGACTCAACCATTGCCGATGTGGCCGTGGCAACCAATTCAGGACAGATAAAGACCGGTTCACTCAGCCGCACTGATCGCATTGCCAAGTACAACCAGCTCCTCCGCATTGAGGAAGAACTCGGTCCCAATGGCGTTTACGGCTGTGAAGGTTAAGAGATCAAACCCTTTATGAAGACTCCGCGCGAGCGGAGTTTTTTTATTTCTATATTTGTAGAAATCTGTGTCTTGATGTCATTCAACGGTCTGGCTCAATTCGCCTCATTTCTTGAGTCCCGCGGTCAGCTGGCGCGCGTTGCCTGCCCCGTGAACCCTGTCCTGGAGATAACAGAGATAGCTGACAGGCTTGTGAAAAGTGGGGGCAGGGCCCTGCTCTTCGAGGATACCGGTACAGAGTTCCCTCTTCTTATAAATGCTTTCGCTTCTGATGAGCGTATGGCAGCAGCCATCGGTCGCGCCTCACTTGATGATGCAGGGGAGGAGATCTTCTCCCTGGTTGAGTCATTGGGCCGGTCGCGCGGCAGGTTGACCAGGCTTGCCAGGCTGCCCGGGATGATCAGGTTCCTTACCCTGGCTCCACGCAGGAAGAGGGGCAGGGGCGAATGCCAGGAGGTGGTTGATTACACCCCTGACCTCGGCCGGCTGCCCATATTGAAATGCTGGCCGCATGATGGCGACAGGTTCATCACCCTGCCCCTTGTCCATACCAGGCATCCGGATACCGGCAGCACAAACCTGGGCATGTATCGCATGCAGATCATGGGAAAGGATGTGACAGGAATGCACTGGCACAGGCACAAGACCGGGGCCCGCCATTTTGAGGCATGGAAAAAACAGGGCGGACGAATGCCCGTCACTGTCACCCTGGGTGGTGATCCGGTATATACCTATTCAGCCACGGCCCCCCTGCCGGAAGATATCAGCGAATATCTCCTTGCCGCATTCCTCAGACGAAGAAGAGTGAGGCTCGTCAAATGCCTGACCAATGACCTGTGGGTGCCGGCTGACTCCGACTTTGTCATTGAAGGTTACGTGGATACCTCCGAGCCTCCCGTTACCGAGGGACCCTTTGGTGACCACACCGGCTTCTATTCACTTGCCGATCTCTATCCGAGGTTCCGTGTCACCTGCATCACCCACAGGAAGAATGCCGTTTACCCGGCTACCGTGGTGGGCGTCCCGCCTATGGAAGATGCCTGGATAGGTAAGGCAACGGAGAAGATCTTCTTTGCGCCGATAAAGCTGGCTATTGCACCCGAGATACGCGAGCTTCATATGCCGGTCTCAGGCGTAGCCCATAACCTTGTGATTGTCAGTATAGACAAGACCTATCCGGGGCAGGGCATGAAGGTTCTCAGCGCCCTCTTCGGTGCCAGTCAGATGATGCTCAGCAAGTATATTATTGTGGTCAACAGTGATGTACATGTGACTGATTACCTTTCAGTGGCAGAGGCATTCTTTGCCAATGTGAGGTTTGAGACTGACCTGTTGCTCACCCGCGGCCCGCTTGATGTGCTTGACCATTCTTCTGACCGGTTCAGCATGGGAGGCAAGCTGGGTATTGATGCCACGGTAAAGCTCTCCGAGGAGCGGGTGGCAGAGCCCCATGCGGTGCCAATGATGCTCCTTACCGATGATGAGATCACCGGTGAGTTTATCACCGGCCTGAAAACCATGGCCCAGAATGCCTTGCCAGTGGCAGTGCTGACGGTCAGGAGGCCTGACATTGGGCTTGATATGCACCGCCTGGCTTCATCCCTCCCCGCCTCCCTTACAACTCCCGGGACAGTAATAATTGCTGTTGATGAAGGCGCTGATGCTGAAGATCCGGCAATGCTTACATGGCTGGTGACCGGCAACAGTGATCCGGCCCGCGACCTGTACCACCTTGACGGTGGCGCTCTATTCATTGATGCAACCTCCAAGGCAAACTCACTGCCGGCATTCCCAAGAGAGTGGCCCAATGTGGTCTGTTCTGATCCGGAGACAATACGGCTGACAGACCGCAGGTGGCCTGAATATGATCTGGGACCGTTCATCGGTTCACCCTCTCTGAGGCTTCTTCCTCTTCTCAGACCGGGCAATGCTTCCGTGGAGACCTTAAAAGCTACTGCCGGGTGACAGCCTTGCTTCATCAGATGATTCTGACGGCCACGGTCATGGCTGTCAGGCTGTGGGACAGCCCGGTCATCAACTACGCCATTGCTGTGTTCATAGTGGTGGCTCTTGTTTACCTGGCTGTACTGCAGTTCTGGGTGCTGCTGAGGACAAGGAAGCACCTGTCAGAGATGAAGAGCGCATATACTGAGATAGATATCCAGCGCTCAGAACTCCAGGTGCGGAACAAGGACCTGACTGACAGTCTCAACTACGCACGCAGGATACAGGCAGCACTTCTGCCGGCCGAACATCATATACGGAGAATTTTCCAGGACTATTTTATTTACTATCGCCCGAAGCATATTGTCAGCGGCGACTTTTACTGGTTCAGCGAACGGGATAACAAATACTTCATTGCGGCAGCTGACTGCACCGGTCATGGCGTACCCGGGGCGCTCATGTCAATGATCGGGCTGGAACTCATACAGAAGATCATCAATGAGCTGAAGGTGGATGACAGTGACCAGGTACTGCTTACCATGAACAGGGAGCTGGAGTCGGCCTTCTTCAAGGAGGAGAGTGGCAAGGCAATCATCAAGGACGGCATTGAGATGAGCATATGCATCATTGACAAGAAGACCAGGCTGATGGAGTTCTCCGGTGCATTCCTGCCTGTATATATTGTGCGTGACGATAAACTTTTTGAGATAAAGGGTGATAAGAAAAATGTGGTACAGTCGTTCGCCATGGTATCATTCAACCGCAGTACCTTCACCCTGGAGGAGGGTGATCTGCTCTATCTCTTCTCCGACGGGTATGCTGACCAGTTTGGAGGACCTGAGAACAAGAAGTTCATGTACCGTCGGCTGAGACATATTCTTCTGACAATCAGCAAATATCCCCTGGCCGACCAGCAGCGAATCCTTGATGAGACCATTGAGTCATGGATGGCAGGGCATGATCAGATAGACGACATGATGATTCTGGGGGTGAAACCCTTTTGAAAGGGTTGCCGGAGCCTGCCGCAGCCGTCTCAGATCAGCGCTGTGATTTTCTCAATAAGCACCTCGGGCTCTATCGGTTTGCTAATGTAATCATCCATCCCCACCGCCAGGCACTGTTCCTTGTCGCCCAGCATGGCGTTGGCCGTGATGGCAATAATAGGCACATGTACGTTGGTGCTCATCTCCAGCCTGCGGATCTTCTCGGCGGCTACCAGTCCGTTCATGACGGGCATTTGTACATCCATCAGTATCAGGTCATAGCGTGCCGTTCCGAACATATCCAGCGCCTCCTTGCCGTTCCTTGCCGTCTCCAGTCGTTTTACGAGCGGCTCAAGCATTAACTGGGTGATGCGCTGGTTGATGGGATTGTCTTCCACCAGGAGAATATTCAGGTCTTTCATCTCCTTCCTGCTCTTCTCCGCTGCCATTCCCCTGATCAGGGTGCTGGCTGCTGCCGGTGGCGTAAGCTTTTCAGCCTTCAGCAGGTTGATATAGAAGACAAACCATGAGCCTGACCCGGTGGTTGATTCCTGCCAGTTGCCGCCGCAATCGCGTATCAGCCTGCCAGCCAATGGGTAGGGCTGTCGTTTCTCCCCGATAAATACAACGGGATTATTGGAGGAGAGGGTGAACTCCACTTTTTCCGAGTCATCCCTTACACCGGCTTCCCTGGCCTGGATCTTTATTGATACTCTTCCGGATGACCCTGAGATGGCAGCGCTGAGCAGGTCAATTAGTATCTGTTTGATAACTATCGGATCACCCTTGTATTCGCTTGCTCCCTCGCCGTGGTCATCATAGGTCACCACGCTCTGGTCATGATTCCTGTTGAGCTTCATCAGCTCAATGGTGTCACAAATAATGGGACCGAGCCTGAACCGTATCTCGCCTCTTCGTTCAAAGGTGATGTTCCCCGCTGTCTCCATTGTCAGTTCGTTGACCACGTCCACCATTGAGCCGGTGGAAGCTATGAAAGTATCTATAAGTTCCTGCTGCTTGGGAGTGGAGGTGGTTTCTCTCAGCATGTTCCCCAGCAACACCAGGTTATTAAGCGGCTCCCTGATCTTGTGAGAAAAGGAGTTGATTACCTCTTCGTTCTTCTCAGCTATGGAAGCCATCTCCCTGAGAATATTGCTGCTGTCAGCAATGAGCCTTCTCAGCTCAGCTGTTGCCAATCCCAGGGGGAGCAGTGCCAGTGCCCCTGCCACCAGTGGCGTATATACCAGTCCTGAAAGGGCAGTGACAAGAGCAATAATAACCAGGAGAATGGCTGCTGATACCGGCAACAAAATCCGGTTACGCGTTCTCCGGGTCATCAGATCTGAATGCGGAATGGGCGACGGTCTCGTTCTGTTCGGCATAATATGAGGGCAGTAGATTTTTTATGTCACTCAAAGATACATCAATTTCAATAAAGATGAAGTAAGGGCTGGCTTCAGTACACATAAAAGATTATTTTTGTCTTACGGTATAATTTTTGAAGCAAAACCTGAAAAAGAGTAAGATGAAAAAGGCAGCAGTGACACTTATAGTTGCCCTGATTGCCACAGGAATGGCAGGGGCACAACAGGGAGATACTCTTGTTCAGTATACTCCTGACTTCAAGTTCAGGGACGGGATATACCTGAACTTTGACATGGTAAGAGCAAACAGTCCGGTGCCTAAGGCAAAGCTGTTTACTTCAGTTGACTATAATGACAAGGATTTCTTTGATCAGGTGATCTCCTCTGACAAGATATACTACTATGACAACATGGGCGTAAGGCAGGAGCTTGAGAAGGACAATATCTGGGGTTTTGCCCGGAATGGTGTTCTGTATGCCAATGTACAGGGGAACTACAACCGGATAACCTTTTTCGGATCCATCATACACTTCGTGGCTGACGTGACCACCTCTTCAGGATATAATCCCTACGGGTATTATGACCCTTACTATTCGCCCTACAGGTCATTCTATTCTCCTTACTACTATAATCCCTATTATTCAAGGTATTATGACCCGTATTACTATGGGGGCTACCCGTACCGCAGCCACTCCTCACGCACAGACCTGCAGATGTTTATGATTGATTTTGAGACGGGAAAGACTTACGAATACAATATTGAAAACCTGGAGGCTCTGCTTATGCGTGATCCTGAACTCTATGAGGAGTTTGTCTCAATGCGGAACAAGAACCAGAAAAAGATGATGTTCGTCTATCTGAGGAAGTTCAACGAACGGAATCCGGTCTTTCTGCCTGACTCAAGGTAATCACTCCATGAAGAGCCGCACCCCCGGATTAAGATGCAGCATTTTTGATACTATACCGTCTTTTTAGAAAAAAGCAATGGAAGAAAATAAGACCTACACCCAATCAGAGCGCGACTGGGCAATGTTCTGCCACCTGTCGACATTTGCCGGATATTTTTTCCCCTTCGGAGGTATCATTGGACCCCTTATCTGCTGGATCTCCAGGAAGGATGAGTCAGAATGGGTGAATATGAATGGGAAATCCTCCCTGAACTTCCAGATCTCAGTGGCGCTCTATTCGTTGCTGCTGATACCATTATGCTTTATCATTGTGGGGATACCGCTGTTGATAGCCCTTGCCGTCCTGGAGGTGGTTTGCGTCATTATTGCCAGTATAAGGGCCGCAAAGGGCGAGGTGTTCAAATACCCCATATCAATTCCTTTCATTCAGTAGATAGCCTGTCACCTGCATGCCGTAACGCCAGGTCCAGGGCCTGCCGTATCATAATCCACATACAATCCCTTGCCGGCTCGCGGATCATGCATGATCCCCACAGAACATGCCTGACATGCAGGTAACGGCAGTTCTCAGACCCACTGCTGCGTCATAATGACGGCGAACCCGGAACGGTCGGGTATTTTCTCCCATACGTTGTTTTTTCATATTTTTGTCGGGAAATCATTCCCGACATGGCTCAGAAACCTTCCATACCCAGGGGCACGCGCGACTTCTCTCCGGCGGAGATGCTGCGCCGCAACCACATCTTTGACATCATCCGCAGAAACTTCTCATTGTGGGGCTATCTGCCCATTGAGACTCCGGCAATGGAGACCCTTTCAACACTGCTGGGCAAATATGGTGAAGAAGGTGACAGGCTCATCTTCAGGATACTCAATTCGGGCAACTTTCTTTCCGGCATCAGCCCTGAAACCCTGTCGGCTGCTGATGCCTCAGCAGTATCACAGCATATCTCTGAAAAGGGTCTCAGGTATGACCTCACCGTTCCATTCGCCCGGTTCGTGGTACAGCACCGTGACGAGATCACCTTCCCCTTTCGCAGGTACCAGATTCAGCCTGTGTGGAGGGCAGATAAGCCACAGAAGGGCAGATACAGGGAGTTCTTCCAGTGCGATGTTGATATCATTGGCAGTAACTCGCTCCTCAACGAGGCAGAACTGATACAGATTATAGACCGGATCTTCAGTGAGCTGAATATCAATGTGACAGTGAAGGTGAACAACAGAAAGATCCTTACCGGCATAGCGGAGATGGCGGGTGCCAGCGGGCAGATAACCGATATCACCGTGGCAATAGACAAGCTTGAAAAAATTGGCAGGGATGGTGTCAGGCAGGAACTTGTCCAGCGTGGCATTGCTCCTGAGGCTATAGCAAGGCTCGAACCGGTACTGAGCCTCAGCGGATCATCAGAAGAAAAACTGCATGAGCTAAGGGGTATCATGGCATCCTCGGAGACAGGACTGAAGGGGACAGAGGAGATGGAGGAGTTGCTCCGCTATCTTGCACTGGACCAGATAAAGGCAGCTGTTGAGCTGGATCTGTCACTGGCACGCGGACTGAACTACTATACCGGAACAATCATTGAGGTCAAGGCGGCCGATATGCCTTTCGGCAGCATCTGCGGTGGTGGAAGGTATGATGATCTGACCGGCATATTTGGCCTGCCCGGCGTCTCCGGTGTGGGTGTCTCCTTTGGCGCTGACCGTATATATGATGTGATGCTTCAGCTTGATCTGTTCCCTGAACAGACCGGATCATCCACCGAGGTGCTCATAGTCAATTTCGGCAGGGAGGAGCTCCCGTCACTGATAAAGATTGCAGGCATGCTCCATGAGGCGGGCGTTGCCACCGAGCTCTATCCAGAGCCGGTGAAGCTGAAGAAACAATTTGCATATGCTGACGCTCAGAAGATACAACTGGTAGTCATTGCCGGCAGCAATGAGCTGACAGCCGGTCAGGTTACCGTCAAGAATATGAAAACGGGAGAACAGACAGCTGTTTCACTATCTGCACTCCCGTCATTCATTCGGAAAGATTGACTCTCCTTAAATATCCTGTCTCTCTCCGGGCGTCACTGCTCCAGTCCCGGGTTAACCACCTGGCTGCCCCGGCCACGCATGCCCTGTTGCCCCGATCCCTGCCTCCGCTGGTTGAGTTCGCGCAACAACTGCTGCTTGTACTGGTTCTCAACGTGGTAAAGCCTGATGATCTTTGCCGGGGGCAGCACCTTCTTAATGCTCTCATTGAAGGTCACCACCAGCTCTGACTCATCAGAGAATGATTGCATCAGCCTTTCGGCCGCCGATGAGATCTCACCCTCACTCATGTTCGACTGGTTCTGTGCAGTGTAACGCATCAGTGAGAGACGATCAGTCTGCAGCTTGCTCTTGCGTGCCGAGTAATCATTGTACAGCGGCCAGAATTTTTCTGCTTCCTCAGGGGTAAGATCGAGATTCCTGGTGAAAAAGGCAATCTTGTATGCGGTGAGCTTCTCTGTGTCACCCCGCATGGCTCCCTGCCCGTAACCCTGGCCGTAACCCTGGCCCTGGCCGTTCAGCGCGGCAGCTCCTGCCACAAAGGCAATCATAACCGTAAGCAATAATCTCTTCATCTTCATATTATAACAGTTCATATATCTCATTGTAATCTATATCCTCCATAATCAGGTAGTCAATAATGGCTTCGGATGAGATCTCCTCTTCCTTTATCTCTGTGGACAACGGCTCTGCCATGATCAGCTCATTCTCAAGCATATAGGTATCAACCTCCTCAAAAGCCAGATCTGCATAAAGACTCTTGCCCGGTTCATAATCCACCACCTTGTTGCCGGAGCCGACCAGTCTGGCCATAGCAGTTGCCAGGATAGCGAACCCCAGTATGGCTGCTGCCAGGGCCAGGAAGGGCTTCATCCTGATGAGCCGTGCCCCTCTCCGCGGAGAGCCTTCAGCAGTATCATCATACCGCGTGCCGGCAGCCGAAACCTCCGGTTCTCCGATCTGATGCCTGCTCTCCTGTTCCCTGATGGCGGCAATGGTCCGCTCCTTCAGCGAATCAAAATAGCCCTCCGGGACCTTGAAGGGATTATTTTTTCTTATTTCATCATTGAGTTTCATGATATCTCTTTGATGCCACCAGGGGGCATAGGTTTAATTATCTTCCAGAAATTGTTCAATTTTCTTTACCGCATGGTGATATGATGCCTTCAGCGCACCCACCGAGGTGCCTGTGACATTGCTGATATCCTCGTATGTCATATCATCAAAGTACTTCATATTAAATACTATACGCTGCTTCTCGGGAAGCCTGAGGATGGCATTCTGCAGTTTTACCTCCGCCTCGTCACCGTCAAACCAGCTGCTCCCCTCCGCGGAATCTGACAGTATTCCCTCCACATCATCAAGGGAGATATTGTTCATCCTGTCACGCTTTCTTATTATGGTGAGCGCCTCGTTGGTGGCTATAGACCAGAGCCATGTGAGCAGTGAGCTGTCAAACCGGAAGGAGGAAATATTTCTCCAGGCATTGATAAAGGTATTCTGCAATGCATCATCGGCATCTTCATGTGTGATCACCAGGCGGCGTATATGCCAGTAGAGCTTTGTCCCGTACAGGTCAATAATCATACTGAACGCCTTTTCGGCATCCGTGGCAACAACTGCCCTGATCTTTTCCTCGTTGATACCTGGCATGGACCTTTCCCGCGGTTCTTTTGATACAGACGCGCAGGTACGGCAATGGTTTAATCTCCTGCATCAAATTTAACAAAAAGTATATCACCGGCCCTCCGGAAGGCTCCTGATAGCCTCTTTTTGGTAACTTTGCAGCAACAGAATCATCTGACATGGCATTGAAATGCGGAATTATAGGGATCACCAGCGTGGGGAAGACCACCATCTTCAACTGTATATCCAACACGCGCGGCGAGACCAACACCTACGGCACGGGGGTAAAGGCAAACCTTGGCGTTATCCAGGTACCTGACAGCCGGCTCTATGAGCTGGAGAAACTGCAGTCCACTGAACGGATCGTGCATACTACCGTGGAGATAGTTGATATCCCCGGTCTGGCAAGAGGGCAGAGCGACAGCTCCGGGGCACGCCTCCTGGGAGAGATCAGGAACACTGACGCGCTGATACATGTCTTGCGCTGCTTTGATGATGACAACCTGCCACATATTGACGGATCAGTCAACCCTATAAGAGACCTTGAGAATGTAGAGTTCGAGCTCCAGGTCAAGGATGTGGAGTCAGTGGAAAAAAAGATACAGCGTCTGGAGCGGGCCGCCAAAACAGGCGACAAGGATGCGAAGCACGGCATTGAGGTGCTGGGTCGTTTCCGCGAGCACCTGGAGGGTTTTCAGAATGCCTCCACCCTTGAGCTGAAACCGGAAGAGAGCAGGTATGTTGATGATATTTTCCTCCTGACGATGAAGCCGGTGCTATATGTATGCAATGTAGATGAGGCTTCCGCCGTTGATGGTAACGCATACGTCAGTACCGTCAGAGAGTATCTTGCCGCCAGGGGTGCCGAACCGCTGGTGATAGCCGGTGCCCTGGAGGCCGAGATTGCCAGCCTGACAGAAGAGGCTGACCGTATGGAGTTCCTGGAGGCATCAGGGCTGACCGTGCCGGGCGTCAACAAACTGGTCAGGGCAGCATACGAGATGCTTAATCTCCTTACCTTCTTTACTGTGGGTCCCAAGGAGATAAGGGCGTGGACAATCATCGCAGGTATGACCGCTCCGCAGGCTGCCGGAGTGATTCATTCCGACCTGGAAAGGGGATTCATCAGGGCTGAGGTGATGAAGTATGATGACTTTATCAGGCTTGGCTCCGAGCATGCCTGCCGCGAAGCAGGCAAGCTGATGGTTGAAGGTAAAAACTACGTCGTTGCAGACGGAGACATATTGCATATACGTTTTAACGTATAAAGGAAAAGGTGAGAAACCTCCTTGTCATACTTCTCTTTCTATCCTTTCTTTCTGCAGAGGCCGGATCAGGGCAGCAGGGCCTCAGTGGAGGTGACATAAGGGAAACTGTCAGGCTCTATGGACAGGCAGAGATTGAGATAAGCTATCCGGGATTCAGTGAGATGACCCGACTGGCGTCTTTGTTCTCAGTCTCCTCGTGTGATGGCACCGTGGCTCGCCTCACCCTTTCTCCCCGTGATGCAGAGGCCTTTATTGCTGAGGATATTCCCTTCAAGATCATTCTCCCTGAGCAACGAAAGGGCTTTTTCACTGCCTCATCCGTCGCCGAGGCGATGCATTGGCAATCATACCCCACCTGGAAGCACTATGACACCATCATGCACAAGATTGCTGACCACTGGCCTGATGTCTGTCTGCTTGACACTATCGGGTTCAGCGTGATGGGCAGAGCTATCCTGGCGATAAAGATTTCAGACAACCCGGGAGAAGAGGAAGGGGAACCGAAGGTCATGCTCAGCTCATCTATCCATGGTGATGAGATAGCCGGGTTCGTGTTGTTGATGAGGCTGGCTGAATATCTCGCGGCAGGCAGCGGCGGCGGGCTGGTATCAGAGCTTGTCACGGGGCTGGAGATATGGATCAATCCGCTGGCCAATCCTGACGGCATGTACCGCAACGGTGACACCATCATCTATCCGGTCAGGGCCAACAGCAACGGCTATGACCTGAACCGCAACTTCCCTGACCCTGAGCTCAATCCGCCTCCGCCGCTGCAGCAGGAAACGGCAGACATGATCACTTTCCTGCAGAATCAGCGGTTCACCCTCTCGGTCAATCTGCACAGCGGCGCAGAGGTGGTCAACTATCCCTGGGACAGGTGGACACGCAATCACCCTGACGATGCATGGTTCAACAGTATCAGCAGACGCTATGCTGACACTGTGCACTTGTATGCCGAACCGGGATATATGACATTCCTTGACAACGGTGTCACCAGGGGATGGCAGTGGTATGTCATCACGGGAGGAAGGCAGGACTATGTCACATACAGTCTTGGGGGGCGCGAGGTGACGACAGAGATAGATGAGACTAAGATGACCCCGGGATCAAACCTGGAGCAAATATGGGAATGGAACTACCGCTCACTGCTTAACTATATGGCTGAGGCGCTCACCGGTGCCAGGGGCACCGTCAGCGATGCGGAGACAGGAGACCCCCTCAGCGCCAGGATATTCATAGAAGGCCATGACGCCGACTCATCGCATGCATGGTCAGACGCTCTCACCGGTACCTGGTTCAGGCTGCTGCCACCGGGAACATGGGACCTTACCTTCACCTGTCAGGGATATGAGCCATTCATCCTCAGGGCGGAGCTCACACAGGCCAATCCTCTTATGATCAGTGATGTGAAGCTGCAGAAGAGTGATGGTGGTTATCCTGACCCACCGGTATCAGGAGTACTTATATGGCCTAATCCCTCTGACGGCATGATCAGCATCATGCCACCGGAGCTGGTCACCGGGGAGGTCACTGTCACGCTTGCTACCGCAACCGGTGCCATTGTCAGCCGGTTCCGTACCACGGCACAGCCCGGCATACCCATAGAACACAATTTCGGATCACTACCTGCCGGACTGTATATCCTATCGGTCCGGAAGGAACCAATCGGCCCAATGGTAAGGGGTAAGGCGGTAATCAGACGGTTGATAAACGAATGACCCGGTGGTGATATCTTTTTCTGTCCGGGTTGCAGATAAGTCCAAAACTGATAATTTTGGGACTTATTTCAGGAACAACCTTTGGACATGAGACAACTTATCAATCTTATATTTCTGCTACTGATTACTTCTTCTGCATCGGCACAATCAGCTTACATCCCCCCTGAAAAACCAAAACTGGTTATAGGTATCGTTGTTGAACAGCTCCGCTATGATCAGCTGGAGCGCATATGGGATATTCTTCCCGACGACGGACTGAAGCGGATGATCAATGAGGGCACTTACTACCGCAATGCTTCGATAGATTATCTTTCTACCCAGGCCGGGCCGGGCTTCGCTACTATATCAACAGGTGCACCACCGTCAGCTCACGGCATCACCTCTGACATGTGGTACCATCCTTTCAATGATGAGATGATCTACTGTGTCAGTGACGCCTCGGTCAATGCAGTGGGAGGAAGCTTTGAGACCGGACTCTATTCACCCGTTAACCTGCTCTCATCCACATTCTCTGATGAGCTTCTTGCAGCCACCTGCGGAGGGTCGAAGGTATACGGTATAGGCATCCGGGAGATGTCAGCCATTTTAACCACAGGCCATTCTGCCGACGGCGCCTTCTGGTATGATGACCGTACAGGCACCTGGATGTCAAGCACATACTATATTGACAGCCTGCCACCATGGCTGATGGATTTCAATGCGATGCTGCTTCCGGGGCAGTATCTCAACCAGCCCTGGCAACCGCTGCATGATCCTTCGGGTTATCCGGGATGCCAGCCTGACTCAAGTACTCTCGAGAGAGGATTCAATGGCCAGACATGGTTTCCCTATGACATGAAGCAATTATCAACCAAAGGCAAACTGATCAATGTGACCAGGGACTATTCGCTGCTGCGCGAGACCCCCTATGCGGATGAGTTTACCACGGAGCTTGCTCTCAGGCTTATAGACAATGAAGGACTTGGGAAAGATGATATAACTGATTTCCTGGCAGTTACCTATTCATCTACCGACTATATAGGGCACCGGTTTGGACCTACCTCTGTTGAATCATTTGATGCGCTTTTAAGACTTGATAAAAATATAGCCAGGCTGCTTGACAGGATAGACAACTCTGTTGGTAAGAAGAATGTGCTGGTCTATATGGTCTCAGCCCATGGAGTGTCTGAGATACCTGCGGTGCTTGAACAGAGCCGCATCCCTTCCGGATATTTCATGCTAAACCAGTCGCTTCAGCTGCTGCGCAGTTACCTGAATGCCGTTTACGGACAGGGTGACTGGGTCAGGGGATTCTATGACAGTCAGATCTTCCTGAACCGGGGACTTATTGAGAATGCCAAGATCAGCCTCGAGGAGATACAGAAGAAGGTAGCCCGTTTCATGGTACAGTTTTCAGCCGTGGGATCTGCCGTTCCCACGTCAGCTTTTGAGATGAGCGACTTTGCCGGTGGCCTTCTGCGGAAGATGAGCAATAACTACAGCCAGCAACGTTCAGGAGATGTGATGATAGCGCTGAACCCGGGATGGGTGGAAAAAAGTGACAATGTTACCGGCCATAATTCACCCTGGGAATATGACAGTCATGTGCCGCTGGTATGGTACGGATGGACCGCCAGCAAGGCCTCTGTCACCCGTCGCGTCACCACCAGGGATATAGCCACCACCCTGTCTGTTCTCTGCAAGGTGCCGATGCCCAATGCTTCCAGCGGTGATCCGCTCCACGAACTCTTCAGATAGTTTTTATAGCGTATGTGAATACCTGTGGGGCAGGCAGATCATGTAATCCTCACGCGTTTGCCCGGAATAATGGTAGTCAGATTGTTGCAGTCCTGCTGTTAAGGCGGTCCCGTACCTGGCATGCTTCCTTTATCAGTCCCGGATCATGTTCGCAGCCATTGCCAATGACAACCATGTCTGCACCTGATATGAAAACCTGCTCCACCTTTTCAGCCGTGTCAATTCCTCCTCCGGTAATGAGCGGGATGGTGATTGCCTCTTTTACAGCCCTGATCATGGAGGGGTCCACAGGTCTCCCGGCGCCACTGCCACCCTCAAGGTAGATTGCCTTCATACCCAGCATCTCACCCGCAAGGGCAGTGGCAACGGCAATATCGTTCTTGCCGGAAGGGATGGGGGAGGTCTGGCTCATATACTCAACGGAGGTACAGCCACCACAGTTGATGAGCATGTACCCGACAGGTATGACCCTGTCCCTGATGTCCTTAAGAAAGGGGGCGGCAATAACGTGGTTGCCTATCAGCAGTTCCGGGTTACGGCCGCTGATGAGAGAGAGCAGGAACAGGGCGTCAGCCTCGGTAGTCAGTTGTGTCAGGTTTCCGGGGAATAGCACCACGGGTATGGCAGAAAGCTGTTTCAGTTTCCTGATGACTCCTTCAACAGGCACGCCTGTCAGGCTTCCACCGGTCAGAAACAGGTCTAACCCCGCTTCTGAAGCATTCAGTGCAGCCGTGGAGAGTGTCTCTTCGTCTGCATGATCAGGGTCAATCAGTTGTGCAATAACTTTCCTCGTTCTCCAGGGTATATCAATCCTCATGCTTCTTCTTCGTCCAGACAATGGTGTAGTTATCGTACTTTGAATAATAGAGGGTGAACTGATCATCGATCCTTTCATTCTTCACCCTTCCCTTTATCTCACCCGACTCTTTCACATCAAAGGGTTCGATAGTGATATCATTGACAATATTTATTCCCTCCTTGTCACATATCTTATAGATGGCTTCCTTTGCACACCAGTGGATATAGAGGTGATAGGTGCGGTCTGCCCACCTGCGTGTGACCTTCTCCTTTTTGTTCAGGAACCTGGAGGCAAAGGCATTGATGTTCACACGCATGTATTCAAGGTCAATACCCACCCTCTCATCCTTGCTTATTAGTATGGCGGTCAGCTTATTGGAGTGGGTTATGCTTATGAAGTGTGAACCATCCCTGATAAAAGGCTTGTTGTTCTTATTGTATACTATCCGCGCGTCCCTTCCAAGCATCTCGGCCAGCAGCGCCCTTACGCTCAGAAACTCCATCTTCCTGGAGTTACTGCGAAAGAGATCATATCTCTTTTTATCCTCAGGGCCCATATCCACCATGGTAAGGAGTATCTCAAGATCTTCCTCGATCTTCCATACGCCTATAATCGTATCCTTATTCAGGTAGTGTTTGGTGATGCAGCCCATGGTCTATCTCCAGTTCAGCGTCTCTATAAGGTGAATAATATCTTCCCTGAGAAAGGCAATGACTGGTCTGAGAGAGTCTTCATTGGGCTGTGCCATGAAATAAAGTGAGCCCCTCAGGTAATGGCTGGTGCTGTCAGTGACGAAGAACTGCACCGCCGAGGCAGTATTTCCCTTCAGATCATACAGGATACCGTAAACCTTAGCAGAGTCGTCGGCCCAGAGCTTCTCTTCAATGGCGTCAGCCCTGATAGTATGCTTGTATGCCATCTCATGAGTCAGTTCAGTAAGGGCCGCCAGGTTATCATGAATATCAAAATAGGTAAGATGAATGCTTGCCTTCAGTGACGGGAACTCTATATCCATCCAGCAGGTGTCGGTGGCTGTTGCTGGCCGGAGATTGATCGTGGCGTATTCAGGATATTCAATGGAATAGGAGCAGGGGGTGTCATAATGAACATAGCCCTTTTCGGGCAGATCAATCCTGAAATAGCCTGCCGGCTTTGGCACTGTTGTCTGCCTGCATCCATGCGATAGCAGAACTGATGTCACTGCCATGATGGCAATTAAATATCTCATTTCTCCTGACTTTTCTTTTCTACGGCAATCTCTCTTATCCGTCTGTTCTCAACTGTTTTTATTGTGAAGGTAAACCCTCCTGCAGAGATTATCCTTCCCCTGACAGGTATCTCCTTAAGCAGCTCCAGCAGAAGGCCTGCCAGGGTGTCAGAGTCGCCCCGCACATCTTCGAAAGGGTCATCCTCAAGGCCTGTTATCCTGTAGAAGTCATTAAGTAATATTTTCCCGTCAAAGATCCATCTGCCCTCATCCGTTTTGGCATAGAGAGGCTCCTCCTCATCTGTTTCATCGGTTATTTCGCCAACTATCTCCTCAAGCACGTCCTCCAGTGTCACCAGCCCGCTTGTGCCGCCATACTCATCAACCACTATGGCCATGTGAATCTTCTTGGTCTGGAACTCCTTGAGAAGTTCGCTGATCTTCTTGGTCTCAGGCACAACATAAGGAGGTCTGATGAGTGTCTGCCACCTGAAATTATCAGGTTTGCCCAGATGGGGCAGGAGGTCCTTGACAAAGAGTATCCCCCTCACATTGTCAAATGATCCTGAATAGACAGGTATGCGGGAGAAGCCAGACTCAACCACTTCTTCCATTATAGCGTGGAATCCTTTGCTTATATCCAGTGCCGTGACATCTACGCGGGGACACATGATGGCACTGGTGTTGGTATTGCCGAACCTGACCACCCCCCTGAGTATCTCCTTGTCATCCTTGATCTCAGATGAGGTCAGGTCAAGTGCTGCTGAGAGGTCCTGGATATTCAGGCTGCTGTCTCTGGGCCGTGTCCTTCGTTTTACGAAGAAGGAGGAGTATGAGAGCAGTGAGGCTATCGGCTTGAGCAGGCCTGTCAGGAAGGTGAGCGCCGGAGCCATCATGAGGGCAAACTTCAGCTGGTTTCGCGATGCGAGAACCTTGGGAATGATCTCACAGAAGAGCAGAAGTATGAAGGTGATGACCACCACCTCTATTATAAATGAGAGGACCGGATTATTGCTCAGGTCAAACAATCTTGAGCTGATGAATGCAGCCAGAATAATAATGGCTATGTTGATTATATTATTTGCCACCAGGATTGTGCTCAGGAGCCTGTCAGGCTTTGCCAGCAGCTTTAGTATAGTAGCCGGCCTGCTTCCCTTGCTGTGCTGAAGCTCCTCCATATTATTCGGAGTCAGGGAGAAACAGGCTACCTCTGAACCTGAAACAAAGGCAGATGACACTATCAGGAGCACCAGGATAATTATCTCAATGACCAGTGTCACCGGTGACCCTGTCATTGCAGCCTGTGCAATTACTCCTGTCAATAAACCTGAGAGCAGCGTATCCAAAATAGGGGGGATTGGTTACTTAAAATGGCAGGTCATCAGCTGCATCCGGGGTTGAGAGATCTTCTCCGCTGCTCTCTTCAGTGGGGGTTGATGACTCAGATGAGGAAGGGGTATAACCCCGTTGTCCGCCGTTCTGATAGCCCTGGCTGTTGTTCTGGTAACCCTGTCCCTGCTGGTTCTGGCTGTCAGGTCTGCGCCCCAGAAGCTGAATCACATCAGCCTCAACCTCAACAATGTATCTCTTATTACCGTCGCGGTCATCATATGACCTGTAGCGGAGCTTGCCCTCAACCAGTATCTGTGAACCTTTGCGGATATAGTTCTCAGCCAGCTCGGCAAGTCTTCTCCAGGCAACAATGTTGTGCCACTCGGTCTGGGTTACCTTCTCGCCTCCCCTGGGTGTGTATGTTTCACTTGTGGCAAGAGAGAATGCTGCCTTGATATTGTTCTCAAAACGCCTGATGTCGGGGTCTTTACCCACGTTGCCCACCAGTATTACTTTATTGAATGACATAGGTTTAAAATTATTTTCATCTGATTGAAAGATGTAAAGTTACGAAAAAAATAACTGTGTGGCTCCTGATGCTGTCTCTCTCTCCTGTACGGGGATCGGCTACCTGTGTCAAAGGGATGAATTCATCCTTCATTTTTGTTTAGGTGTCAAAAAATCAGGATATTCGGTCCGAAAAAAAAGTATTGTCACATGATATTGATAAATAATATTTTATATTTGCACATTGAAAAAACAGAACATCAAAATAATTTGTTGAATTTAAAATTCTTGCAACATGACAAAAGCAGACATTGTAAACGAAATTGCCAAGAACACTGGAATTGAAAAAGTGACTGTACAGAAAACCGTTGAGG
>JAAZAP010000106.1 GCA_012514255.1 Bacteroidales bacterium | reverse complement strand
TCATGACTGCCGGAAGCTTTCTTCATTATGCCGGTCCCGTTGGTAGTGCTGTAAATCACCCTCTTTCCCCTGATCTTTTCAGCGGCGAAATTAAAGGGTGAATTCCCGAAATCGGCAAAATCAAGAACGAAACCATCCCGTTCGGCTGCAATCAGGTGACCCTGCGCTTTCATCTCCCTGGCTTCCTCAACCGTTGCCACGGGGATTATCTCCCTGACACCGTTGGCAAAGGCAGCACAGATGGAGCTGGTGGCACGAAGCACATCCACCACCACCACTATCGCCTCGTTGTCAGCATGGGCATCGAAGGCGGCAGGTGTAAAGCATATTTCCAGGCTTCTCTGTATCATTACAGCCGGAGGTATAGATACTTTTCAGGATTTGTAGAAAGGCAGCGTTGTGATCCCGGCTTTCAGGTCCCTGCCTCTGACACGTATGTATATCTCGGTGTCACTCTTCCAGAAACCCCTGTTGAGATAAGCCAGGCCTATTCCCTGCTTCAGCGAGGGTGCCATAGTCCCTGACGTCACCTCGCCGATCAGGTTACCAGCGGCATCCACAACCTCATAGTGCTGCCTGGGTATACCCCTGTCTATCATGACGAAGCCCTTCAATCGCCTCTCCGTTCCTTCTTCCTTTTGTTTGAGAAGCAGATCCCTGTCTATGAACTCCTTCCCCGGAACAAATTTGGTTATCCATCCCAGTCCGGCCTCTATGGGTGATGTGGTATCATTAATATCATTGCCGTAGAGGCAGAAACCCATCTCAAGACGTAGAGTGTCCCTGGCTCCCAGACCTATCGGTTTTATTCCGTACTCTTCCCCTGCCCTGAATACCTCTTCCCAGAGGCGCGGGCCATCCTCATTCCTGACATATATCTCACATCCTCCTGAGCCTGTATATCCGGTGGTGGAGAAGATGACATCATCTATGCCGGCAAACCGCAGTACCTTGAACGTGTAGTACTCCATGTCAGTGACGTTCTCCCCGGTCAGCTTCTGCATCGCTTTTAGCGCCAGCGGACCCTGTATAGCCAGCTGCGCCGTGCCTTCCGAAGCGTTGTTCAGCTCCTTGCCGGGACCTGCAGAGATACCAAAAGCGGCAGCATGTCTTACACACCACTCCCAGTCCTTCTCAATGTTTGCCGCATTGACAACGAGCAGATACTTTTCAGCATTGAAACGGTAAATGAGCAGGTCATCAACAATGCCCCCCTTGCCATTCGGGAAGCATGTGTACTGAACCTTGCCGTCAGTCAGGGCTGAGACATCATTCGTGGTTACATTCTGCAGGAATTCCAGAGCGTGCGGGCCATTGACCCAGAATTCACCCATATGTGAAACATCAAATACTCCAACCCCTGAACGTACCGCGAGATGCTCCTCGTTTATGCCTGCATACTCAATTGGCATATTATATCCGGCGAAAGGCACAATCCTGGCTCCCAGAGCCTCATGGTACTTTATAAAAGGAGTGTTTTTCATGTTATTAAGCTTTTGGTTATAAAGCAAAAATAGGGCTTTTCGGGTGATAAAAAGATGTTTAAAATCATTTTTAAAAAAGCCCATCAGACATTTCTCATGTTCTGATGGTTACATAATGCATATATTTGTAGCTTCAAACAAACTCAGATAAATGGAGTACACAATTTTCAAACCCGATTATCTCCTGAGCATCACAGGAGGCGACAGGGAGACGATGGCTGAGATTGCCGGCATATTTGGCAGCCAGGTGCCCGAGTTCCTTGAGGGCATGAAAAGCCTCCTGGAGCAGGAAAAGTATTATGAGCTCGGCCTGCTGGCACACAAGGCAAAGGGATCAGTCACCGTCCTGGGCATGGATGAGACAGCAAAAATGCTCAAGGAATTCGAACTGCTGGCAAAAGCCGGCGAGCAAAAGGAGAAATATACCGACTTCATTGCCAGGTTTGAATCTGACTCCAGCACAGTCATGGCTGAGGTTAACGACTATTTCGGCAGGCATATCTGAAATGTTATGGTGGTAACGGAAAAAATTGAGGGGGTTGATATAATCAGCTTCAGGAATGATCGCATCAATGCACTGAATGTTGATGTCATAAGACCCGTGATAATGAAGCTGTTCGAAACTCCTTATACAAGGGTGATCATTGATATGGGAGGAGTGAACTACCTTGACAGCACCGCATTTGCCATGTTCCTGCACCTGCTCAGGGTGGCACGTTCAAATTACTGCGCCTACAGGCTCTGCTCACTCACCCCGGGAGCAAGAGAACTGTTTGACCTGCTCCAGCTTAACCAGTCGCTTGAAATATATCCTGACCGTGCCAGCTGCCTGGAGAGCTTCCGGCTCAACTCGCCCTATTAGCTGTTTATCATAACAAGGTTACCCGACTGTACATCTATTCGTACAAGCTTGCTCCTGTCTACCGTTCCGGCAATTATCTGCCTTGACAGTTCATTCACTATCTCTTTCTGAATCAAACGTTTCACCGGTCTGGCGCCAAAGAGCGGGTCAAACCCCCTGTCAGCCAGCCAGGCAGCTGCCCTGTCTGTTATCTCACTGCGGATACCTTTCTCTTCAAGCATCTGAGCCACCCTGCCGAACTGCATACGCACTATCTCCCCGATCTGTTCAAGGGTCAGTGGCCTGAACATCACTATCTCATCAACGCGGTTGACAAACTCGGGCCGCAGTGTGCTGCGAAGCATCTGAACAAGCTCCTCCCTGAGCTTTTCAGCCTCTTCCTCCGTCATCCCGCTATTGGTCTCACCGATGCTTTCACGGATAAGGCCCGAGCCCAGGTTGGAGGTCATGATGACAATTGTGTTGCGGAAGTTTACTGTTCTTCCCTTATTGTCAGTAAGCCTGCCATCATCAAGCACCTGCAGCAAGATATTGAACACATCAGGATGAGCTTTCTCGATCTCGTCAAGCAATACAACAGAATAGGGTTTGTGCCTGATAGCCTCCGTGAGCTGGCCTCCTTCATCGTATCCGACATATCCCGGAGGAGCGCCTATAAGCCTTGACACACTGTGACGCTCCTGGTACTCAGTCATATCAATACGGGTCATCAAATTCTCATCATTAAACAGGTACTCAGCCAGCGCCCTCGCCAGTTCAGTCTTGCCAACCCCCGTTGTTCCCATGAAGATGAATGAACCCACAGGTCTCTTCTCATCCTGCAGTCCTGCCCTTGAACGGCGTACGGCATCAGAGACAGCCCTGATAGCTTCATCCTGTCCCACAACCCGTTTGTGAAGCTCATCCTCAAGTCGCAGTAGCTTGTCCTTTTCACTCTCCAGCATCCGTGATACGGGTATGCCTGTCCATCTGGAGACGATCTCTGCAATATCATCAGTCCGCACATCATCACGCACCATTGAACCGGCATTACGTTTATGGTCAACTTCTTGCTTGAGCTGTTCTATCTCCTTCTCAATCTCCACCAGCCTGCCATATCTTATCTCGGCCACCCGGCCGTAATCACCTGCTCTCTCAGCCCTCTCAGCCTCAAACCTGAGTTCTTCAGCCTCCTGCTTTTTCTTCTGCTGATCCTCCACCAGTTCCTTCTCGGCGCGCCAGCGGGCCTTGAGCTCGTCCCGCCCTGCCGACAGATCGGCAATATCCCTTGAGAGTTCCTTCTCCTTGGTACTATCTCCGTCACGGCGTACTGCCTCACGCTCTATCTCCAGCTGCCTTATCTGCCTGTCAGCGGTATCAATCTCCTCCGGCACAGAGTTCATCTCCAGCCTCAGCCTGGCCGCAGCCTCATCAATCAGGTCAATTGCCTTGTCTGGCAAAAACCGGTCAGTAATGTACCTGTATGAGAGGTCAACAGCTGAAATGATAGCCTCATCCCTTATTATCACCTTATGATGGGTTTCATATTTCTCCCTGAGACCGCGAAGGATGGAGATGGCATCCGCCCTGTCCGGCTCATCAATCATAACCACCTGGAATCGCCTTTCGAGGGCTTTGTCAACCTCAAAATATTTCTGGTATTCGTTCAGGGTGGTGGCGCCGATGGCACGCAGTTCACCCTTTGCCAGTGCCGGCTTGAGGATATTGGCTGCATCCATTGCTCCCTCGCCCTTGCCTGCACCCACCAGCGTGTGTATCTCATCAATGAAGAGTATCACGTCACCGTCTGAAGCTATCACCTCATTGACCACTGACTTGAGCCTCTCTTCAAACTCACCCTTATATTTCGCTCCTGCTATGAGCGCTCCCATGTCAAGCGAATATATATGCTTCTGCATCAGGTCCTCCGGCACATCACCCCTCACTATCCTGTGAGCTATGCCTTCGGCGATGGCTGTTTTTCCGACCCCTGGTTCACCAACCAGTATTGGATTGTTCTTTGTCCGCCTGGAGAGTATCTGCAATACCCTCCTTATCTCCTCATCACGACCAATGACAGGGTCCAGCTTGCCGGCCCGGGCACGCTCATTGAGGTCAATGGCATACCTGTTCAGTGAATCATATGTCTCCTCTGAGGTCTGACTGTTCACTTTGGCTCCCTTGCGGAGGTCATTTATTGCAGTGGTCAGCGAGCCGCTATCCATACCGTTTTCCTTCATCAGCCCTGCCACCTTGCCTGAAGACTCAGCCAGTGCCAGCAGGATGTGCTCGACGGATACGAACCGGTCCTGCATCCTTGCAGCGTGGTCCGCCGCACGCCTGAAGACCGTGGAAACCTCCTGTGAGAAATAAGCCTCGCCTCCGGTGACACGCGGATAGGTGTCAATGATCTCATCCAGGGCCTTCCCAAAGGCTGATGGATTAACCGTGGCCTTTGACATTATATATGAGACAATGCTCTCTGACTCGGTCATGATACCCTTGAGCAGATGACCGCAATCGATCACCTGGTGTCCCTTGCCGGCAGCAATGGTCACTGCTTTCTGTACAGACTCCTGTGCTTTTATAGTAAAATTTTCAAAATCCATTTTTCTGACTTTTTCCTTCTTATGTTCAATTTTTTTGCCATTCCGCTCCGGCGTATTGTTTCATGTCATAATGACAGTAAATGTATAATATAGGTGATCCGGTGCCGTTATATAACATTCAGGAGCTGTTCGCCAGAACCTGAAACCTCTCCGGGATGAATGAGAAAATACTTAATACCCTGATGCATCTTTTTGCCATCATTGCCCCCGCCCAGGGCAATGGGAGCGACAGGCGCCAGGTAGTGGAAGCCTTCCTCAGACCGCAGCTTAACCAGGAAGGGGTTAAAGCATATCTGAAAATTTTCGATGCCTACTACGCTGAAGCCCAGAAAAGGCTGAAAAAGGGCAAAGAGGCACGCAGAAACTCCTCCATCTCCGTTAGGATAATAAAGATATGCTTTGATATAGGGATGCAGCTCACCCTTAACCAGAAGATCATCGTTCTGGTTCAGTTACTCGAGTACTGCCGCTCTGACAATGCAGGGGTGAGTAATACCGAACTGGAGTTCATCATTACCGCTGCTGAAGGATTCAATATCAATCCCGAAGACTACCAGCTGATCCAGCAGTTTGTTCTGTCATCACGTGATGAGGTGCTTGAGTCACCCCAGATACTGGTAATTGACAGTGACCGGACAACAAAATATGAAAAGACACATCATATAATCAATAATACTGTCAGGGGACAGGTGAGAGTGCTCAACCTGCCTCAGGCTGACCTGCTGTTCATACGGTCATTCGGCACCGGCGAGATGCTCCTCAGCGGACAGCTCAGACATGAGGACAGGGTCTATCTCTTTGAACGAGGCGCCTCACTCAAGTTCATGAGCAGCAAGCCCATTTATTACTCCGAGGTGATCAGGCAGTTTCTTGATGAGAGCGCACTGGCTTCCAGGGTGGTATATGAGGTGAATGACATTGAATACAGGTTCAAGGGCGGGCAGGTGGGCCTGCACCGCATGAGCTTCGGCGAAGAGTCAGGAAGGCTGATTGGAATAATGGGCGCCTCGGGTGCCGGAAAATCAACCCTGCTGAGTGTCCTTAACGGTACCAACAGGCCTGACTCGGGAGAGGTGCTCATCAACGGAGTGAATATCCATAATGACACCGGCAAGATCAAGGGCCTTATTGGATATGTTTCCCAGGACGACCTGCTTATAGAAGAGCTAACTGTCTTTGAAAACCTGTTCTACAATGCCAAGCTCTGCTTTGGCAACCTCAATGATGAGGCCATCACCGGCAAGGTTGACGAGATGCTGCACAGCCTGGGCCTTTATGAGATAAAGGACATGAAGGTGGGTACGCCTCTCAATAAGAAGATCTCTGGCGGTCAGCGGAAGAGACTTAACATCTCACTTGAACTGATCAGGGAACCGGCCATCCTCTTCCTTGACGAACCTACATCAGGCCTCTCATCACTCGATTCGGAAAATATCCTTGACCTGCTTAATGACCTTAAGCTCAAAGGAAAACTGATATTCGTGGTCATCCATCAGCCCTCCTCTGACATATTCAAGATGTTTGACAGGCTCATCTTTCTTGATACCGGAGGATACATGATCTATTACGGCATACCCGTGGGATCAATTGGATACTTCAAGGACAGGATGCATCTCCCAAGATACAACGACAGTGAATGTCCTGCCTGCGGGAACGTCAATCCCGAACAGATCTTCAGCATAGTTGAATCAAAGGTACTTAATGAGTTCGGCCGGCCGACGGCCACCAGGAAGGTATCACCTTCTGAGTGGAGCGCCTACTACAACTCGCGCAGGGAGGAGCGGCTACCGCACCCCAGGCCGGGAAACGGCATCCCGGAGATAACCCT
>JAAZAP010000010.1 GCA_012514255.1 Bacteroidales bacterium | reverse complement strand
TTCATAAAGCTCTACAATACCTGGTATGATCATGACACCAATCGCGGGCGTGACATAAACGAACTTCCAATTCCTCTTGACGTAGTAAAGGCAGGCGACGAAGCCCGCAAAAAATACATAGATTCAAAAAGGCTGGCATACTATGACGATGCCCAGATATGGTATTGCCCCTTATGCCGCATTGTCTGCGCCAATGAGGAGGTGCTGACCGATGGCTCACATGAGAAGTGCGGCAACAGGGTGGTGCGCAAGAACCTTAAGCAGTGGATGTTGCGTATCCCTTATTATGCCGAGAGGCTGCTCAACGGACTTGAACAGCTCGACTGGCCGGAGGGTATCAAGGAGATGCAGCGCAACTGGATTGGTCGCTCAACCGGTGCAGAGGTGGATTTCAAGGTAGATGACAGCAGGGAGATAATCACCGTCTATACCACCCGACCCGATACCCTCTTCGGTGCAACATACATGGTGCTCTCGCCTGAGAATCCGCTGGTGGGCAGGCTGACCAGTCCGCAACAGGCCGGGGCTGTGGAGGAATATGTCAGGGCTGCATCACTTAAGTCTGACCTTGACCGTACTGACCTCTCCAGGGAGAAGACAGGCGTTTTCACCGGTACATATGCAATTAACCCGGTCAACAACAAGAAAATACCCATCTGGGTGGCTGACTATGTACTGATGGGTTACGGGACAGGAGCCATCATGGCAGTACCGGCACATGACGAGCGCGACTTTGAATTTGCACAGAAGTTTGGTCTGGAGATCAGATGCATCCTCTCCCCCGCCGTAAACGATATGGAACAGAAGCGCCGTATTATCTCAGGCGATGAATGCTGGAGCGGCGACGGCATCTATATCAATTCGTCGGACAGTGAGAGAGGAATAACCCTCGACGGACTGAATGTTGAAGAGGGCATAGCCACCATCACCCGTTGGATAGAGAGCAGGAACATAGGCATCTACAGGGTTAACTATAAGTTGCGCGACTGGCTCTTCAGCCGCCAGCGCTACTGGGGTGAGCCCTTCCCCGTGATCCACTGGGAAGATGGCTCCATCACCCTGCTCGATGAGAAAGAGCTGCCTCTGACCCTTCCCGAGCTGGAGATATATGAGCCGGGAGCCAACGGTGAGTCGCCTCTCTCCAACGCAACCGACTGGCTTTACGTGACAGACAGCAACGGCCGCCGGGGCAAGCGTGAGACCAACACCATGCCGCAGTGGGCCGGATCATGCTGGTACTACCTGAGGTTCATTGACCCAAAGAACGAAAACAGGATTTTTGACCCTGAGAAAGAGCGCTACTGGATGCCCGTTGATCTTTATATCGGCGGCGCTGAGCATGCCGTGCTTCACCTGCTCTATGCCCGGTTCTGGCACAAGGTGCTGTTTGACCTCGGGATAGTGTCAACCGATGAACCCTTTATGAAGCTCTTCAACCAGGGAATGATACTGGCGTTTGCCTATGAAACAGCCACAGGAGCAAAGGTATCATCAGACCAGGTCTTTGAGAAGGACGGGAAATACTACATCACAGAGACCGGTGAAGAGGTGCGCCAGATAGTGGCGAAGATGTCAAAGAGCCTCAAGAACGTCATCAACCCGGATGATGTTGTCAGAAACTATGGCGCTGACACACTGCGCCTCTTCGAGATGTTCCTTGGGCCACTTGAGGCCACGAAGCCGTGGGATGAGAAGGGGATCAGGGGCCCTCATAACTTCCTGTTAAGAACCTACCGCCTCATAGCCAACAGTGAAAATATCACAGGCGGTGAAGAGGATGCCGAAGTCCTCAAGGTACTTCACAAGACTATCAAAAAGGTTACGGAAGATATCGAGGCCCTGCATTTCAATACGGCCATATCGGCCATGATGATCTTCCTGAATACGGCGCTGAAGAGGGAAAGGATAACACGCGAGACCGCTTCGTCATTCATTAAGCTCCTCTCGCCCTTTGCCCCTCACCTTGCAGAGGAGCTTTGGCAATTGACAGGTCATAAAGGAACCATTGCGTACGAGCCCTGGCCGGTGGTTGATGAACGGTATCTCAGGGAAGAGACCTTTGAATGCCCGGTCTCGGTCAATGGCAAGATGAGGTTCAGGATTGTGCTGCCTGTTGATCTGCCCGTTGAGGAGGTTAAAGAGATTGTGTTGGCCGACGAGCGTGCAAAGAAATGGATTGGTGATGCCACGCCTAAAGTAATTGTAGTACCCAATCGCATAGTAAACATAGTTGTATGAGGTTACTTCCGATTTTCATGGCGCTGGCTGCCACAGCAATGCTTACGGTCTCCTCGTGCACCCGCAGCGGCGCGGCTGAAAACACAGCCCTGCAATATTCAGCAACGAAGGCTGATACAACGACGGTCGCCGGAAATCCTTACGGCCTGACCGAAACTACCAGGGTTGATTCAGCAGACACAGCCACCGTACCCGCTGATTCAAATGCATCATCCGTACTCCTCTCTGACACCGCATCCGGTTCACCGGCAGGAAACAACGGTGAGAACCTGCTTTTCGGCATACCCGCAGACTCGTACAATATTGTTACGGGCAGGGTCAAACGAAACCAGTTCATTGCGTCAATCCTTTTATCACACGGAGTGGAATGGAATGACATTGAGAAACTGCTGCGCGATAACCGCGAGACTTTTGACCCGCGCCGTGTAAGGAGCGGCAGCAATTACTCGGTCCTTCTCACCAGGGATACTCTCAGCAAACCGGAATATTTCATCTATCAGCATGACCCGAGGGTGACCTACGTTTTCTCTCTTAAGGACACACTCGCCATCTACAGGTATGACGCCGAGATCAGGAGAATGCTCCGTTACTCGTCAGGCACCATAGCCACTTCCCTCTGGGAGGCGGCACAGGAGAACAATCTCAATCCGAACCTTTCCGCCGAGCTGTCAGAGATATACGCATGGACAATAGACTTCTTCGGTCTGCAGAAGGGCGACCGGTTCAGGGTGATATACGAGGAGGAATTCATTGGTGAGGAATCTATTGGTATACGGAGAGTTCATGCTGCCCAGTTCGAGCATGCAGGAAGCACCATCTATGCCATTCCCTTCATCCAGGACAGTGTCATGTCATTCTATGACACCACCGGCGCCAGCCTGCGAAAGGCATTTCTGAAAGCGCCGCTGAGATACTCGCGCATCAGCTCACGCTTCTCCGGAGCCAGGCGCCATCCCATACTTAAGATCGTGCGCCCGCACCACGGGGTAGACTACGCGGCCCCTATCGGCACCCCGGTGCTGGCCATCGGAGACGGCAGGGTCACCAGCACCACCTATGAAGGAGGGGCCGGAAGGATGGTGCGCATAACCCATAACAGCGTTTATTCCACGGCATACCTGCACCTCTCACGCTTCGGCCCGGGAATAGCGCCCGGCGTTTATGTCAAACAGGGTCAGGTAATAGGCTATGTGGGAAGCACTGGTCTGTCCACCGGACCACATCTTGATTTCAGGTTCTACCGCAACGGGCATGCCGTGGATCCGTTGAGGGTGGAAGCCCCGCCTGTCAATCCCGTTGCTCCTGAAGCCATGGAGGAGTTCAGCAAGGTGGCTGAGGGGTATATCAACTTGTTGGCAACGATAATGTACTGAAGATTTACGAGTTCATTATTTGAAAGTACCTCCGGTGAAAGGCATCAGGCAATAGGCATTAGGCAAGAGTGTTAACAAAAACATTTAGTAACTATTTGATTAGCAGTGGCTTCAATAATGCCTATTGCTTATTGCCTGTTCCCTGCCTCCATTCCGTCCAGCACCTCCCCTATGACCCTGGGATAGTGCTCATACTCCAGCGCATGGACCCTCTCCGCCAGGGTGTGCACGTCATCACCAGGCAACACCGGACACCGGGCCTGGAAAATAATGTGTCCCGAATCATACTTCTCATTAACGTAATGAATGGTTATGCCACTCTCGGTACAGCCTGACTCCAGAACAGCCCTGTGCACCCTGTCGCCATACATCCCTTTCCCCCCGAAACGTGGCAGAAGAGCCGGATGAATATTTATTATACGGCCGCGGAATGCCTCAATCACATCAACCGGGACCAGCCAGAGAAACCCGGCCAGAACCACCAGGTCAGTCTCCCTGCGAAGGAGTATCATAAGCACCTCCCCGGTCTCATAAAATTGAGACCGGTCGAAAAAAAATGCATCCACCCCAAGCGTCGCAGCCCTTTCCAATACCATAGCCTGAGGCTTATTTGACAAAACGAGTGTTACTTTCGCTTTTTTTTCGTTCGAAAAGTATCTGATAATGTTTTCAGCATTGGTTCCGTTCCCTGAGGCGAGTATTGCTATATTTTTCATTATCAATCATTTAGACCCGTCCGGGCCGCAATCCACCGGCACATGCAAGAGAGCCGTATTGTATTGATATTCTTTGCATTACGCTCACCATTATGTAAATTTCCGGTAAATTGTTTGAATAATAAGGTACAAATATATTTCTTTGCAGAGTTTTTAAAACGAGTATTAACGTAAAATTGATTAGCATGTCGGACATTTCCACAAGAGTAAAGAAGATCATCGTTGAGAAGCTCGGCGTTGATGAGGCAGAGGTTACTCCCGAAGCACACTTCACCAATGACCTTGGCGCTGACTCTCTTGACACTGTTGAACTGATCATGGAATTCGAGAAAGAATTCAACATCGGAATTCCTGATGATCAGGCAGAAAGCATTAGCACAGTAGGCGAAGCCATAAAGTATATCGAAGAGAACGCCAAGTAGTTATCTATAGATAACCATGAGATGAGGCGTGTAGTAGTTACCGGGATGGGGGCGTTGACCCCCATCGGCAACAATCTGCAGGAGTATTGGAAAGGTCTTGTTGAAGGTGCCAGTGGTGCCGCATTGATCACTCACTTTGACACCAGCAAGTTCAAGACGAAGTTTGCCTGTGAGATCAAGAACTATAATCCTGCCGACTATTTTGACAGGAAGGAGTCTCGCAAGATGGACCGTTACACACAGTACGCCCATATTGCCGCTGACGAAGCTGTCAAAGACGCAGGTCTTGATCCGGAGGCAACCGACAAAGACCGTTCCGGTATCATCTGGGCCTCAGGCATTGGTGGCATAGAGACTTTTCTTGAAGAAGTCA
>JAAZAP010000105.1 GCA_012514255.1 Bacteroidales bacterium | reverse complement strand
TTTAATCTGAATGAACAAGTCACACGATGAGGTTTGGAATAACTGTCTGGAAATAATTCGTGACATTATTCCTTCGGCCAGTTTTAAAACCTGGTTCGAGCCTATTGTTCCTCTCAGGCTCGACAAAAACATTCTTACTATACAGGTGCCCAGCCCTTTCTTTTACGAATACCTTGAAGAGCAGTACATAGATATCCTTCGCAAGACGCTGAGGCGTGAGATTGGCAACGATGCCAAGCTTGAGTACAATATCATAATGGAGAACTCGGGCTATACCAATGGCAAGCCATATACTGTCCGTTATCCTTCGAGGAACAAGGCTGATCTGCATAACAAGCCCATGCAGGTGCCCTTCGAGGTGACTCAGCCTGCCATCAGGAATCCTTTCATTATACCGGGCATAAAGAAGCTCCATTTTGATCCGAGGCTCAATCCTGATTATTCCTTTTCCAATTTTGTTGAGGGTGAATGCAATCGTCTGGCCCGCTCTGCAGGTATCGCAGTAGGGAACAATCCAGGCGGCACAGCCTTCAATCCCCTGATGATCTATGGTGATTCAGGTCTTGGCAAGACGCATCTGGTTCAGGCAATTGGTATACTGGTCAAGGAGAAGTTTCCTGACAAGACGGTTTTGTATGTCAATGCCAACAAGTTCCAGACACAGTTTGTTGAATCTATCCGCAATAACAACAAGAACGATTTTCTCCATTTCTATCAGATGATTGACGTCCTGATCATTGATGACGTCCATGAGTTTGCCGGGAAGGAGAAGACACAGGACACTTTTTTCCACATTTTCAACCATCTTCATCAGTCGGGCAAACAGCTGATCCTGACCTGTGACAAGCCGCCTGTGGAGTTGCAGGGTATGGAGCAGCGGCTTCTGTCGCGTTTCAAGTGGGGTCTGCTGGCAGACCTTCAGAAACCTGATTATGAGACCAGGCTTGCCATCCTCAGGAAGAAGGCCTACAATGACGGCATTGAGTTGCCCGATGAGATCTTCGAGTTTCTGGCGGAGAATATCTCTTCCAACATAAGGGAGCTTGAATCGGGGCTTATATCCCTGTATGCCCAGAGCACCCTTAACCGCAAGGAGGTTACTCTTGAACTGGCCCGCCAGATGGTAGACAGGCTGGTTAACACCCAGCGCAGGGAGATAACTATTGATTATATACAGAAGGTAGTCTGTGATTACTACAAGATCCCGGTGGAGCAGATGCAGGGTAAGACCCGCAAGAGAGAAATTGTTCAGGCCAGGCAGGTTTCAATGTATTTCTCAAAGAACCTGACAAAGGCATCACTGGCAAGCATCGGCTCAATGATCGGGGGTAAGGACCATGCCACAGTGCTTCATGCATGCAAGACAGTTAATAATCTTATTGACACTGACAGGCATTTCAGGAGCCAGATACTGGAGATAGAAAAGAAACTTAAGGTATGAAAGCTGACGTAAATTATCTGAAGGAGGAGTTTTTCAGGATTTACGGGGACAGGGAGAGAGAACCTGTCCTTTTTTATTCACCCGGAAGGGTGAACCTTATCGGTGAGCACACTGACTACAACGGGGGATATGTTTTTCCCTGTGCACTCGATTTCGGTACCACCCTCCTGGTTCGTCAAACGGACGAAGCAGAACTAAGGCTGAACAGCCTCAATTTCCCGGGTGAGGTAAGGATACCTGTAGCCCTCAATTATCTTCCCGTTCCGAAGAGCTGGACCAACTACCCTGTGGGAGTGATAAATGAGTTTGCCCGCAATGGCATCAGGGCTCATGGAATGGAAATGCTGTTCATGGGTGACATTCCAAACGGTGCCGGTCTCTCTTCATCGGCCTCAATTGAGATGGTAACGGCTGTGGCCATGAATGAGCTTACCGGAGCAGGACTGGAGATGATGGAAATGGTAAAGATGAGCCAGAAGGCTGAAAACGGTTTTGTGGGGATGAACTGCGGCATAATGGACCAGTTTGCCGTAGGCTTTGGCAGGAAAGGACATGCCATCAGCCTCAACTGTGACACTCTTGAATACAGGTATGCCCCCCTGAACCTGGGCGACAGGAGGCTGGTAATCACCAACACCAACAAACGACGGGGGCTGACCGACTCCAAGTATAACGAACGGCGCTCTGAGTGTGACAGAGCTGTGGAGCTGATCTCTGTACACAGACCCATACGCCATCTCAGTGAACTGACTGTCGGCGACCTCTGGATGCTTGACAGCTACATTGATGATCCTGTGGTCAGGAAGAGAGCCAGGCATGTCATTACAGAGAACGGCAGAACCCTCGATGCCATCAGGGCACTGGAGAGCAATGACATAGAATTGTTTGGTAAACTGATGAATGAGTCGCATGATTCGCTTTGCCATGACTACGAAGTTACCGGCATGGAGCTTGATACCCTGGTTTATGAGGGCAGGAAGCTGCCCGGGGTCATCGGTACCAGGATGACCGGTGCCGGCTTCGGGGGCTGCACGGTATCAATTGTGGAATCACAGCGCACAGATGAATTCATTCGCCGGCTCGGCGAAACCTACACGGCCAGGATAGGCCTTGTGGCAGATTTCTACCTGCCGGGCATCGGTGACGGGGCGAGGAGGGTGTACCAGGCAGCAGGCAGTAGGTCCCGATCCAGACATGTCTGGATCGAGGATCCTCGATCCGATAAATCGGATCGGGACAGTAGGCAGTAGGCAGCAGGCAGCAGGCAGCAGGCAGTAGGCAGTAGTGAAATTGCTGCTAATAATATAGTTATAACTTATATTGCCAACACTCTTGCCTTTTGTCTTTTGCCTTTTGCCTCTTGCCTCTTGCCTTTTGCCTCTTGCCTTTTGCCTTTTGCCTTTTGCCTCTTGCCTGAGGCCTGATCACAAATCACGAACGCACCTGAATCCCACCGTGGCGCTGCGGTCATAGCCTGGTGATACCAGGAGTTGCATCTGGGTCATGGAGAGTGGCTGAGGGCCTCCGCGCACATACCACCAGCTTGACTCCGGCCTGTACCAGCTCCCGCCCCTTATTATATTGAAGTAATAGGCTCCGTTACTGTATACATCACCAGTTATCTGCCAGACATTTCCAACCAGGTCAGCCACACCATACGGGCTCTCTCCTTTGGGAAAGGCATCCACGGGAGTGGGTCTGCCGAATCCGTTATTGCACTTGGTTGCATGGAACTCGTTGCCCCATGGCCATTCCCTGCCATCAGTACCCTGTGCTGCCAGCTGCCACTCAGCCTCCGTGGGAAGACGCTTGCCAGCCCAGACGGCATAGGCCTTTGCATCCTCCAGGCTGATCCATACAACAGGGTAACGCTCCTGCCCGGCGACAGGCAATCCCATCTCCCAGTGTCTCAGATAATTTAATGTATCCGAAGGAATGTACCTGGAAGCCCTGATAAACTGAAGATACTCCTGGTTGGTCACTGGGTACTTGTCAATCAGGAAGCTGTCAGGAGTAGCGGTGATCATTGTGCCGGAGGCCGGGTAAGGAACGAACTCATCAGTCGCGGTGAGAGTGTACTCTGTTGTTGCCGACGGTATGAGAACCATTCCTTCGGGTATCTCGGCAGCGGGTGCCGTCCTAACTGGTTCCGATACGAGCCAGGGGCGCTTGTTCTCCGGAGCAACGACTCTTTCATCAAGGAGAATTCCATCATTGTCAACCAGTTCAATCACAATCTTTTCACCTGCAATTCCAAATAAAGCGTCACTGT
>JAAZAP010000104.1 GCA_012514255.1 Bacteroidales bacterium | reverse complement strand
TCACAGACATGGAGTATTATTCATTCAAGGTACTGCGGTTTGCCGGCATAGATGATGTCATCTTCTCCACCACCGGTTACACCGGTTCAGGCGGATGTGAGATATATGTCAGGAATGAGGATGGGCAGCGTCTTTGGGAAGAGGTCTTCAGGGCAGGTGAAGAGTACGGAATAAAACCGATAGGTCTGGGAGCCAGGGACACTCTCCGCCTCGAGATGGGTTTCTGTCTTTACGGTAATGATATTAATGATTCAACATCACCCATAGAAGCCGGGCTGGGGTGGATAACCAAATTTGTTCCGGGGAAGGAGTTCATTGACAGGGATCTGCTCCTGAAACAGAAGGAGGAAGGAACGGACCGGCGTCTTAAGGGCTTCGTGATGATTGACAGAGGTATTCCCAGGCAGCACTACGAGGTTGTGGATGCCGCGGGTAACCTGATTGGCGAGGTGACATCAGGAACCATGACTCCCTCACTGAAGCAGGGAATAGGCCTGGCATATCTCAACAAGGGTTTCTGGAAGAGTGACACGGAGATATACATACGTGTCAGAGGCAGGGACTTGAAAGCCAGGGTCACCGCACTTCCTTTTTACAAACTCTGAAAATTTTCAAATCCTCCGGCCGTAATGATACAGAGAAGCCTGGAAATATGCTTTACACCTGCCGCCTTTGATGCTCATGCTGACAGCGAGGCCATAGTGGTGGTGGTAGATGTGCTTCGTGCCACCAGTTCCATCTGCACTGCCTTTGCCAATGGTGTCAGGGAGATAATCCCCGTGGCCACAGTTGAGGAAGCCAGGGAGATGAAAGCGCGTGGGCACCTCATTGCAGCCGAACGGGATGGTTTTGTGCTTGATTTTGCCGATTTTGGTAATTCACCCTTTAACTTCTCCGCTGAAAAAATCAAAGGAAGGAGCGTGATCTACAGCACAACTAACGGGACCGGCATTATGAAAAAGGCTGCGGGCAGTCATGATGTGGTCATAGGATCATACCTCAACATGTCAGCTCTCTGCAGGTGGCTTGAAGAACAGGATAGAAAGGTGATCATCGTTTGTGCAGGATGGAAGAGGCGCTTCAGCCTCGAGGATTCTGTCTGCGCCGGGGCCATGGCACAGCGGCTGCTGGATGGCGGCCGGTTTACAACTATCTGTGATTCAGTGCATGCGGCAACAGACCTGTGGAAAGTTGCCAGCCACGACCTGGTCGGATATGTAGAAAAGGCAGCACAGCGATCAAGGCTCCGTGATAAGGGACTTGACGATTGTATTCCTTATTGTCATACATTTGATGTGACCGATGTTATCCCTGTGCTCCGGGAAGAGAAGCTGGTGGCCCTCTGAACGGACCATCACGTGCAGGAGTCAGATCCTGCAGGCAGCAACGCATGAAGACAATGATTAACTAAAATAAATTTATCAGAGATGAAAAAACACAATTTCTACGCAGGACCTTCAATCATGCCTCAGTACACCAATGAGAAGGTGATTGAAGCTATCAGAGATTTTGCAGGAACAGGGCTTTCAATCATGGAGGTCTCTCATCGCAGCAAGGAGTTTGTGGCTGTTATGGATAGTGCAGTCAGTCACGTAAAGGAACTGCTTGACGTCCCGGAGGGGTACTCGGTCATCTTCCTCGGTGGCGGAGCCAGCCTGCAGTTTGCAATGCTGCCTATGAACATGATGGAAAAGAAAGCGGCCTACATCAATACAGGCCAATGGGCCGGCAAGGCGCTCAAGGAGGCAAAAAACTTCGGTGAGGTGGTTGAGGTAGCTTCCTCAAAAGACAGGAACTTCAACTACATACCGAAAGGATATACGGTTCCGTCAGATGTTGATTACTTCCATATCACAACCAACAATACCATATACGGGACACAGTGGAAGAAGGATCCCGACGTGAATGTGCCTCTTGTTGCCGACATGTCTTCTGATATTTTCAGCCGCCCGGTTGATGTAGCCAAATATTCAATTATCTATGGCGGGGCACAGAAGAACCTGGCACCTGCAGGTGTAACCTTCGTGATCATCAAGGATTCGGCTCTTGGCAAGGTTACCCGTACCATCCCGACGATGCTTAACTACAAGACACATATTGAGAAGGAGTCGATGTTCAATACTCCGCCCGTGCT
>JAAZAP010000103.1 GCA_012514255.1 Bacteroidales bacterium | reverse complement strand
TTGAATATATGCACCTCGCAGCGGGAAGCGACCTGATTGATGCCGGGGTGGATACAGGTCTTCCGTTCGCCGGAACGGCCCCTGACCTTGGATGCTTTGAGACAGGACTATCATATGTAGCCTCTGCCGGAGCGCCCCGCACAGTGCTCTTTTATCCCAACCCGGTGACAGAAACAGGCTTCCTCCGGTTTACCGCCTCCACTGCCGGCAGGTGCGAGGTCAGACTCTATGATGTGACCGGCACGCTGGTCGCCATACTGGCCGACCGGCAGGTTGAACCCGGAGAGCATACCCTCAGGCTCGATTTCAGTAGCATCCGGGAGGGGATATTCATATATGATATAATTATCAACTCTGAACGCCTCGGGGTAGGCCGCCTGGCCCGGACATACAAACCACTCTGATTCTCTCCCTCCGGCGTGATCATCTCGCCCCGGTAAAACCGGTAAAAATTAGCTTTGAATTTGATGCCGGATGGCTCAGTTTTTGTTCATTGATGCCGGAACGGGGCACCTTCCCCGGCCTGTCTAACCTTATTGAAATGAAAAAAACCTTCGCCATCATGGCTTTGCTGGTCCTGGTGACCGCAACCGGTCATGCACAGCAAAAAGTCAGGAAATCAGTCATTGGCGTCCATACCGGTGTCTCGGTGCCGCTTGGTGAGTTTGCGCTCAAAACATTCACCTGGGATGCAGGATTCGCTGCCCCGGGCCCGAACCTCGAGGCGGAATACCTCTATTACGGCAAGGTATTCGGCTTCTCCTCATCGCTCGGCTATGCCAGTTTTTTCTTCAATGAAAAGGCATACCTGTCTGAATATGACCGGACGCTTAACGGTTACGGCGTTAATGAGGTCTCCGTGGGTAACTATCAGGTGATCAAGGCACTCGTCGGCTTCACTCTCAAAACCCCGGAGTTCAGCAATACCGAGGTGATGCTTCTGTTCCACCTGGGATACGCCATGACCGTACACCCCAACCTGCTCGTGACAAACCCGGAGCTTGGAGTCATAAACAGTGTGGAGAGAAATGCTGGTAGCGGAGGCGCGGCAGCAAGTGTGTGACTGAAGATAAACTACTGGTTGAGTGAACAATACGGTTTGACACTTAAAGGCAGCCTGAATGGCATCTCATCTGCATTCATTGATGAGACAGGACCGGATGGCAATTTCTCCCAGCCAATGAGCCACGCGAATATAAATGTCGGTTTCGTCATGAACCTTAAAACTGCCAAAAAATGAGAAGGATAGTTTATTTGTTGATCATATCGCTTTTGCTCTCATCATGCGGCGGCAGCAGGCTGAATTATGACAAGGGTATCATCCCCCCGGTGGCGGTTAATTTTGCAGCGGTCAACTCGATGTATGACGATTATAATTCCGATTTGCAGATATCCTGGGCCGAGATGACGTTCAGCCTGATCTTCTCGACAAACAGGAATTCTAACGGAGACAATTTCGACTTCATATTTTACCAGGGCCATATAAATTTTGACCTGATCAACGGCGAGTTTGAAATGAATTCCCATGAATTGGAATCCACGCTGCTTGAAGGAGTCAACTCTGACAATAATGAGATGGGACCGTATTTCACATTTGATTATCCATACCCTAACTGGTACCTCATCAAAGCGGATAATGACAGGCGATTCTTCTACAGCAGTGACCCCGGGGGGAACCTTAACATCTTCTGCTGCAGTTATGAATTCGGCCAGAAAGGATTTGAATCCTCAGGCGACCCGTTCACCCTGACCCCGCTAAACACTGAGCACAATGAAGGCTATCTTTCCCTCCACGGTGGCGCATCGGAGAATATGGAAACAGCCTGCTTCATGTCTGACCGCGATGGCTCATTTGATATCTACTGCGTCACCGGCGAGGAGGACAAGTTGATAACAGAATCCTCATCCGTCACTGTCACCAGGTTGTCGGTGCTGAGCAGCAACGCTGATGATAAGTGTCCGTACATTGCCGGAAACGTTATGGTTTTTACCTCTGACCGCGAGGGCGGATTTGGTGGATTTGATCTGTATTATTCTGTTTATGACGGCCAGCAGTGGTCGGCTCCGGTCAATATGGGTGACCTGATAAACACAGAATATGACGAATACCGGCCGGTGCTAGTGCCGGGAGGAGAGTGGTACCTCAATGATCTGGTGATATTTTCCTCCAACAGGCCTGGCGGAAAGGGAGGGTTTGACCTCTATTACGCCGGCGTGCCGAAGAGGTAACTCCTGCTTTTACAATTCTTGATCCTCTACGAGGATCCTCTTACCAAGGTCTGGCTTTTACAATTCTTGATCCTCTACGAGGATCCTCTTACCAAGGTCTGGCTTATACAATTCTTGATCCTCTACGAGGATCCTCTTACCAAGGTCTGCCTTATACAGTTCTTGATCCTCTACGAGGATCCTCACCGTACATTAACGGAATTCAGCTTACAAACAAACTCTTACTGGAATATTCCGGGTCGCACGTCACGTTTACATTCAGCTTGCGCAGACCGGCTTCATCACCCGGGGTGGGTATATGGGTCAGATGCACCTCGCAGCCGCGAAGAAGCGTCAGCTGTTCCAGCGCTGCCTGGGCGGCAGGATTGCTCAGCCCGCTGATACCCAGCAGTATCAGCGTCTCCTCCACATCCAGACTCACCTCCTTGCCGTTGAGGATATCCTTCTTCAGGTAGGTGACCGAGTCAATAAGGTTCTTCGGCAGGAGCAACAGGCTGTCGGGCAGCCCGGCCATGTGTTTGGTGGCATTGAGTATAAGGCTCGAGGCAGCATGCATCAGCGGCGAGTTCTTGCCGCTAATAATGGTACCATCAGCCAGCTCAATGGAGGCGCCGCAGTAAATACCGGCATTACCCTTGCCACCCTTCTCCGCCTCCTTCATCGCCTTCCTGGCAGGTAACACTACCTTCCTGTCCTCCGGCTTAGCCCGCACCTTATCCATGATCTTCGCTGCATGCTCCAGTACCTCCTTGTCAGCCAGCCCGATGGCATACTCTACGGCACACCTGAAGTAACGGCGTATGATCTCCTGGTGAGCGGCTTCCTGGATCACCCTGTCATTGACTATTCCGGCACTGGCCCTGTTGACGCCCATGTCTGTGGGCGACTGGTACATCGACTCGCCGCCGGTGATCTTTTCAAGTATCCTTTTGAGCAGATGGAACGCCTCTATATCCCTGTTGTAGTTGACCACGTTCGTGCCATAACGCTTCAGATGGTAGCTGTCTACCAGCACCTCGTCCTTCAGATCAAGGGTGGCAGCCTCATAGGCAATGTTCACCTTGTGGTCGAGGGGCAGATCCCAGATGGGAAAAGTCTCGAACTTGGCGTAGCCGGCCTTAACGCCACGGCGGTACTCATGGTAGAGGTTGCACAGACAGGTAGCCAGCTTGCCGCTGCCGGGCCCCGGACCCGTCACCACAACAATGGGATTGGTAGTCTTGATATATTGGTTGGCACCGTAACCCTCGTCGCTGACTATCAGGTCCACATCGGTAGGATATCCTTTTGTAGGGGAATGGGTGTAGACCTTCACTCCCCTGTGCTCCAGCTTGTTCCTGAATGTTTTGGCGGGATGCTGTCCGGTGTAGCGGGTAATGACAACGGCAGTCACATCGATGTCCCACTCCCTGAAGTCGTCTATGGTCTTCAACGCATCGGCATCGTAGGTTATCCCGAAATCGGCACGTACCTTCTTCCTTTCAATGTCACCCGCATGAATGCAGAGGATCACATCAATCTTGTCCTTCAGCATCTGCAACAGCCTCATCTTGACGTTCGGGTCAAACCCGGGCAGAACCCTGGCGGCGTGGAGATCATATAACAGCTTGCCCCCGAACTCGAGGTAAAGCTTATTGTTGAAACGGTTCACACGCTCAAGGATGGCAGCAGTCTGCTCCCTGAGGTACATCTCATTGTCAAACCCAGTGTTGTATCTATCAGTCATTTAAAGGCCCCCGAATCGCTATTCCGACAAGCGTAAGGATCAGCTTTCAATATTAAGGAAATTTTCACTTAAGGAAGATTGTTGGGGAGAAAATTAATGTTTTTTAAATTAACAAATTGCTTTATCTTTGATTATGAAGTCAGTACATGTAACTTATTTTAGATTCAATTCATATCATATAATCATGGAAAATAAGAGAGTGCTGCTTTTTTTGCATATCCCCGTTCTGCTGGTGGCTGTTCTATCAGCCTGGTTTTTCAGCGCTGATGATGTCCCCGAAGGCAGAAGGTGGTACACTACACTGTCAACCCTGGTGATGGTTATCTGGATGCTGACCTCCTTTTATGTTTTCTACTCATATCTTGTTCCCCGGTACCATAAGAAGAGCGACAGAAGGCGTTTCTGGCTGTTGTCAGTGCTGTTTGTGCTTGTGGTGATGCCTGTGATTGGTATGGCTATGCTCCTTGTCACCGGAACCAGTGCACTGAGTTTATCAGAGACACTGTTTGCAGAAGGGCTGATGCCATACATGGGGAGCGTGGTCATTACCCTTGTCTGCGGCACCCTGGGTATACTCTACAGGCTGCTGCTGGAGCGGTTTCACGCCACCTGAAGCGGCAACCGATCAGCAGCATGATCGCCAGACACTAACTCTCCCGGGCCGCACACCGGGATATTTGCTTCCCGGCATCAGGGCCCTGAAAAAGAAAAAATAATTACATGTAAGTTTTGGCACGGGACTTGTGGCAACCCGTTTGCCGAATATCGTCTTAAAAATGAAATGCTTGAATTAAAAGCAGATATGCCATGAAAAAGATATCAGAAGGGGTGCTGCCCATGATGCTGGCGGCCATGTTGTTGGTGACCCTGCTGCTTGCAGGCTGTGAAGGATATGGCGAGCGTATCACCGCAGAGGTTATTGATCACTCGGGATGCAAGGACCTGAAGTCAGGGTCAGCTGACGGCACTACACCAGATACCCTATCATGTATTAACTACACCTTTGAGGCCTCTTCCGGGACACTTCAGATCACCCATATCAATGCCGGATTCAACTGTTGCCCTGGCAGGCTGACCTGTCACGCTGAGGTAAATGGCGACACCCTTTTAATCAAGGAGAGAGAGCAGCATGCTGCCTGCAGCTGCAACTGCCTGTTTGATGTTGATCTGACAGTCAAGGGTCTGGAAAGCCGCGAATACATCATAAAGATACTTGAACCGTACTGCGGCAAGCAGGAGAACCTTATTGCAAATGTTGACCTGGCTGAGACGCCTGAAGGATCATTCTGTGTCACCAGGAAGCTCTATCCGTGGGGTATTATGAGATAACCGGCAGCCCGGCATACATTTTCCCCGGTACTACAGAGACTGCACCGGTAGTTTTTCCAGGAGCGAAAGGTACTTCGTAATGTACTCATCCCGCGAGGCTGAGCGGTATTGCATTATGAACCTGGGGTGTTCCATGGCCACTATCCTGTCAAAGAAGCGGTACTTTTCGTTCAGCGCACGCAGGAACTTCTCGTTCCTGCCGGTGCCAAGGCAGTAACACACCCCGGTTGATACTCCCATAGCTATCTGCTCTCTTATGTTCCACATGATGAAATCCGTCACTGCCGCCGTCAGGTCGGGCCGGTCATAGTAGTTGTAGTTCTTTTCCCTTCCGTTGGAGCCTCTATGCGTAAATCCCAGCGGGCAGACGGATGTGATGTAGAAGTCGCTGTAAAACCGCTCAGGACCGCCATAGGCCCTGATCACCTCATAGATAAATACCGACGAGGGCTCATGCGTCTGTTTTCCGGTGTATGGGATGCCGCATTCTGCCGTGAGCCTCTTCGTGTCAGTGAAGGGCACACCGGTGAATCCCGCCCCGAAGCGTCCGGGATTGATCCCCAGTATCAGTCGACGCGGCAGGTTGTCGTCATAGAACTTTTTGTAAAAGGCTGAGGATACCTCGAAGATATAATCATCCCCGTTGCGAAAAGGATTCATGATGCTGATCCCTTCCGGCAGCGATTCCCGGAACTCTACCTTTCGGTTGAACTCAATGACCCTGTCGGCAAATGTATTCATCCTTCTAATCTTCCATTGAATGATTCTATTACATGATCAGGTTCATCAACCTTCACATCATTGTGAAATTACCTGAATTCAGTCAGATATTCCAACCCGTACGCTGTTTTTTTCGTCTTATAAACTGATTTTGAATGTTAGTAATGGTCACTACTGAAGGCATTGAGAAGATGCATATGTGCAAAACTGACAGTTGTGAGCCTAGTACTGTGGGGTGACTTGACAAAGTATCAAATAAAGACAGAGATGAAAACAAGAACGTTATTTCTATTGTTAATGGCAGTGGTCTTCACAGTGTTTACCAATTGTGAAAAGAAAGATCCTCCAGTTGCACTGGATACCATATACACGATAGTCCCTGCGGATCCGGCGGACACTCTGGACCCCGGGTCGTCCACCGGGGATGCCCTGGCCCACCCTCCGCCTGCATGGTACACTCTGCAGCCCGGGCCGTTCCTGGAGGTCTGGTCAAAGTCTTGTACAGGATCTGTAATAGGATTCCTTGCACCGAATGAATATGCCAACTGTAGAACCATGAAAGGCGTATGTGTTGCGACTGACACAAATCCGACAACTTCAGATATTTTGGGTTATACTGAAGATCGCGGTATCAGGATTGGCGACAAGAATTATAATTCAATGAGTTGTGTTGACGGATTGCAGCCTGCAACAACATATTATGCGAGGGCCTGGTATACTTTAGGTGACAGCACATTCTACAGTGAACGAATGTCATTTTCTACAAATCCAAAGCCGGAAATTACGACAGGAGAAGTCAGCGAATTAACTGCCACCACTGCCATGATCGGAGGAAATAATACTTCAACAGGAGGTTCCTTTGTTGTTGAAAGGGGCATTTGCTACAGTAGAACCAATACCTGTCCTGATCATCCCTATGTAAACGTTCAGTATATCGAACAGGAGGTACAATCTACTTACGCAACAGGAGCATTCAAACTTCAACTTACAGGCCTTGCCCCCGGCAAACTCTATTATGCCAGGGCGTTTGTCGGAGTCGCGACCGGCATTGAATACGGTGATCAGCTGTTTGCATTTGGAGATGTGATCACGTTTGTCACCAAGTAAGCAGTCCGGATGTATCCTTCCCTGCTTCGTCTTACGCAGGGACACCCTCAATAAACATATCCGGCAGAGCTATCACCTGGCCCTGGGCCTCCTTCTTTTGTACATGTAAATTCAATCCCGGCAGAATCACAAAAAAGAATGCCGGTTGACACTGCGCCACCTCAACAATCACAATCTTCAGTTGTTTTTATTCTATTACATCATAATAGCTATATCATCATGACACCGAACGCTGAAAAATTGGTTATTACCGTTTCAACAACGGTAAACGCACCGCTGCAGCGGGTATGGGACCTGTTCACGGAACCACTGCACATAATACACTGGAACCACGCATCGGACGACTGGCAGACGAGCTACGCCGAGAATGATCTCCGTTCCGGCGGCACATTTCTCTCCAGGATGGAAGCCAGGGACGGGTCTGCAGGATTTGATTTCACCGGCAGATACAGTGGAGTTGTCCCCGGCGAGTCCATAGCATACACTCTGGACGATGGAAGGAATGTTCATATCAGCTTCTGCGGGAAGGAAGGAGAAACGCTGGTCACGGAGTCGTTCGAGGCCGAAGATCATCATAGCGCAGAGCTGCAGAAAACCGGCTGGGAGGCCATACTTAATAACTTCAAAAAGTATGTGGAAAAATATGGCCAGAAAGAGATACTCCATTTTGAGATTACCATAAACAACTCTCCTGAAAATATCTTCAGGATCATGCTGGAGAGCGATTCATTCAGCAAATGGACCGCGGCGTTCAACCCCACATCACGATTCTACGGCTCCTGGAAGAAAGGGGAGAGAATCACGTTCCTCGGTACCGACGCCGATGGTATAACAAGTGAAATGGTCTGCAGGATCAGAGAGAACATTCCGGGGAAATTTCTCAGCATCGAGAGCCTCAGGGAAATCATTGACGGTAAAGAGGTTACTGGTGATCAGAAACCCGGCGCATGGAGCGGCTCACTTGAGAACTACACCCTGAAACCGCTGGGCAGCAAAACACTTTTGTGCGTTGACACCGACATTACGACAGACTTCAGGTCTGTATTCCTGGAGACATGGCCAAAGGCGCTGGAGGAACTGAAGACACTGTGTGAATAATACTACCTGTCATCTGTGTCCTTCCCATACACTGTTCCTGAGCATCACACACTGTTCAACGGGCATGCTTAACTCAACCTCTCCGGCAGTGTCAGGCATAGATATACCTGTACCGGCAGCATAAGTCTTCAGTCATACCGCCGGTTCCTTCACGATTACCGGGACCTATCTCCCGGGAAGAGTACTTTCCTCAACAAACTGGTTTGTGTAAAAGAGATGGATGTAATCGCCGCTGGCATCCTCATTAAGATCCTGCAGGGTACTGGTACCGTGTTGCACAAGACCATGCCAGGTATAGGCTGATGAGGTGCCCATGCTGTAAAAGTATTTATCTCGGTTCCAGATAGCCAGTCCTGTCACCAGCGGATCAGAATAATCACTCCTTCGCCGGTAGGCGAGATAGATCAAATCACCTCCGGAACCCTTGTTCAGATCTGTGTTGATCTGGACGAAGCCCGTGCCGAGATCAGATAACTGTTCCCCGTCAGTCTTATCAACCAGGCCTACAGCGGATACCGGGATAATCATATCATTTTCAAGACCGGGAAGGTAATAGATCCATAGCGTGGCTCCGCCTGCCCCTTTATTAAGATCATAGGGAAGCTTGTAATAATCACGGTTATTCACCTTATATGGGTCAGGCGGGAGAGGACTGTCTACTATCATCAGGTCAAGGATACAGAATCTTGGCGTGGGGTGAACCAATATCTCTCTGTCGGTAGCCCAGGTGGCAAAACTGTTTTCCAGTTCTGTCTTGCGGGCCTCGTCATCACAGAACTCCCAGATCGGTATCAGCCCGTTCTGTGTGTAGTTACAGAATACCAGTTTGTTGGGGACACTGTTGAGCCACGAATCATAGTCGTTTTTGCTGATGATGTTATGCCCCAGCTGACTGTCACCACCATATACTTCGAGGTGCTGTTCCATATTTGATGCGAACACGTCAAATTCCTGCTGGGTGATCACCGAGGTGTTCAGGGAGCCTGACCCAAATCCTTTTGAGAAACTGGCTTCGGCATATACTGCCACGTTGACGCTCTCCTTTACATCACGTGTGCGGCCTGAGACACTGTAGTCCGACCTGGCACCGACGACAACCCCGGTCAGGCAGTGGGTGCCGTAAGTGTTGAATATCGTTGAGGGAGGAACCAACGGATCATTGAGCTTGCTCTTTACCTGTGCGGTCAGGTAAGGTTTCAGGTCTGTAGCATCCCAGTCAGTCGGGAGTCTCAGCTGGTACTTGTTAATAAGAATATGATACGTTGCAAACGAATATGAATCATAGGAGTATCTCTCCATGGAAAAATTCGTTTCAATTGATCCGCTGAAGAACATATAGCTGCCCTGCAGTCCCACCGAGGCGCTGAGAGAGCTGGAATATGTGCTGATACTTGTTCCTGAGGTCTTCATGAAGGTGCTGTTCTCAAGGTCTTTCTTCTCCACAAGACCGTCAGCATTGAGTCTCTGGTAATCCAGAATATGCTCTCTGACTTTGGCCTCATCGGCGAAGTTGTCAAAGACGTCATAACCTGCCCCCAGGTCAATGAATCCGTCGACAGCCTCCGGGTTATCAAATGGTTCAAATGGCCCGGGGAGCTTGTTGCAGGAGGTGAAGATCAATAACATGGTGAAAACTGCCAGTACAGGAAAAGTGTGGCGATGCCGGTAATCAGGCGGCTTAAATAGATTAAACAATGGTTTCATAGCAAGCAGATTAAGTTTAAAGACAATGGCTGTCAGACCAAAGGTAGACTATTCGGGCATGCGAGTCAATTTTTTTATTCCATACACTGTAAAAATACATTTAACTTGAAATGAATGTCTTCGTTAATTTGTTTAACACATCAGTCGCAACTGTTAATGCTATTAATGAATAACTGTCTGTTAATAATTACACCTGTAAACGTATAATGTTGATTCAGAGAATTTTGTACAATGAGACCTGTATGGGCGAGAGATCAGAAGAGGAATCTGATCTTCAAATCTCATGTAAGTCCCATTAGACCAATAAATTAAAAATCAAATAATCCCATGAAAGGAAATATAATGATTCAGGTAATGATCCTGACAGTGATCACGGCAGTTCTGATGCTTTTTCCCGGTTGCAAAAAGCAGGATGAACCCTAAGTGGTTAAAGATGCTGAGGGCAACGTCTATAAGACCGTGAAGATTGGCGACCAGGTATGGATGAAGGAAAACCTTCGTACCAGGAGCCGGAGCCGGAAATCCCTGCTTCAATTTCACATCAAGGTATACCGGACGCCTACCGCCAGCCCCGGGAAACCCTGCTTCAATTCCACATCAAGATACACGTAGCTCCCGCCCCCTGGCATCTGACGTCGCTATTTCAGCGTCACATCCAGGTATACCGAATGCCTGCCGTAAGTATCAAAGAATGGCTTGTACACAACACCGTCAATCATGAACTCCAGCGTTGAGGGGTCACCTGTGATCGAGCTGCTGATGTCTGAAGCATCCAGCGTCACCTTGCGCCACTCGGTGCGCGGACCGGGCTCCTGCGCTGCAAGCAGGACCGGACCGTAAAACAGGCTCGCAATATTCTGCTGATCCATCACAGGCTCAAGGTAAAATTTGAACGGCATACGCAGCTCAACAGTGTCGCCTTTCTTCCACTTGCGACTCAACGTCAGATAGCTTCCGGGCACCGCATCAACCTTCATATCCTTGCCGTTGATCTTCACGAAGAATCCATTCGTTGCCCAGTGCGGTACGCGTACCTTGAGGTCAAACCTGCCCTTGCCGTTGATAGTCAGCAGCGTACGATCCTCCTTCGGGTATGCGGTGGTCTGCTTAACAGTAATCTTTCTCTCGGTCCAGGTGAGCGCCGATGGCACATAAAGGTTCACATACAGCGCCTTGTTGTCTGCACTCCTGAAGTAAATCGAGTTCTGAAGCTTCGTGCTGCTCTCCAGGCCGGTGCCGTTACAGCATGAGAAGCCATCCATCTCCGCGTTGCCGAAATGCTTCATGGAGCCGGGCCTCAAAGGCACGTGATATGTGTTCCCTGCATTATGCTCTGCCACCGAGGCGAGGATGTGATTGTACAGCCCGCGCTCGTAGTAATCCATCAGCTCCCCATCCTGGTTGAAGAGGAAGAGGCTGGCAGTCAGCTTGAGCATGTTGTAGGTGGCACAACTCTCGTTCTGTCCGCCTGCGGAGAAACCATTCTCGTAGAGCGTTGCCGGCTGGGCGGTGAAGCACTCGGCGTTGTTGGGATTGCGTGCACCCGCAACACCACCGATGCTGTACATGTAATCACCAGTGGTAATATGCCAGAAGTTATCGGCAATGCGATAGTATTCCGGGGCCTCGGTATCACGGTAAATCTCTATCGCCCCGATGATCTGCGGGATATGCTGGTTGGCATGCAGCCCGCGGAACATGTCTACGTTCTTCGCCAGCCCGTGTGAATGACCGGCATCGCCATAAAAAAGCCTGATGTTGTCAAACAACCGTGCAGCCTTCATGTAGCTGTCCTCGCCGGTTATACGTGACAACCGGGCCAGCGCCTCGTTCATCCCTCCGAACTCGCCTGCTATGTACCTGTTCCACATGCTTATCAGTGTCTCCTGCGGCAGCTGGCTCAGGCGGGCATATACCCAGTCACCCATACCCCTGGCTATCTCCAGGGCCTTCTCATTACCGCTGACCTCGTAGACATCCATCAGTCCGGCCATGATCTTGTGCAGGGTGTAGTACGGCGCCCATATCTGTGCATTCGAGCCGCCATAGGTGGCTCCCTTCTCCAGCATGATGAACTGGTCAGGCGGATAGGCGCTGATAAATCCCTTGCCCCAGTTCCAGTAATCGGTGCGGATCCCTTCCTCGCTCAGGTCTGAGTCGTAGCCTGCTTTTCCCGCCGCAGGCGGAACAGCTGTCGGATCGGCCGAAAACTCTCCGCCGGCTGTCCGTGGCTGGCCCGACAGCTGGGATAGCTCGTAAAGTGTATTCACCATATATTCCATCTTGCCGGAAAAATTTGCCTTGAGCTCCGCATCATAGCCGGTGCTGGCATAGGCCTGTGCGATAGCGCTGAGGTAATGTCCGGTTGCGTGGCCGCGAAGCTTGGTCTGCTGGCTGTCCCACCCGCCGAGCGGTTGCGCACCCTCAGGCTGCTTCTGCCCGAAGGCGTTGCGGAACATGTAAAGGAAATTATCAGGATTGGTGGCAGCGAGGCCGGTTATAAACTTATCACGGTTCTCGATGAACTTCGTCCTGTGATCATGGATGTCAGTATCCAGGGTAACCTGGTCAAGCCCAAATACTTCCAGAGTGCGGTGCGGTGTGGCAGGAACCGCACCGGCATTAACCGTCACCACCGCCTTCGGCTGCAGGCTGGTCCCCGCAACCTTGCCTGTCACCGTATATGTTCCGGGGGTGAGCACCTGGCTGTTGTCTTCGGGCGACGGCCAGAGCACCCTTACATCCGGACCCTCAGCGCCACCGCTGTAGACACCTTTTACAAAACGGGGCAGTCTCGGGAGGTGCCCCACCGTGGTCTCCGCCTGTATGTCGGGAACGCTGAGCAGAAACGAGTTATAGAGCTGAGGTGTTGTCGCGGGAAACACCGGGAGATTCTGTTCAGGCTGGCCTCTGCGACCGGCCGGTGGATTGCCGCCTCTCAATGCGGTGAAATAGATCCTCCTGATCTGTCTATGTGTCAAAGGAATACGGTAAATCCGGAAATCGGACAACTTTGCATTGAGAAAAGTCTTCCCCCCGTCGAGCGATTTCCCTATAAAGAGCTGATTGTTCTTGTCTGTATCATAGTCGAACAGCTGTTTCAGCTCAAGAGAAAGGTCCTTAGCCTCGCCAACGAGCTCTCCGTTGAGGTATGTGCTCATTGTCTTCGACGGGACGTCAATCACCACGGCAATGTGGCTCCACTTGTTGAGAGGCACGGGGGCTGAAGCTGTGGCCCAGGTTTTTGGGCCGATCACTATCTGTGCCCGGAGTCCCTCACCCTCCTTCGTTCCTGCGGGAGCAGCAAAGAAGTGCGAACTGCCGTTTTTCCCGAAATCGAAAAACACCTGTCCTGGTTTAGCATCGCGAAGCCAGATCCATCCGGTGATTGTAAGCGATTCCTCACCAGATACGGCCTCACCCGGGATGGAGACGAAGGTCTCGCTTTCGCCCGAAAGGGCAAGAACGTTACCGAAGAGGCTGTCGGGGATGAACCTGAAGTCAGTTCCCTGGATGATGGCATGGAGGTTATTACGCGACCAGTCTCTGTCATTTCCCTTGAACTGGTACCGGGATATCAGCCCCGTCTCACCTATTCCGTCAAGGATCTGGTCACCGTCCTGTGCAGGGACAGGGGAGGTGCCCAGTGCGCAAAGGATCAATACGGTTACAACGAACAGCCTGTTGATTTTCATAATCAGTTTTTTTTTGCCTTTTCATCAATGAATGAAGCAGGTTTAACATTTCTCGAGGTCCAAAATACGGTATATTGTCAAATTAACGCATCACGGCCGGGCCATAATTCTGTTAAAAATAAATAAAAAATGTGTTTTTTACACTTATTCGGCAAAAGTTATAATCCTGAAAAGACTTTGCTGGAAATCCTTCAGGTATCTGGAGTGCCTCCCGTTTCTCCATGGCGTCAGCTATAGGACCATCGTATATCCTTGCCCCGAGTCCCATTGATGTTCCAGCGACGAATCCTTAAGACTTCCCGCCAGGTGGTATTAAACACTTGAAGGTCTGGTCAGCGACCAGTGGCTGTGTATGATTTTCCACTCGTTATCTTCTTCAAGCCTGTACACTTCGGTGCAATTTTCTTTCCAGGCTGTCTCGCCTGAATTTGTATGCAGATTGTAGGTCAGGACTGCCATTGTACCGGATAATTGCACAACGGGGTTTATCATTTCGAATTTGTCCATCTTTACCGTTCCGCGCATGCTTTCATAAAACTCCTTTATCCTGTCCCAACCGTCACAGCCGCATTTCATGATCAAAGTGTAGCCGGCAGAATAATTTTTTACTTTTGAATGGCAAGGTTTGAAGCATAAGGCATTCTATGATCTGGATAAAACTTGGAATATTGCTGGTTGGTTTTGTTTATGCGGGATTGCTTCCATACGTGATAAGAAAGGCTCTGCAACATATCGATATTGACCTGAGTGTCCGGACGTTAAGCTTTATAGGCAATAAAAGCATGTATGACCCCAAATATGCAAAGGCATACAAGAGGCTGCTATTTGCGTCTGCATTATTCACCTACCTCTTTTTCTGGCTTCTCTCAAGATATTACAATCTCGGCCGGTACGAGGCTTTTATGCAGTATATTGATTATAGTTTCGCCCTGATCACCCTGCTGGCGTTTATTCCGCACAACATCGAACCATATAGCCTGAAGACACCGGGCCCGACAATCCGGCGCCTGCTGCATAACCTGCTTGCAGGCGTTGTCTTTCTCGCTCTCCCGACACTTATTATCCTGTTTCAGGCTGCAATACTCGATGATTACAGGTTTCTTGGCATTTCCGGTTTGGTAATAATATGTGCCTCAGTGGTAATTGACCTTCTTTCAATAATCCGCAATGGGATAAATGGATTCACGGAGATCCTGTTCATCTATGGGATCAGTGTCTGGACAATTTTTACCACGATTGCCACCTTTATAAGGTAGTTTCGGATTTTGCACCAGGACAAAGAAAATATAAACTGCCGTCTGGACTCCCGGAATAGATGTCATCAGTTAAATAGCCCATGTCCTTATTGTCAGTAAAATTAAGTTTAATCTTTCCGGAATTTGCTGTTACTGCGCTATGCCTGACTCTGAACCGCCAGGTATTAGCGTGCCGCCACCCAGTCCCATTCCGCTCTTCAGGGTCTCCAGGAACTGGTTCATGAACCGTGCCGCTGGAGCCCCGTCAACGATGTCGTGATCAAAGGAGCCGGTCAGGCAGAGGAACTCCCTCTCCTCATGCCTCTCACCGTTGAGGACCATCCGCTTTTCTATGCTGCCGACCGTTATCAGCACTGTCCCGCTGCCATGGGGGATGAACCATACCGGCTCGCGACTGAACATCCCGACTGCCGTCACGGCAACCTTGCCGTAGCGCTTAGCCAGACTTATGTTCCTGTTGCCGAGACGAAAGAAAGCCTTCAGCAGGAAACCCGGAATAAGCCGTATCCATGTCATGCCTGAGAACCCTCCCAGGGATTCCTCGGTGCGGGTCCGTGCTGACCTGATCCTCTCATTGATCTCCCGGAAGGTGAGGTTCTGGGCCGCCTCAATGGCCAGCGGCTCGGGAACTCTCTCCCCGGAGATATCACGCTCCACAAGCACGCTGACGGTGACATCGTCAAGGGTGATGAGCCTGTTGCCTGTTCTGAATGCATTGAGATGAGGGTGCTCCTTCACCACCTGTGCCAGGCAGTAAACGATATAGGCCGTGAACGAGAGCTTTTCGCCTGTACGCTCATGGTGCTCCCGCATAATCTGCCTGGGTACTGTGACATCGGCTTCGCAGAGCGAATGGATCGTACTTTTACTTGCAGTGACAGCTGCCGAAGCGGCCACCATCTTCCGGTTGAAGCTCAGCCTTTCGGAGGTGAAACCTCTATTACCAGGGGTATGCTCTCTCTTCGCCGGAGCGGTCATCCCGGTCCGTGAACTGATCTTTTTCTTCATGACTTATTGCTATGACCTGATCCAGTTGTCAAAATCAATTACGGGCCTGCCCAGGAAGGCAAGGTGTGTCGCTACTTTTCCCTTCTCCAGGAAAAGCGACCTGGCAGGGAGGGTCTCCGGCCGGAAGCGACTGACGGTCTCATCCCAGTCCCTTTCGGTAAAACCGTAATGCTGTACCAGTTTGTCCTTGAAGTCCATGGAGGAATAAAGATACTTTTGTGAAATTTATATCAAATCAAATGTCTGAAGCTTTTTGTCATCTTCTGCCTGGCTTTGACCTCCATAGGTAAAATACATTTCTCCGAAGCATCCTCCCACTCAGCCGGCTCTGATTACTGCAATCTTCATAGATGGAAGGTAAAAATTAATAATCCGGAATGCAGGAATTATTATTATGGCCGCATACTATGCAGTGCAGCTGTTTGAAAAATATGTTGAGGAGCTATCTGACCCAGTTAACGATCTCCTCCTTGGCCTTTCGGGGCGATGCGCCCGAAACGGCGTCAGTGCTTTTCTCGATGCTACCCACGCGGAGCATGATGACCGGGGTGAATCCTTCGGGTATCTGAAGTGCCTCACGTTTCTCCCTGCCGCCGGAATATCTGCCTCAGGAATACCTGCCGCACAAACCTGCTGCCGGGTCTGTCGTATTACATAGATGGTTTTGTCAGTGTAAAAGTCAGCACTAATTGTCAATTGTCAGTTTTTCAAGTGCCTCCGACATTGTAACCACCTCTATACCGTAATCATGAATTATTTTCATGTGCTTCGTAAACATTTCCAGGGTTGCATCGTCTTTTCCATTGGCACCCTCAATCTCATGGTACAGAAGAATGAGCCATAAATTTTCTTCTGTGGCTTTTTTTACCCATGCCTCAAACTCGGTATCGGTGGTGTTGATAAGAATGCACCAGGTTTTTAAGCGGGTTATATCCAACTTATCTTTTGAGTTATATCCTCTGTCTACAGTGCGTTGCGTACTGTAATGTTTAATTGCTTCTCCCGTTACCCGTGAATCGTAAAGCCCGAAAGGAGTCGAAAAATGCTTTAAGGTAGTGTCCAGATAGTTCTCCAAAAACACTTTTGAACCGGCAAGTTCTTCAGTTAATACCTGGTCCGACTCCAGCGTTAGATTGCTGTGGTTGATGGAATGGGAACCAAATTCATGTCCTGCATCCTTAAACATTTGTATTAAACTCTTCGGATTCGGATAGCCGAACGTTGTAAAATCTTCAATCGCGTCAGTTCTATAATACTGAACCGATTTGAACCCGTATTGATCCATCACCGGGAGCGCCGTTTCGGTGTTTATGTTCCAGCCATCGTCAAAGGTTATGGTGAGCAAACCTTTGTTAAAGCCTTTGTAGTAATAGGGTGCTATCTGATGGTCATCGGTAATCAGGTAGCCATTGCTCTTGAGTAGATGCAAAACAGTAGCCGACACGCCGTTTGCCGGGACATCGAAAACTGCTTCGTATTTTGCCCACTCTGTGCTTGCAGGTGCCTCCGGAAGATCATAATACTCTGTTCCTCCTGCTGTATTGGTAATCGCCAGAGTAACGAATGTGTTGACATTCGAACGGTACCAGTTGGTGTATACATAGTCGCCCGGATTGAGCTCTACCGGCTCGAAAAGCCATTTGGCATCGCCTTCCGGAAATCGCCCGGAATAGGGATGGAGAGGTTCGCCGGAAACTTCCACTTTCACGCTGCGGTTGTCCGTGTGTCCCTCATTCATATAAGTAAACGAGACATTGGCTTCGGAGATTCCCCAGTGGTCCTGCCACCAGCCATCCGGGCGACCCGGGTCATCTGCACTGGCGATCTCCAGCGAGGAACTGAACAGCGGTGTTGTCGACTGTGCCGTCCCTTTACCCGTCAAGGCAATGGTGGTGATCTGATCGCAGCACGCATCGTTCTTTACGATCAGCACTCCGCTGTATGTCTTATTCAGCGTAGGAGTAAACCTTACGGTCACTATTCCTTCCTTGTCAGGCGGAATAGCTGATCCGGAAAAAGAACCCTCAAAGGCAGGGTCTGAGCTTGTTACCGACAAAATGGTCAACGGTATGTTGCCGGTGTTCTTCACGACAATCTGTCGCGACACATCCGTCCCTGTCGCCACATTGCCGAACGATAGCGAAACAGGATCAATGTTCATAACAGGATAGCCCGTCTCAGAACAGTCGAGACATTCTTTGCCGGGTTTACAACCGTTTGCCAGCAAAAGTAGCGCCATTAGGATGAATGCCGTTTTGATGGGTTTCATTTATTTTTCTTGTTGTCATTTCACGGTTTCGCCGCCGTCAGTAACATTTTGCATGTCACCGGCAATCGGAAAAAATGCAAGCCCACGCCATACTTTCGTATAGCATGAACATATCGCCTCTGTCTCCTTTTCCTGAGAATTACCAGTTCCCTGCATTTAGACGTTCAGCTAACGCTATGTTATATTAAACGGCATAAACCGCTTATATTTTCTAACAGCAACATATTTTCATAAATGTTTTTTTTAGGACGGTACATTTTGCAGGAAGTGATTTTAAGCAAAGTGATTAATTCTACTTCTGTATTCATTTCTGACAGTTTTTGGGGTTAAACATTTGTTACTCTTGTGGTAATTTCAATTTAGTTTAATCCCTAACTGTCAGATTAAGTCTTGACTAATTCAAATTATATCTAAGCTAATTTCAGACCAGCTTGGCCGCCAGTGTTATATCGACAGCCCTCAGTGCCCGTGAGATGGGACAGTTGACCTTTGCCTCGGCAGCCAGCGCGAGAAATTTTTCCTCGGTTATTCCCTTGACCTTTCCTGTCAGATCTAGATGGATACCGGTGATCTCAAAGTGATCCTCCACCTTATCGAGGGTGACAGCTGCTCTGACCTGCAGCTCATCAGGAACGAAACCTGCCCCTGTGAGTGCGTAGCTCAGTGCCATGGCATAGCATCCGCTGTGTGCGGCAGCAATAAGTTCTTCAGGATTCGTACCGGCTTTGCCGTCTTCATTTTTGAACCTTGCTGCTGATGAATATGGGGTTTTGTCGAGTAACCCGCTCATTGAGGTAAGGGTTCCTTTTCCTTCGGTGCCGTCACCCTGCCAGATTGCTGTTGATCTTCTTTTCATGATTTTATGTTTCTGTTTTACGTTGGTTATACAATTTCACTAACCATTAAGTGTATCTCTTTGTTCAGATCGGTTGAGGCATCAGTGCAAAGGTTTTTTGTTTTCCTCGCTCCAACTAGATCTTCCTCCCTATGTAAAACACATAGCCGTAATACTCCTTGTACTTATCATAAAGCTCAACTTCATGCCTTTGAAAAGCAACAAGATCTTCGGCTGCTTTATTCCCCGGATATTTGCTCAGGAAAGCATCCTGTATCAAAGCCTGTGGTTCATGGTAATTAACCGTCCAGCACTCTTCGGGCAAGATGAAAGTTGCCACAGGGACATACCCTGCCTTCTGCATCTGGTCGGCCTTCTTCGGGATAGTGTCAATCTCAGCATATGCATCAATCCAGAACCTGTGTATCTCTTCCGGCCGTTCTTCGGTGAACCATGAACTCTCGGAAACTGCAATATATCCTCCCTTTTTCAGGAATTTCCTCCATTCCTTAAGGCCCCGTTCAAACCCGATATTATAGATTGCCCCTTCAGACCAGATCAGATCCAGCTCCTCCTCACCGAAAGGAAGTTTGTCCATCGAACCCACGACGCCTTTAACCCTGTCCTGAAGATTCAGCTTCACGGCATTGGCATTGAACAGCTCGATGAATTTCGGGAACAGATCGATCCCTGTAATCCTTCCCGGTGCATTCTGCGCCAGCACCATCGTCTGCCCGCCTGTGCCACAGCCGATATCGGCAATCCTCGAGTCATTCGTGAGATTGTCGATAAAACTCAATGCCTTTATTGTAACCTCAGGACTGCCAGGCCCCTGCCTTTCGATATTTGAGAAATACTCACAGATCAGACTGTAGTCGATCTCATGGATTGATTGATTTTCACTGCTCATGACTATTGATTCTGTAAGGCAACAAGTTATGAAACTTCGGGAAAAGGCAGCGATTGTCATCACGGAAAATAACGGCGGGAGGCACCTCGCTCTATCATTTCGCGCATGATTATCCCGGCCGATGCAGGGGTATGATCCTGCAGTCGTCTGTGGTGCCGGGCGACACGAAGCCGTTGCCCCCGCGATTCCTGATGAAGGCCGTTTTTGGTTCCGATTTCATCTACTGGAGCAGTGTAAGGCTTTTTGGCAGGTCGATGTCCGCCATGTTCATTCCGAAGGAGGTCTTCGCCTCTCTTTCAAAGGCTGAGCAGGAGAAGCTGATATCGGACATTTATCTCTCCGCGCTGCCCATATCCGCCCGGACGAAAGGCATCCTGTTTGACATGTATGTCTCAAACCTCTCCATAGATGAGACCTTCCCCTTTGAGGAGATCAGTGTTCCCGTGCTGGTTGTTCATGCGAAGGATGACCCCGCGCCGCCCTATTCCGGTGCGGTATTGATCTCAGAGCGGATTCCCGGCTGCAGGCTGGTTTCTGTTGAAACCGGCGGTCACCTCCTGATAGGGCATGAGGAGGAGATAAGGGCTGCCATCCGCAAGTTCATCGGGCAATAAGCCATTAAAAACCGCCTTCTTGCCTTCTGGTATCTATCAACAGAGATGGATCATGTTTGCTTTCAACTTATCTGATAATTGAAGGAGAAATCTATTTGAGATTGATGGATTTTTCGTTAAATTTACTTGTCTCTGACCTTTCAGGTCTCGCTGTATTAATTATAACCAAACGTATTGCCATGGTCAAGAAAAGGACTATTTCTGTGAGAGATATTTCTATAAGCATTATCGAGTATCAGGACCAGGATTATATTTCGCTCACTGATATGATAAAAGCCAAGGAAGGTGATTTCTTCATTTCGGATTGGCTCAGGAACCGAAATACGGTCGAATACCTGGGTATTTGGGAGAGCATAAACAACCCTCTTTTTAATTATGGCGAATTCGCCACAATTAAAAGTATGGCAGGATTGCACAGTTATAGAATTTCGGCTAGGGAATGGATAGAAAAAACAAATGCAACCGGGATAAAGGCAACTGCCGGTCGTTATGGAGGAACATACGCTCATAAAGACATTGCTTTTGAATTTGGCATGTGGATAAGCGCAGAGTTTAAGATTTACCTGATCAGGGAATTTCAGAGGCTAAAAGAGGATGAGAATAGTCGTTTGAAACTTGAATGGAACCTGCAGAGGACTCTGGCCAAAATCAATTACCGGATCCATACGGACGCCATTAAGGAAAACCTTATTCCCCGGGAAGTTTCAGGGAAACAGATGAGCCTGACGTATGCTAGTGAGGCTGATCTCTTAAATGTATCACTGTTTGGCCTCACTGCTGCTGACTGGAGATCAGCCAATCCCGGGGAAGCAGGCAATGTACGTGATCATGCCTCTCTTGAGCAACTGGTTGTACTGTCAAATCTTGAGAGTGTTAACGCAATAATGATTAACCAGGGACTTCCTCAGGGTGAAAGGCTGAAGCAGCTAAACCAGATTGCCATCATGCAGATGAAATCACTCCTGGGTCATAAAACAATCAGGAAACTGGAATAGTCCCATCCCGCTCTTCAGCGTCTCCAGAAACTGGTTCATGAACCGTGCCGCAGGAGCACCGTCAACGATGTCGTGATTAAAGGAGCCGGTAAGGCTGAGGAACTCCCGCTCCTCATGACTCTCACCGGTGAAGACCACCCGTTTTTCTATGCTCCCGACAGTTATCAGCACCGTCCCGCTGCCATGAGGGATGAACCACACCGGCTCGCGACTGAACATCCCCACCGCCGTCACTGCAACCTTGCCATACCGCTTCGCCAGTCGGATGTTCCTGTCGGCGAGCCTTACAAATGCCTTCAGCAGGAAACCCGGGATATGTCTTATCCATGTCATGCCGGAAAACCCTCCCAGGGACGACTCGCTGCGGGTACGAGCCGACCTGATCAGGTCATTGATCTCGCGGAAGGTGAGGCTCTGTGCCGCCACTATCGCCAGCGGCTCGGGGACCCTCTCACCGGAGATCTCCCGCTCCACCAGCACGCTGACGGTGACATCGTCGAGGGTGATGAGCCTGTTCCCCCGCCTGAAGGCGTTGAGGTGAGGATGCTCCTTCACCACCTGTGCCAGGCAGTAAACGATATATGCCGTGAACGACAGCTTCTCGCCGGTGCGCTCCCGGTGCTCCCGCATCATCTGCCTCGGGACGGTGACATCTGCGGAGCAGAGCGAATGGATCGTGCTTTTCCTGGCGGTGATGGCCGCCGAAGCAGCAACCATCTTCCTGTTGAAGCTGATCCTTTCCGAGGTGAATCCTCTCCTGTCGGAGGTTTTCCCTTTCTTCGCCGGACCGGTCACTCCGGTCCCTGAACTGATCTTTTTCTCCATGACCTATTACTTATCTTTTACCCAGGTATCAAAATCAGTCGCCGGCCTGGTCAGCAGGGCGAGGTCAGCCTCGGGTATCTCCGGCTCATGCACCTTCTCGAAATACCCGAAGAGCGAGGCTGCGAACTTCAGTTGCCTGTTGCGGGTCAGGAAGGCGATGATCTTCAGGGGGAGGAGGGGAGTCTCACCGACACTCTTTATCTCAGGATGGAGGGCGCTACAGTATTTCTCAAGCATCTCCTTCATCGTGTATCTCTCCGGGCCGTAGACATAATAGATCCTGTTCTCCGCCCCGGCGGTTGAATAAGCGTCTGCCACCATTTTGCCCAGGTCGTCAGCTGCCACCCAGTGATACCTGTCTGTCAGCCTGCCCAGGACAGAAGCCTTGCCGTTCCGGACAAACATGGGCAGCGACTCGAAGAACCATGTAGGCCGGAAGATAAACCACGATAATCCGCTCTGCATGATCATCTGCTCCGTCCTGAACTTGTCATCCGTGAACTTAAACCAACGGTTCTCCTCCGCCACTGTGCATCCCGAGACCAGGCTGATCCGTCTGACTCCGTTCCTCTTCGACACTTCGATAATATTAGAGACCGCTTTTACATCGTCCGCCGAGGCAAGGGATATATGCACCGCATCGCACCCGGTCACTGCCTTCTCAAGGTCTGCCAGGTTGAATACATCGCCCTGCGTGATCTCATAATCATTGACGAACATCGACGGTTTCACCGATCGTGAGAAGAGCCGCAGGTCATACCCTTTTTCGTCCAGTTTGCGGATAACGGGACCCGCCAGCAGTCCGCTTGCCCCTATTACAAGTACTTTTTTCTTTTCCATGATTTCTCTTTTGATTTATTGTTAATTCTTCTTTGTATTCAGTTCTGCGCGGCCATTCTTCGTGCCGTCATGTCAAACAGCCATCCTATGGTTCTTTTCACAGGATTAAGCCTTACCGGATAGTAATAATCGGAATCAAACCATCCCTGATCCCTGAAGTGCCTGTAGTCGCGGAAGTCTTCGTTTAAAACGATTTTCATGCTCGTACGGCTCATCCTGAACACCATCAGCTTGAGCATCGATGGGCTGGGATAATCATGCCTGGCAAGCCTCCTGTAGAACCGGAGGCTCTGGTTTTCAATTGCCTTTTCTGTCTTCACCCGCCCTGATGCGGGTACCGGCTCTCTCGTGTTGATCACTATGCTGCTTATTACGTTGAAGCCCATGCTGTTGCCCACGAAGTCGAGATATTTGACTATTTCCTTTCCACCGTAGACACCCTGTGCCACTATGCCGGTAAAGGTCTTTCCGAAATATTCCGGCCTGTGGAAGACATAACCGAACCTGTCAAGGAAAACCTTCATCAGTCCCGATACCTGGAACGAGTAGTTCGGTGTGGCGAAAACGATCCCGTCAGACTGACGTATCTTTTCCATAAGGATATCCCTGTCGTCTTTAAGAGGGCAGAGCTCCTCTCCCTTGTTAAGGCAAAGCATGCAACCCCTGCACGTCTTCAGGTTGTAATCGCTCAGTGCAACTATTTCAGTATCTACATCACCCTTGCTCTGAAGACTCTTGAGGAACCGTTCCGAAGCCAGGTAAGTATGCTTCTTTCTTGCGCTCCCGACAAATGCTGTTACTTTCATCTTGCTCATTCTGAAATTATTGATGAAGCAAAATTACGCCAGTCTTCCGGGAGCGTTGTTTGACAAAAGTCAAAAAAAAGGATGTCAGATCGATTTTCTTATCCTGCTGAGGGTGGCGATGTCGATGCCGAGGTAGGATGCAATATGTTTCAGGGCGACTTTCTGCAGGATGTCAGGGTGTTTTTTGATGAAGAGCTCGTACCGTTCCGATGCTGTGAGGGTTTGGAGCTGAATGGAGCGGTTCATTAGTGAGTTGTACATTGCCTCGTCCACGTCTTTGCCTATCTGCCGCCATGCCGGCACCTCGCGGATCAGTTCCTGCATCCGGTCATATGTGGTCACGTCCATCTCGCAGTCCTCGATGGCGATTATGTATTCCCTTGACGGCACCTGGTCATTGAAGCTCTTCATTGAGATCACCACCGAGCCCTTTTTGAAGAAGTGGGTTGTGATCTCGTTTGCGTTGTCGTCATAGAAGAATGACCGCATCATTCCCGACCGCAGGTAGGCAATCCGTGTGGCTATCTGCCCTTTCTCCAGGAACAGTGACCTGGCCTGCAGTGTCTCCGGCCGGTAGCGACTGACGGTCTCACTCCAGTCCCTTTCGGTAAAACCGTAATGCTCAATCAACCTGTCTTTGAAGTCCATGGAGGAGTAAAGATACTGGAGTTGGGGATGATAACAAAGCAAATGTTGCTGCATTGAGGATCATCTTTCCTGGCGTGTCAGAAACACCCTTGAGTTTATAGGAATTTGGGCAGAACTCAATAATCCGGACTTTAAAGGTAACGAATTCGTGACCTTTAAAACTCAGGCCGGACTAAACCGTTTCAATCTCACATCAAAAAAATGGATCAGTGGCAGAACAGATTCAAAATTTGATCAGCCAGGTTAATTTAAGATTCCATCCTGTTTCTGAAGAAATCCTCAGTCCCCTTGTAGGTAAAATAGACATAGCATCCCTTCATCCCGCGGGTCAGAAGTGTGCGGTAGATGTTTTTGACATGCATGTCAAACGTCTGAACATCACGTCTCAGCATTGGGTCCTTTGAAGCAGAGATATCCCCGGTCAACGAATCAGAGTGAGGATCATACCGCAGGTCATTGCCAATAATGACTCCGATATAGTCAAATTCAAATCCCTGGGCGGTATAAATACATCCGACCTGCTTAATGCCCTCCGGCCTGTAGGCCCATTCAAACCATTTCACGTAACCTGGTGGTGTGCGGGTGATCTTGTCATGTGTCTCCCAGGGCATTGCAAAGTCTCCGATTCTGACATCCTTAATCAGATCACCGTTCGCATCTGTCTTGCTGCTCCACGGCCAGCAGAATCCCGCAACCATACGGGCTGAATTAGGTTTCTCAGCTTCCTTCTCCTTCAGAATCTCCATTATTTCCGAAGGCGATGACATTATCCGGAAGTCAAAAATCTCATTCCTGAGCAGGATACGTTTTTCCTCCGAATAACCCAGGACCGATTCTATCCACAGCAGGTAGTCATTTGAACCCATGCACCTGTACTGTGTCTCAAGGGTGACTTCCCTGATTGTGGCACCCGCCTCACTGGCAGCGTTCCTGATCAGGTCGGAGTTGCCTGCCTCCTGTGATCTCACCTTCTGCCTGTCATCAATAAAGAATACTGATGTCTTTGCACATCTTATCAGCTGGTTGATCTGCGGCATGTCGGTCCTGTCTGCAGGACGGGTATACTGGTGGTTGCTGCTCTTTTCAATCCTGTGTGCCTCGTCAATAAGAAGAATATCAAACTCATTCTCTGCGGTACGGCTTGGTACAAACCTGTAAAGGTTGGTGAACATGAGTTCCGCGCCACGGCCGACGAGCTTCTGAAGCCCGTTGGTGAATGGCTTTGATTTACAACCGAACAAAACATTCTTCTTTCTTAATGCTGCTTCTGCGAGAAGGTTGATGGCTATAACCGATTTGCCGGTACCGGGGCCGCCATGCACTATGATGACGGAATTCGAACCGTCCCTGGCGGTCTTCCTGACGTGAGCCCATATCAGGTTCTTGGCCACGAGCTGTTCATTCAGCAGGGAGAAGACCGCATCATTTTTTATGACCTTATGTACATTTTCAAGCAGCTTTTTGGATGGATGTATCCGGCTCTGCATGAAACGGTTGAAGATCTCAAAGCCAGAACCTTTGTCAAGTAGCTCCTTTATCCTGGCTCCCAGGGCTTTGGTGTCTTCCTTTGTGTAAAGGGGGAAGTCCCTGATAAGTTCAGAATAGACAGGATTAAATAACCCCTTTCCATCTGATCGCGAATAGTTATGGCAATAGGCGCAACTAAAGAGGTTAAGTGTCGGTGTTTTCTCAAATTCCTCTACAAACCCGGTAAGGTAGTAATGGTATCCTTTAGCCTGCTGGGAGGGATGGGGGACAACCCGCTCCCTGCCACCGGTATAGGTCTCTACGAAGTTACCCTCCTCGGGCAGGGCGGTGACGGAAGTCCATTGCTTGAGCTCAATGAGTATTATATTGGAGGAGTCGCCTTCACCTTTTCCGAACAGGAGACAGTCGAGACGGCTCTGGTTATATGGCACCTCGTATTCGAGAGCAACGAAGGAGTTTACTATTTCTCCAAGTTCAAGCAGGTCTCTTACTCTTGAGAGGCTGTTCTGCCAGGATACAAATTCCTGTGGTGCCGGTTCTTTTCCCAGTTTGACCCGGAAGTTGGCGGCCATTGTATCAGCGATTGTGTTCTCGCGGATATCGTTTATGAAATGTTCAGAAGTACCTTGGTAGATAAGCATGGTTACAGCTCATTATACTTTTTGGCAGAACCTTTTGACCTGTCAACAGGGTATTTCTCATTGTTCTTGCGGATCTTCTCAAGGACAATTTCCTTTATGTCGAAGCCGTGTTTGCCAGCCAGCATGAGGGTGTATGCAAGCACGTCAGCCAGCTCCTCGCGCAGCTTATCGCGATTAACTTTTTCAGACTCCTTAACTGTTTTCCAGAGGAACAGTTCATTGAGCTCAGCGGCCTCGATAGCTATAGCCAACGCCAGGTCTCTGGATGTGTGAAATTGTTTCCAGTCGCGGGCATCCCGGAACTTTTCCAGCTCCGAAATAAGAAAATCAAAATCTGACATGATGGTTTTGCTTTGCATTCCCGAAAGTAGCAAAAACTTGTATACTGAAGATGAAGCCAGACAAAAACGTCTTACTAAATCTCAGTCTTATCGGCATTGAGAAAATTAACTAAAAAGATAAATTTGGTTACCACTTTCTACCGTGAAAAAGCTTCTTTAAAAGACCAACCTGAAGTGTCAATTTACTCCGGCGCAATGTTGTCAGGTTATCCGGCGTATGCAGCCAGAATAAACAAAAATAATCCGGAATCAGTCTTTGGTGTCTGGAATCGTACTTTCAGCATTGCCGTTGTCGTTGCCTGATACACGTAAGCTAGAGCGCACTATCACGAAAACCTGTCCGACCCTGTCGTAGGTATAAGGCATCTCGAGATACTCCTTCAGGAACTTTTCACCAGGAGTGAGTTCACGTTCTTCGGAAGCTTTTTCAGTCTTTTCTTCATTTTCCATAATGCAAATGTTTATAAGGTTTAACAATCTGCATTCCGGTAAACATTATAGGGGAGAAATATACCTTTGTTTTTGGCCATTGTCGCCCGCATTATTTATCCACCGTGGCCGGTCAGGCTCGGTTGGCTCCGTCCCGCTTCATGCGGTATGGACTCGGAATGCAGTACAAAAATAGTGTTTTTCTTTATTGTTGTAGCAAAGAGAACTCAGTATTATATTTGATTAAAGCTTCAATGAGACCCTTTCTGGTAAAGCCACCCTGACTAGGCCGGCTGGAGAACAGAGTCATGATTTCTCTCTGTATATATCCGTTTCGCATTCCAGGCATTTCCATGACGGGTCATCACCCGTGATGCAGCAACCTCCCAGAACTTTCCTGCCTGCTAGAATAGCAGCATTCAACTGGTCAGAAAAAACCGGCAGGCCATACACTATCTTTGCAACTCTGACGGATCCACATTTTGGACACTTATCAGGATGAGAATCTGCACTGTATCTACTTTCCATTTCTCAGATTTTTGAAAATGACAGGTGTATTAAGGGTTAATAGCCTTATTCCAGTAATCCCATAGCAGGACCATTGCAAAGGTGTCCAGCTCGCAATACTTTAACAGCCCTTTGATAATGGCGAATCTCTCCTGGTCGGTCATGCTGGTAAACTGCATCCTGGCGTAGGCAGTCATGGCAGCGCCACCTTCCCTGATGTTGCTCTTCATGAGGAACTGGTCGATCTGCTCATTGTCGATGCCATCAAACAGTGGTGGTAACAGGTTGTAAGGATTGACTACCTCTCCCCGGTCATCCTTCCTGATCCAGATCCAGCCATCATCGAAGTTAAGGCTTCTGATAGCAGAATGCCTGCCGTAGACTGCGGGGGCATACTTACTCTGTAGATATTCTGATGAGGCCAGAACAGCCGGCAGGACATATTTAAGTGAATTGGAGCCGCCCATTGCCGGGTGATAATAGTAGCTCCTGACCAGCTTCAGGAGATCGATCATATCTCTTCTCCCGGTACGATCGTCCTGGTGGGTTATCGATTCAATGAATGCAATAAGTTCTGCCTTGTCTGGCACCTCGCCCAGGGATGCAACCCCCAGTTGGATCCTTATCTGGTTAAGTACGGTATTCTCATGAGCGGCATACCTGAACACTGATCCATCATCATGTTCCAGCTCAGACTTCAGTTGCCTCACGAACTCAAAGTTGGGGAACATTCCAACCTTTTCGCACAGGTATTGCCCTTTATGTTCAATGGTCATATCGGCATGAACAACATGGTGCGAAAATTGAAACGCTATCTGCTCATAAGGCCTTCGTCCGCGATGGAATGGTATGGCCACCATTGACGTTTCAAAATCGATGAAATGCAGGGGGTAGACAAAGGACCTGAACTCCTGCCTTAGACCTTCGACGTCAATGAATGGTGATGTGTCGTTATCGACAGCCTTCTGAACCTGCAGCCATTGTCTCTCGGTCCGATTTAAGCCTCCTCCGGCACCTGGCTTCATATCGCCTATATCACCCTGCCTCATGTCACGCATCAGGTAGATGCCTCTCTCCATCAGCTTTTCCTTACTTCGGAAGTCCCATATTTCAAGAATCCAAGGCTCCTGGAACATCTTCTCATCCCAGCCGAGCTGTGCCGACCAGCATTCTTTCAGTCCTGATAATTTGCCCTCCTTTTCTTCTTCGGCGGTAGCCTGGTACTCACATTCTTTACATTCTTTATGGATGGGGAAGACGATTTTTTCATCCCTTTCATACTTATCGGCCAGGTAATGGATGTAATCTGTAAAGCTCTGCGAGACAGGTTCAGGAGAGTCAGTGCCGTTGAAGATCATCTCTGCAAGTTCGTCAACGCAGACTCTTATCAGGATTTCATCTCCGAGAGCCTCTGGCGAGACATCTCCAACAATCTCAACGACTGTTCTTTCATCTTCGACTGTTTTCAACTGGAATCTCTGATTCAGACCGTTGACAGTGGCGACTGAGTTCTTGTCGGCAAGCATCAGCCACGCATGTACGTTCAATTCAGGGTGCGCCATGGTGATGACATATTTCTGGAAGGCGACGTCATAGAGGTAATCTCTCCAGCCGGAGTCAATGTATCCTTTTTTTGAGAGCATATCCCTTTGACTGCTGCCATCGAAGGATTTTGATTTCACATCGATGAGGTCTACATTATTTCCTTTTTTGTCAATGATATCAGCGCGGATGAAGAGGTTCCTGTATCTGAAGGCTGCTTCGAAGATGACAACATTGTTCTTTGCCAGCAGCTCATTGGTCTTCTGCAGCGGGATGTCATACCCTCGTTCAGGCACCTCTTTGCCCCCGGGGTAGTAGCATTTAGCCAGTGCACCTACCTGGTATCCGCCTTCAGCCAGTGCTTCCAGGAAAGCATCATTCTCAGAAGTATCCGGATATTGCCTTTTGCCTGTATAGAACAGCTTGGCCGGACAATCAAGTGCAAGCTTGAATCTTGATTTGGTGAGGTATCGTGGCATATCTTAAATATACTAAGATTTTTCTAAGGGTGCTTAAAAAGCCAGATCCAAAGAACAGGTCAGGATTTCTTTTCTTCATCCGGCTTGTAGAAGTCTTCTCCGGTATCTCGTTTATCCCTTATTTTCTGACTGTACCTGGCCCTGGCGGCTTTCTCCTCACTGAACAACCTGTTAATGTCATGTACGTCCTTCTTGAAGTGAAGCACATTGGTTATTGAGATGTCAATAGCAAATTTCTCCACATCATGGTCGGCGCCGATGTAAGTGAAGGTCCAGCCAAGGTGTTTCATTTCCTCTACCAGTTTCTTGATGGAAGCGCCGGAATACTCTTTCGAGGCATTCTCCTGGCCGTCGGTAAGGATTGTGACAAGTACGTTGTAGTCCGACTCTTTTTCAAGCTCCTGTTCCAGTCTGTTGATTGAGTCTCCCATGGCATCATACAATGGCGTCATGGAAGTTGGCCTGTACCTTATGCTGTCAATCTTATGCAATTTGGCGGCAGGTTCACGAAAGTGTATAACCTTTTGTCCCAACCCGTTGAAAGTTATATATGAGATGAAGTGCTCCTGCTCCGGGTATTGCTGTTCAATACCGTGGATAGTCTGCACGAGCTCGTTGAATCCAATGATGATGAATTCCTTGATTGATTCCATTGAACCACTCTCGTCGAGAATGATAAGATTGTGAACCTGATGTTTTGTTTTCATTTCTGGTATGTTTTGTTTTTTCTGGTTAGTATTCATTGCTATGTCTAATTCAATGGTTTATAATTCATTATGTTTATTATCTGGTTTTTCAACTTTTCATCTTCCGCCAGAATTCCATTGGCTATTTGGGCCAGGATCTTCAGCGCTTCCTCCTTTTTACCAAACTTGACCGACTGGTAGTAATAGGAGGTAATGAATGATATGTATATAAACTTCAGATCTTTGAGGTATGCTGATGCAGTCGCATCCTCAGCGGTATATCTTAAAAGTTGCCTGACTGCCAGTGTGAATTCGGTTATGTTTGAGTCAGAGTAATCTGGCCTGTCTGCCAGAGCCTTACCCAGGACAGTCAGACGTGCAATATTCTCGACTTTATCTATTGTGGTATCCCGGCGGTTTAGTTCCATAGCCATCTTTTCATTTTCGCTGCCCTCACATGGCAAGACGCCAAGCACAATACTCCATGCAAAATTCGAGGCTAATATTTCCACACCAAAATTCTGAATCAGAGGATCAACGGTATCCAGCACATAAGCCAGTTTGGATTTGTTCTTATTTGATCTTTCGTGCATGATTTCGCTTCTTTGATATTTTTGAGGTTCCATTAACGTTAAAGACCAGACAATTTGAAAACCTTCTTATTGCCTTTCTCAATTTCTACAAGGAATTTCTTCCTGATCCAGTCGAACTTCTGATCTGTGATGCTCTCGAGTATTTCTACCGTCCGGTCAAACCTGCCCAGGTATCTGTTTATTTCTGCTTTAATAATGAGATCTTCAGGTATTGACTTGTCAAGAAGCGACTCCAGTTCATATATGTTGTGTTCATGAAGTTTCTGCATTTCAGGGGTTATTTCGTCTTCTTTGTGGTCTCTGAAGAAGTCATTGAAGCTGTACAAAGCCATAGTCCTTGCCAGCTTCTTGTCGTTTATTACTTTTGTTGCCCTTATGTTCTCCATGAAAGCAGGGAACTCGATAAAGGCGGCTTTACTGTATTTATCATCCCGGTAATTCCACTCAATTTCAGCAACCTTCCTGACATCCTGAAGCATAACGATATTCCTGCACTCTTTGCAGCAGATATAGTATGGCGGTCTTGGCAGCATAGGTGCCACCTGCTTGCCATCTGACCACAGAGTAGCGCCAAAGGTATTGCCACTTATGATGGTCTTCTGTTTCATCATGTTCCCGCAATGCGGGCATTCACGTATGATTGTTGGTCCTGGTAACATAGATAGTAAATATTTAGTTTATGGCTTGAATTGAATAATATAGAAGATAAGGGCAGGAAGGAGGCTTATGGATGGGGGGGGGATGAAGTGCTAATTTACAAGCTTCTCGACCTGCCCAGAAAGTGATCCTATGGGATCAGGGAGGGAACAGAAATATGGCTTTTTCGGGATGTGTCATTTTAATATTAGTTAACCTGTTAAAAGTATTCGAAAACAGTACACTCATTGTGTACAGTTTTTCCTAAATTTATAAGGTAATTTCAAGTCGGTATAAACAACCAAATTCAGAACCATGTCACAGAACAAAAAAGCACTCATAAGATACCTGGTACTTGACAGATGCTTCCGAAACACCGGAAGGAGGTATTACTTTGATGACCTGCTTGAAGAGGTCAACCATAAGCTTGAAAGGGAAGAAGGGCTGAAAGGAATAGGACGGACGCAATTATACAAGGATATTTCTTTCATGAGATTTTCGGAATGGCAGGCACCTGTCATTTCTCACCACGACGGACACAGGGTATGGTACAGGTATGATAATCGGCAATTTACCATCAGCAATCAGCCTATAAATGAAACTGAGGCGGCAATGATAAGGGAGGCACTGATGGTTTTAAGAAGGTTCCAGGGTATGCCCCAGTTTGTGTGGGTTAGCGAGCTCTTGCCACGCATTGAACAGGCATTTGGACTGAAACATGGAAGTGAGGAGATTATTGGCTTTGATTCAAATGAATTTCTTGAGGGGCTTCATTTTTTGGGCGAGCTTTTCGAGGCAATCTATTTTCAGAAAGTAATCAGGATTTTATACAAACCATTCACTGCAGATAAAGCTGACTGGCAAGTATTTCATCCCTACTATCTTAAACAATCAAATCGCAGATGGTTTGTACTTGGCAAGGCACCAGGACTGCGTGATCTAAACATCCTGGCTCTGGACCGGATAGTTGAAATCAAGGATACAGGCAAGAAGTGGGATGAAGATCACGGCATTGATTTCACAGAGTATTTTGAGGATATTATCGGGGTGACACATCAGGCTGACACAGAACCAGTAGATATCGACCTTTTCTTTACTCCGGAACAAGCACCTTATATCATAACTAAGCCGCTTCACGGCTCACAACGGAAGATAAGCCATGACGACAAGGGGTTGCATATCAGGATAAAAGTTAAGCCAAACTATGAACTTGAAAAGCTTCTAATGAGCTTTGGAGACAATCTGGTTGTGCTCAGTCCTTTGAGCATACGCCAGAAGATAGCTGAAAGAATGAGCAGAGCAGCTGATGCATACAAAACTTAATCAATATCAGTCTATTGGCGTAGGTATTCCCGGGTGTTGCTGTTATTGTTTCATATACCAATCATCTACGCAGTGCAAGCTCTTTTTTGCACGTGTGACGGCTGTATATAGCCATTGGTAGACACCTGGCTGGGGGATGCCGGTAGTTTTATTATCAGTATATAGGTAGACCTCATCCCACTCACCGCCTTGGGTTTTATGGCAAGTGAGGGCATACCCGTAAACTGCGCGCAAAGCATTCAGATATGGATCTTTGAGCATGCCATCTTTAAATGCCTGGCTTTTCTGTTTAATACCAAGCTCTTTCATTCTCTTATAGTAATCAATGAATAGGCTCCTGTGTTGAGCCTCGTTGATGTTCTGGGCGGTACTAATGAGAATATCGTTGATCAATAGAGTGCGGTATATTTCCTTTGAAGCCAGCTCCCTTACTTCCACTTCTATGAATTGCATGCCCGCCCTGTACTCTGATGCACCCACGTCAAGTATTTCAACGAGGTCTCCATTTACCAGGTCTACTATGTAATTATTTTGAGTTACCATCAGCAGGTCGCCTGCGCGAAGCTCAATTGCATGACTGGTTACGTTGGCCTTGACCATCTTGTTGATTTCGTGGCACAGAGCATTGGACTGGCAAACCATTGTTGAATTCACATACCCGTTGTTCTTCAGGTTTGAAATATAGGCAGTGATCAAACTGGCGTGTGAAGGGTGGAGTGAGATATTGTCCTTGTTTCGGAATGGGAACAATGGTGGCCAACTATTTGCAGGGGGCTGAAAATAGTAGCTTCTCAGTCTTGTTGCTGTTTCCAGTATGCCGCTTTGACTTTCCTGTCTTATTATTTCAGTTAGCTCAAATTCTTCTGCTTCGATGTTATATTCTTCGAAAAGATACTGTTTGCTGAGAGCAGGCGAGAATTTTTGTCCGACTGGTGGAAGCTGGCAAGGGTCACCTACGAAGATAAACTTGCTGTTCTTATCAAAATCAAACAGGTCTTTCAGAAGGTTATTGCTACCGTACTTTGCAAAGGTGGGGGCACGGTCAATCAGGTCTGAAACCATTGATGCCTCATCAACGATGTAAATGGTTGTTGCTGTTGAAATAATCGGGGTCATTTCAAATAGAAGGCAAAGTTGAGCCGGGTATTTGTTTGAATAGGCCTTTTCAGAATTGTCTGCCATCTCTTCCAGGTCTTGGTTCAGGTCGGTGAATTTATATATATGACTGTGAATGGTTGAGGCCATTCTTTCAGTTATATCTGACAGCACTTTGGCTGCCCTGCCTGTAGATGCCAGAAGCCTGAACCTTATATTTTGTCGTTCCAGCCATCTTATCAAGGCATATATCATCGTAGTCTTGCCTGTTCCTGCGTAGCCTTTGAGAAGGAAGGCCTTTCCCCCCGGATCTTGAATAAAGTGATCGAGCATTTTTGCTGCACGTGCCTGACCTGGCTTAGGAGGAAACGGGAATAATGATGTAATATCTGGCATGCCTGAGGTAATACACATCAAAGATATTTAAAACGATGGTAAAGCTGATCGTGAAGGGACACTAACTGCAATACGTATGTCGGGTTCAGTTTGTTTGTCATCTGTTGAATGCACGAAAGCTATTTATTTTTTCCTGCGTTGGTCAGCACTAAAACTTCTGAGTCTGTTCGGACCGTGTTGTCCTGGAGGTTGTTCGCTGAGTTGAGGCTCAAAGTCCGCAGACGTTGTACATTTCGTTTTGATTCTTGTTATGCTGGATGTTGCTCACTGAGTTGTGGATGCGAAGAACATGAAATAAAGTTTGATTATGTCTTAATCCTTGTTATGCTGGATGTTGCTCACTGAGAAAGGCAAAGGCTATGGCTAAGAAAATGGGGGTGAAGTCTTAATCCTTGTTATGCTGGATGTTGCTCACTGAGTAAAGAAATGAAAGACTTAAAAATCACTAAAGGGAAGTCTTAATCCTTGTTATGCTGGATGTTGCTCACTGAGCACAAAAAATCCTGATTATGCAATCCTGAGCTTTGAGTCTTAATCCTTGTTATGCTGGATGTTGCTCACTGAGTTCGAAGAAACTGACTCATTCCATCAGTTCAACGGGTCTTAATCCTTGTTATGCTGGATGTTGCTCACTGA
>JAAZAP010000102.1 GCA_012514255.1 Bacteroidales bacterium | reverse complement strand
GAAGGTCAGCATGAAGAGCCGTTTTCCAGTTAGTTTCTCCATAAATAGATCAGTTTAATTGCAGTTTTCAGAATTGTTATTATTGCTAAAGATATTCGTTCAGGTTTTGGGACGATAAAATTCGGCCTTTTTTCAGAGTTAACCAACTCTTTTTCAGGTTTTTTACGCAATCGATACCGCAAACGTTTGAATTGAGCGTCAGGTAAATTTTCAGATCATCCAGAAGATAAATTTTTTTTTATCTTTACATGTACCGGATTCCCATATATGGGTAAAGAAAACGTAACCATAAAAGATATTGCCAGGGAGCTGGGGATATCACCCTCAACCGTTTCCAGGGCTTTGAAGGATCATCCTGACATCAGTCAGGCTACCCGTGATGCGGTCAATGAGCTTGCCGAACGCTGGAACTACAGACCCAACCCTATTGCCCTGAGCCTGAAGAGCGGCTCCTCCAAAACCATCGGAGTAATAATCCCTGATGTTGTGCACTACTTCTTTTCCACGGTGATCAGCGGCATCGAGGACGTGGTTTACCGGCGTGACTACAACATGATCCTCTGCCAGAGCAACGAGATGTGGGAGCATGAAGTAAAAAATATCAGAACACTGCTTTCCAGCCGCGTAGACGGTATCCTTGCATCGGTGGCAAAGACAACCACTGACTACAGGCATTACCGCAGTATCCTGGATAAGGATATTCCTCTGGTCTTTTTTGACAGGGCCGTGGAGGAGATCGGGACTGACAGTGTTGTCATTGACGATGAAGCAGGGGCCTACAAGGCTGTCAACCATCTTCTCCGTACCGGGAAAAAGCGCATCGTTCATCTGTCAGGACCGCCACAGCTGGCCATAGCCCGCCACAGGCGTGAAGGCTATCTGAGGGCAATGAGAGAATACAGGCTCGTTCCATCTGAAGAAGATATTGTTAAATGTGATGACATAGAGAGTGCCGAGAGAATGATACCCGGCATACTGCGCCGAACGCCCAGGCCTGAAGCTTTCTTTGCCGTCAATGATCTTACAGCGGCCCAGACACTGATGATAATTAAGAGGCATGGGCTGCGGATCCCGGAAGATATTGCCATAGTGGGATTTACAAACAGCCAGATAGCCACGCTGACTGATCCCGGCCTTACATCTGTTGATCAGAAAGGCTTTGAGATGGGCCAGGAAGCTGCAAGGATACTGATTGAAAGAATAGAAAAACCCCGAGGTCCTGTTCAGAACAAAATCATTACCTCAGACCTGGTAATAAGGGGATCTTCGTCGGCAAAATAACCTTCTGTCCCTTTATATAAAATCTGCAAGCTCTCCTTTCCTGCCGGCCCGGATGCCTTTAGGCGTTTCCGTTAACTCACAGCATTCTGCAAGGGGATCATGCTGAAACAGCAGCAGGTGCTCATTTCGCAGAGCCTCATCAAGGATCTCCTGTTTTTCTGCTATGGTCACCAGGGGCAACAGATCATATGCCATGTTCCACAGCAACGGAATATGCGCAACCGTGGGGATCAGGTCACCGGCATAAAAGAGTGTCCTTCCCCTGTAACTTATCTCCGGGAGCATCAGGCCGGGTGTGTGACCGTAAAAGATCCTGAGCCTCAAGCCGGGGCAGAGTTCACTGTTCTCCTCAACCAGGTTCAGCTTCCCGCTCTCCCCGAAGGGTTTGATGTTCTCCGGGAGGAAAGCATCCTCCTCACGGAGGTTTGATTCGTTGGCCCACTCCCACTGTGTACGGCTGATATGGTAAACGGCATTGGGAAATAGAGCCTCCTCTCCCCCGCCCGGAGCATTCACAAAACAACCCCCGCAATGATCGGCATGCAGGTGAGTGATGATCACGTCAGTGATATCACCCGGGCCATAACCGCACCCGGCAAGCCCCCCAACCAGTCCTGAGCCTCCATGAAGATATACATGGCGGAAAAACTTCTCATCCTGCTTGTCGCCCCACCCTGCATCCACAAGAATGACCCTTCCGCCTGTTTCCACAACGAGGGATGTAAGAGAGAGATCAATTGTATTCTTTTCGTCCGATTCTGCCTGGCGGCTCCAGAGAGCTTTGGGAATCACCCCAAACATGGCTCCGCCGTCAACCCTGAAATTTGATATATTGAAAAGGGATATTTTCATTTTATGCTCTCTTAGAGGCTGCAAGATAACCAATTTTGGTATTTTTGGCAGATGAAGCTGATCGATAAGAGAGTTAATGAATCCTGATTTCAATACAATACTTTTCGCGTTCCTGCTGACACTTTTCGCCGGCCTCTCCACCGGAGTCGGAAGTACAATTGCCTTCTTCGCCAAAAAGACCAATACCAGGTTTCTTACAATCAGTCTCGGCTTCTCAGCCGGGGTGATGATCTACGTCTCCTTTGTAGAGATATTCGTTAAGGGACAGACAGTTCTGTCTGAGGCCATGGGCATGCGTCAGGGCTGGTGGGCAGCGGTTATCGCCTTTTTCGCAGGCATAGCACTTATTGGCATCATTGACAGGCTGATCCCTTCACAGGAGAACCCCCACGAATTCAAAAAGATCGAAGGAGGCGAAGAGGAGGCCCGCAGTGGCAGGCTGCTGCGCATGGGAGCCATGACAGCCCTGGCCATAGGGATACACAACTTCCCCGAGGGACTGGCAACCTTCACGGCAGCACTCTCTGACCCACAGATAGGTATCGCCATAGCCGTGGCCGTAGCCATTCACAACATCCCCGAAGGGATAGCAGTATCTGTACCGGTCTTCTACGCCACAGGAAGTAAAAAACGAGCATTTAAACTATCATTCCTCAGCGGCATATCTGAGCCGGTGGGAGCAATCGCCGGCTACCTCCTGCTTATGCCGATAATGACTGAGAACGTTATGGGACTGCTCTTCTGTTTCGTTGCCGGGATCATGGTTTTCATATCGCTCGACGAGCTGCTTCCGGCAGCAGAGAAATACGGTGAGCACCACCTCTCTATTTACGGACTGGTGTCAGGAATGGGCGTTATGGCCCTGAGTCTGTTGCTCTTTAAATAAACAAAAACTACCTTTTTCTGTTAGTAAATAATATCTTTGTTAGTCATATCAAAACTTAAATCTGAAAAATAATGAAAAGAACACTGACTGTTATTCTGGTACTGATTGCCCTGACACTCGGAGTACAGGCTCAGAGCTACAAATCAGCTGTAGGTCTCAGAGGAGGTGATCCTTCAGGAATCACATTCAAGACTTTCATAACCAGCACCAATGCCCTGGAGCTGATTGCCGGAACCGGGTACTGGGGACATAACTTCGTCATCACGGGTTTCTACCAGTGGCAGAAACCTACTGAGTGGACGCCCAACCTTGACTGGTTTGTCGGACCCGGAGCACATGTAGGCTTCTGGAACGACTATTACAAGGACGAATATGAGACGGGTATTCTTATCGGTGTTGATGGTATTATCGGACTGGAATATACCTTTGATGAGGTCCCTATCAACATCGGACTGGGTGTGGGCCCTGCACTGCAGCTCACCAGCGGACCGGGCTTCATCTACTGGAACGGCGGTTTCATGGTAAGGTACGTCTTCTAGACCCTGCTGATCAGTCACCCTCCGGGCGGATGAAGGGAAGGCATATTTTTTTATGCAATATTTTGCAGATATAAAAAAAGATGCCATCTTTGCATCCGCTTTTTTAAGTTCTTTAAGGTCCATTCGTCTAGTGGTTAGGACGTCAGGTTTTCATCCTGGTAACAGGGGTTCGATTCCCCTAT
>JAAZAP010000101.1 GCA_012514255.1 Bacteroidales bacterium | reverse complement strand
GCCTCCGGAATACAGAGCCTTGGCCTTATGATGGGCCCCTGGGTGCTGCATGCCGATTTTGGCAATACCTCATTTGTCCTGCCACACAGGGAGGTACGCGATTTCCTTACAACAAAGATGGAAGAGGGGATAGAGGTGGCCAGACGTACCGGATTCAAAATGGCCCTTGTAGTGCCAGGACGTTATGATTACAGGATCCATCCGGATATCCAGCTGACCAACGTTATTGAAAACCTTAAATATTGTGCTGACCTGGTCGGCCCCGAGGGGATGACGCTGGTGCTAGAGCCACTGAACACCCTCCATGACCATCCCGGGCTCTGGCTGACACGCATGCCCCAGGCATACCAGGTGTGCAAGGCGGTGAACAGCCCGGCAGTAAAGATAGTTGATGACCTCTATCATCAGCAGATAACCGAAGGTAACCTGATACCAAATATTGAAGCCTGCTGGGACGAGATAGCAGCGTTCCATGTGGGGGACAACCCGGGGCGCAATGAGCCTACCACCGGTGAGATCAATTTTAAGAATATTTTCAAATACCTGCTCTCGCGTGATTATTCCGGAGTAATATGCATGGAGCATGGAAGGAGTGGCAGGGGAGCAGCCGGGGCACGAAAGGTGATTGAGGCATACCGTGAGTGTGATCCTTTCTGAAATATCCATTTAAACCAAAAACCCTTATTTGAACGGGGAGAGGAAGGCTATAAGCGAGAAATGGATCAGGGCATCCATTATCGGCACCATATGGGCTGCTGCAGAGATCGTTCTCGGCAGTTTCCTGCATAACCTGCGTGTTCCATTCAGCGGCAACATGCTTACTGCCATTGCTCTGGTCATCCTCATTGCCGTCAGTTACCGCTGGCGCCAGCACGGTCTCTATTGGCGCGCCGGAGTAATATGTGCCCTCATGAAGGCCATGTCACCCAGCGCAATTATTTTCGGACCCATGCTGGCCATCATCGCCGAGTCGGCCCTGCTTGAGATCTCCGTGCGGCTGCTGGGAAGAACATATGCCGGGTTTATTGTGGGTTCAATGCTTGCAATGTCATGGAACCTGTTCCAGAAGATTTTCAACATGGTCATATTTTATGGGGGCAACCTTGTGGAGATATATTCGAGCATCACTGACTGGGCAGAGAAACAGCTTAACCTGCAGTTTGATGCTTTCTGGGCCCCGATCTTAGTTCTTCTGTCTGTTTACGCCCTCTTTGGTGCAGTGACAGCAGTGGCAGGAATAATCACCGGTCGGAGGATAGCCTCCCTTCCTCCCGAGGAAAACCTGCCGGAGCCGGCGGTAATCCGTACTCATGAAAAGAAGAATACGCAATCATTCAACTATTCACTTCCCTGGCTGGCAGCTGATATACTGATGGTTGCCGGAATGCTTATGGTAGTGAGCCTCCTCTCATGGGTGTGGTGGATTGTTGTTGTCATTCCTGTCGTTGCTGTACTGACAATGAGGTATAGGCGTGCAATGAGGCAGCTTTCAAAGCCGGGATTCTGGGTTGCCTTCGTAGTTATAACCATGCTCTCGGCACTTACATTTTCCGCCTTACGGCCAGGAGAAAACAGTCTGAAGGATGCAATACTCATCGGGATACAGATGAACTTCCGTGCCGTAATTATAATCGTCGGATTTTCCGCCCTGGGAACCGAACTTTATAATCCGAAGATCAGAAGCCTCTTCAGCCGCACCCGCTTCAGACAACTGCCGCTGGCCGTCGAACTATCAGCTGCCAGTCTGCCCACTATGATTGCTGACATGCCTGACCTGAAGACGGCTGTGAAGCAGCCGGTGTCAATCCTTAACCGGATGATAATCCGTGTGGAGAAACGGTTGAATGAGTTCAGGAATGAGCAACAGTTAGGGAGAAAAGTGTTTGTAGTCACCGGCGATATAGGTGAAGGGAAGACCGCCTGGCTTGTCAGGCTGACGGGACTCCTGAAGGAGAAGGGCGTCAGGGTGGGAGGCATACTTGCCTTACGGAATATGGAGGAAGGAAGGACAACCGGTTATGATATAAATGACATCAGGACAGGCAGCAGGTCTCCCTTCCTGAGGCATACAGGTGATGCCACCATGGGGGTTGAGAGGTTTACGGTTGATGAAGCCGGATATAAAGCCGGCCTCAAGGCTCTTGATCCAGCAATTAACCACCACAGTGACGTGATCATCATTGATGAGGTGGGTCCTCTCGAGCTGAAAAACCAGGGATGGCACAGCCGGATCAGTGAACTCATTGACGAACCGGGGGCAACAATAATCCTGGCCGTACGCAGTAGCCTTACCCGGGAGGTAACTGAAAAGTACGGCCTGCACGGAGCTATTTTGCTGGATGTTGCCGCCGGAGATGTGGTAAAGTGCGCCGGTGAGATAGCAGACTTAACCTTAAAGCATCATGAGAATGAAAGACATTCCTGGAAAAGTACGACGTGAGCTGAGAGAAGCCTCGGATGAAAAGACCAGGGAACAGGGGCAAGTTTCTGGCAGATATCTTTGAAATAGCAGATATCCTGCTCCTTGACCGTGATGACATGGTACAGAAGGGTTACGGATGGATGCTGAAGGAAGCGAGCAAGCCTTATCAGAAAGAGGTATTCGAATATGTCATGAAGCATAAGGCTGTCATGCCACGTACAGCTCTCAGATATGCTATTGAGAAGATGCCGCCGGCGCTCCGGGCAGAGGCAATGGAGAAATAGAATGGCGGTAATTGGATTCAGGGTTGGCCGCTAAATAGATAAACATCAGGCTTTTAAGTTGAACGGTGATCAACGAAATCAATATTCCGCCGGATCTTTTCAAAACCCGTACGCCTTAAGGGTGATGATTTGAATATTTTCTTAAAATCATCGGGGGTTATGTCAAGCCACTCTTTTCTCGTAAGAGAGGTGATCTTAAACTCCGGTTCAAGCTCTTTATCAGTATACTGAACAGCTTTTCTGTTGTAGGGGCACACCTCCTGGCATCGGTCACAACCAAAGATCATTCTTTCTGTCTTTCCCCTGAACTCTTCAGTAATACTTCCGTCATGTTCCACCGTGAGGTATGATATGCAGCGGCGTGCATCAATGGTTCTGTCACTGCATATAGCCCCTGTGGGGCAGGCTTCCGCGCAGAGGTTACAGTCGGCGCACCTGTCACGTGCAGATGCGTTATCAAAAAGTAACTCTGCTGTGGTAACTATCACGCCAAGGAAGAAGAATGAGCCGATATCCTTATTGATCACAAGGCTGTGTTTGCCGCGCCATCCCAGGCCGGCACGTATAGCCCATGCCTTTTCGGTAACGGGACCGGCATCACAGAATACCCGGCATGCCGCATCCGGCACCTCTTTTTTAATGATCTTCTGAACACGTGTCAGCTTTTCTTCTATTACCTGGTGGTAGTCCTTTGCACGGGCATATCGGCTGACGAAATAATTTTCCTCACCGGCAGAGGGGTCATTGCTGTAATACCGCAGTCCTGCCACTATCACTGACCTGGCTCCTTCAACCAGGGAGGTGATATCTCCTCTTTTTTCAAGGTTTCTCTCAAAGAATCCCATGGTGCCGTTTTTCCCGGCTGCAATCCACTCAGCTATGTGGCTGCTGT
>JAAZAP010000100.1 GCA_012514255.1 Bacteroidales bacterium | reverse complement strand
TGACCATCCCTCCATTTGCGTGGTTTGTGGAACAGATAGGAGGTGACGATTTCAATGTCAATGTGCTTCTGCCTCCCGGAGCAGATCACCATATCTGGGAGCCGCTACCAGCTCAGATAAGTAAACTCACAGGCTCTGAAGCCTTTATCATGAACGGACAGCTTACCTTTGAACATGCCTGGATGGGCCGCTTTATGCAGGTTAATCCGGGGATGAAGGTGCTGGATCTCTCCAGGAATATTCAGTTGATAGGGGAAGAAGGTCGGAAGTCTGAAGGTCGGAAGGTCGGAGGGGAGGAAGTCTTGCAGTCCAGCGGTCCAGCGGTCCTGCAGTCAGGCAGTCAGAAGTCTGAAGGTCAGAAGGTCGGAGGGGAGGAAGATATCGAACATCACGATGCGGACAATGAGGATCATGGCCATGATCATGGAAGTGTTGATCCGCACTACTGGATGTCTCCGGTGGCTGCAGGGGTAATGGCACAGGACATACGTGATTTTCTGGTTGAGCTCAATCCCGACTCTTCGGTAAAATACACCGCCAACCTTGTTGCTGTGAACAGGAAAATATCTGAGGCGGACTCACTCCTTCGCAAGGCTCTGGCCTCCAACCCACAGGGAACAGTATTGATCTACCACCCGGCGCTGGCATATACGGGACGCGATTACGGCTTTGAACAGGTCTCGTTCGAGGATGAGGGCAAGAATCCCTCTCCGGCACGGATGAAAGAGCTGATTGATCTGGCCCGGGATAAGAAAATAAAGACTATCTTCATTCAGGCGGAGTATGATGTGCGCAACGCTGAGTCGCTCTCGCGTGAGACCGGCGCCCGGCTTGTTGTAATCAACCCGATGAACCCTGACTGGCCGGCCGCTGTTATAGAGGTGGCCCATGCGCTGGGAAGTCAGTATTTTGGAACTCCGACGCAAGAGGAGGGCCAATCCCGGACACGCAGTGTCGGGACAGCAGTCAGCAGTCGGCAGTAGTATTGACAATAAAGGCTCGTAGAGCCTTAAGAATTGTAGAACAGATAGATACATGCCACAGATGGTCGTAGACCATCAAGAATTGTAGATCAGAACGCACAAATCCAATTTTCCCCGTAGGGGATAAAGAATTGTAAAATGAGCATATTATTTACCATAGATTCAGTCACCGTGGGATATGAGGAAAAAATCGTCCTGCGGGATGTCACCATGGCAGTTGAGGAGAACGACTTCATCGGGATCATCGGTCCCAACGGCGGGGGCAAGACCACCCTCCTGAAGGTAATCCTGGGATTGCTGAAACCACTCTCCGGCAGGGTGGATTATTCCCCGGGCAACCTGAAGCTTAACCAGTTAGGATACATGCCCCAGGTGGCGCAGGGCGATACCCTCTTCCCGGTGACGGTGGAAGATGTGGTGCTGTCAGGGATGATGCATAACAAGGGGGCCATGGGCCGCATGAGTCGCTCAGAAAAGAAATGGGCCGCGGAGGTGATGGACGAGCTGGGGCTGACGCCTATGGCGCACCAGGCTCTCAATGAGCTGTCAGGAGGTCAGCTGCAACGCGTTTATCTTGCCAGGGCGGTATCGGGGTCGCCACGACTGCTGCTGCTCGATGAGCCTGCAACATTTGTTGATTCATCGTTTGAAGCCGATTTCTATGAAAAACTGAGGATGCTCAACGGCAGGATGACGATCATGATGGTCTCGCATGACGTTGGCACCATCTCAGCATGGGTGAAATCATTTGCCTGCGTCAGTGAAAAGGTGTTCTATCACCCGCACAGCAAGATAACCCAGGAGGATCTCCGCATGTACGGATGCCCGATACAGCTTGTCACCCACGGTGATGTGCCGCATGTAGTACTCCATAAACATGAATGATGGAAAACCTCTTTGAATACTCGTTCGTTGTCAGATCTTTGCTCGGCGCACTCTTTGCAAGCATCACTGCAGGTCTTGCAGGCACCTTTATCGTATCAAAAAGGCTGGTCTTCCTGAGCGGAGGAGTGACCCATGCCTCCTTCGGGGGAATAGGCCTCGGATACTATCTCGGGATAAACCCGGTGTTGGGGGCTGCGGTCTTCGGCCTGGGATCAGCTTTGGGGATGGAGTATATGTCGGCACGCGGAAAAATGCGCGAGGACAGTGCCATAGGCATACTCTGGGCGCTTGGCATGGCGGTGGGTATAATCTTCATCTACCTGACCCCGGGATATGCGCCAAACCTGATGAGCTACCTCTTTGGCAGCATCCTTACCGTGACTGACGGAGACCTGATAGCGCTGGGAATAATCTCGGTGGTGCTGATAATCTACACTGCAGTATTCTACAGGACCCTGCTGTACATCTCCTTTGACGAGAACTATGCCCGCACCTTTACTAGGCACGTCGACCTCTTCAGGTACATTTCAGTGGGGCTGACAGGCCTCGCAATAGTCCTTAACATCAGGATGGCAGGGGTGATAATGATCATTGCCCTGCTCACCATACCGGCCAATATTGTAATGCTCTTTACGCGCAGATATCTTCGTATAATCGTGCTCTCCACGGTGGTCAGCCTTGTGGGAATAAGTGCCGGCTTTGCCATGTCATGGTTCACCAATCTGCCCACAGGCGCAACAATTGTGGCGGTGCTGGTGTTATTCTGGCTGGTGGCCCGTGCCATCCGCAGCCTGCAGAAGAGCAGCAACATTGACAAACTTAAAAAGACTACTATATGAATGAATATGATCTGATAATCATTGGCAGCGGTCCCGGTGGGTACGTGGCTGCCGTTAGGGCGTCACAGTTGGGGATGAAGGTGGCAGTGGTGGAGAAGGCCGAGACAGGGGGCATCTGCCTCAACTGGGGATGTATCCCCACCAAGGCGCTGCTCAAGAGTGCGCAGGTGCTCGACTACGCGCGTCATGCTGCCGACTACGGCATTAATGCCGGAGAGGCGCCGGCGCCGGATTTTGGGGCGGTGATAACCCGCAGCCGGGGGGTGGCCGAGGCCATGAGCAAGGGGGTGCAGTACCTGCTCAAGAAGTATAATGTGCCGGTTATCAGCGGATTTGGACGGCTGAAGGGCGCCGGCGCCGTGGAGGTGGAAGAAGCCGACGGCACGAGGGAGACATACAGTGCAAAACATATCATCATTGCTACGGGAGCCAGGTCAAGAGAGCTGCCGAACCTCCGGCAGGATGGCAAGAAGATTATTGGCTATCGCGAGGCGATGACCCTGCCGACGCTGCCGTCATCAATGGTGGTGGTCGGCTCAGGGGCTATAGGAAGCGAGTTCGCAGGCTTCTACCGGTCGATGGGAACAGAGGTGACATTGGTGGAGTTCATGCCCCGCGTCCTGCCGATAGAGGATGAGGAGGTGTCGCGCACCCTGGAACGCTCGTTCAAAAAGACGAAGATGAAGATCATGGTCAACTCAACGGTAGAGAAGGTAGACACATCCGGCGACCGATGCATTGTAACCATTAAAACCCCTAAAGGAGAAGAGACAGTTGAGACCGACATTGTTCTCTCAGCGGTTGGCATCACGCCTAACATCGAGGACATAGGCCTTGAGGAGGCCGGGGTGAAAACCGACAGGGGCAGGATAGTTGTTGATGAGTTTTACCGCACCTCGGTCAGTGGCGTTTATGCCATCGGAGACGTGATACCAGGCCCTGCCCTGGCGCATGTGGCATCAGCCGAAGCCATAGTATGCGTGGAGAAGATCGCCGGCCATAATCCCCGGCCTGTTGACTATACAAACATTCCCGGATGCACCTATACCACCCCGGAGGTGGCATCGTGCGGCATGACGGAGGAGGCTGCGAAGGCAGCAGGCATTGAGACAAAGACAGGCAAGTTCATGTTCATGGCATCGGGCAAGGCCAGCGCTGCCGGCGCCCGCGAGGGATTTGTCAAGCTGGTGTTCAATGCTGCTGACGACAAACTGATTGGTGGTCACCTGATAGGAATGAACGTCACAGAGATGATCTCCTCGCTGGTGACGGCCAGGAAGATGGGGGCCACAGCGCATGACCTGATGACAAGCATCCATCCCCATCCCACTATGTCGGAAGGCATTATGGAGGCGGCAGCAGCAGCTCTGGGGGAAGCCATCCATGGGTAGGAAGGTGCCGGGACAGTGGCCGCATCCGCTGCCTGACATGGTCGCTCATTGATGGAAGACCTCATGGAGGCGGCAGCAGCAGCTCTGGGGGAAGCCATTCATGGTATACAAAGGCTGCAGGGTAGTGTTTGCAACCGCTGCCTGGCATAGCCGTTCATGGACAGAAAGCCTCATGGAAGCTGCCTCTGCAGCGCCGGGAAAAGCAATTCAGGGATAGAGCATTAAGTGTATATTTTACCGTTAACGCAACCTTCAGGCCTTTTTTAACATCAATCTATTGATAAGGTCGGATTTTATTTCTTACCTTTATAACTCGACTAAAAAGCGGGTTTGGCTAAGGATAAGGACATAATTGACGGCTGCTTATCCGGCAGCAGGCGTGACCAGGAGCTGCTATACCGCAGGTATTCACCGAAGCTCTATGCTGTATGCCTTCAGTATGCGGGCAATACGGAAGAAGCGAGGGACGTACTGCAGGAGGGATTTATCAAGATTTTTGAAAACCTGTCGCGCTTCAGCCATGAAGGTTCTTTTGAAGGATGGATGAGGAGGATTATTGTCAACACTGCCCTGGAGCGATACCGCAACAGGTACTACCTGAACCGTGTTGATGATATTGAGGAG
>JAAZAP010000099.1 GCA_012514255.1 Bacteroidales bacterium | reverse complement strand
ATGATCGGCCCCATGCCGAACCAGCGGAACTCGTAGGGTAGTTCGTCACCGCCCGAGCCGGCGTACCTGTTGGTTATCAGCGCCATGTGCGCGTCAACGCCAAGGTGTGGAATGGGCTGGTCAGCAGACTGCCTGCGGGTCCAGAATGCGTGTGGCTTTTTCTGCAGACGCTGCAGGAAGATCTCCGGATCGAGTCCGCCTCCGTTGAAACGGCCGTCAATGATGAGTCCTTCCTTCTTTGTCTGTGAGTAGAAATACCTCGGGAAATCGGTGGCCGAACCGTTCCATGTGTCAGGCAGGTAGATGTATCCGATCTTTCCTCCTGATGCTTTGTCTACCGCCAGGCGGTTTGACTCGAGCCAGTCTATGTAGCGGTAACGGCTCTCGCTTCCTGCCGGGACAACGGTCACCTCGCGGGCACCAGTCAGCGTCGGTTTTGAGTTCACTGTCAGCGATACCTGCTTGCCGGCAAGACCAGTGAAATAGCTGTAGACTTCCCTGTCAGCCTTCACGTCGGTGTTGTTAATCCTGAGCAGGTAATCGCCCTCAGCAATATTTATACCCGGCTTTGCCAGAGGGGGCCAGGCTTCGCGTGACCAGTCCTTCTCCCTGTATATCTTGCTGAAGCGATAGAGGTTATTCTGTTTATCCACAGAGTAATCGGCTCCAAGCATGCCGGTGTTCACCGGTTCGGCGCGCCGTTTGCTGTCTCCACCGTAAACATATGTATGTGAGGTATTAAGCTCGGCAATCATCTCGCCTATGATGAAAGTTAGATCGTTCCGGCAGGAGGCCCTGTCTGCCAGTTTTTCATATTTCTGCTTCATCGCCGGCCAGTCCTGCCCGTGCATCCCAGGTTCATAATAGTAGTCGCGCTCCATTCGCCATGCCTCGTTGAAGATCTGTTTCCACTCGCTGACAGGGTCATACCAGACCTTAAGGTCTGTCAGCCTTAGTGGCGCAGGGTTTCCCCCGTCTGCCGGCATAAGTGAAACTCCTCCGTTTTTCCTGAAGACAATTGTACTTCCATCGGCTGAAAGCCTGTAGTTGTCGATACCCTCGGTAAGCGGAGACTGCTTTGCCGTTTTTAAATCCCACGAGAAGAGATCCATTGGCCCGTGTCCGGCAACCTCAAACCGGTTGAAGTTACCCTCGTCGCTGTTAAGCCAGAAGAGCGACCTCTCATTGACCGCCAGGCTGCGGTAATTGCCTTTTGCGACCGGCAGGGCTTCAACACGGTCAGTAATGCCATCGAAGTCTATCCGGACCGTCGCCAGCGATACTGGCGCCATAATTGCCCCGGCCGCCCTTGCTGCCCTTCCTGATCCTGCCCCTCTAGCTGCCACTTCCTCCGGCACCGCCGGTGCTGCCACAGCAGCCTCAGTAGCAGCAGGCTCCTCATCACTCCTGTATGGCATCAGGGATTTCCCGTCCTTTCTCAGGGTTACAGCGTAGATGCCGGCTATCTTCTGATAAACCATCTCCCACTCGAGATCACAGTAGGTAGGCTCAAACCTGCGGTTGGAGATAAAGACAATATGTTCGCCGTCAGGTGTAAACAGGGGATTAAAGTCATGGAAGAGCCCGGAGCTTATGCAGTTAATTTTCTTTGTTTCAAGGCCGTAAACATATAGTTGATACATATAGGCCTCGTTCATTTTCGAATAAACAAGGAACCGACTGTCGGGTGACCATGAGTAGTCAAATATTGATTTAACGTCAAGAGCCACATCAACGTTTTCATACTCCTCCCTGTCTACTCTGGTTATTGTTTTTGTGGCAACATCTATGAACCAGAGTGTCAGCGTATGATCAGTCCAGGCGATCTTTCTGCTGTCAGGCGACCATTTAAGCGTATGCCGGTATCCCGCACCCAGGGAGGTGAGTTTGAGAGGTTTTTCCTTTCCGTCAGGTTTCATGACATAGAGTTCATATTCACCTGAGGTGTCAGAGAAGAATGCAATCCATTTGCCATCGGGCGACCATACCGCATCCTTTTCTCGTGCTCCCGATGAGGCTGTGAGGTTTCTTACCGGGCCTTCCTTTGCAGGCACAGTGAATATATCACCGCGTGCAACCACCAGTGCCCGGCTGCCTGAGGGAGAGATGTCTGCGCGGGTGATGTCACTGCTTACGTCTTTCATGAAAGGGCGTCTCTCCTCCATGTCGTTTGGTATCCTGACGGGAACTTTTGCGCAGTTACCAGATGCCAGGTCAAGCTTCCAGATATCACCACCCAGTTCATAGACAATCTGGTTGCCGCCGAAGTCAGGGTGTCTCACGTCATACCCGGTGTGTTTTGTCACCTGTT
>JAAZAP010000098.1 GCA_012514255.1 Bacteroidales bacterium | reverse complement strand
TGACAATAGCCTGGTACGGTCATCTCAAGTACCAGAATGTGTCAAGGAACACACTGCTGGGCCTTGCAGGTATAGTGCTTGTAAGCTGGGGCATAGCTCTCTTTGAGTATTTCTTCCAGGTGCCTGCCAACAGGATCGGATACCGCGGCACAGGAGGGCCATTCTCCCTTGTAGAGCTTAAGCTCATCCAGGAAGTTATCTCAATATCGGTCTTTGTGATCTTTACCCTGCTGTTTTTCAGAACGGAGAGCTTCAGACTGAATCACCTCTTTGCCTTTCTCTGCATCATCGGAGCTATCTACTTCACATTCAAAGGCTAGCAAGTATCTCGCAGGCTTTCGTAACCTGCCCGTCGCTCACATCAAGATGAGTGACCATCCTGATACTCCTTTCTCCTGTCTTAAGGGCCAGTATGCCTTTTGCTCTTATCTTTTCGAGGAATTCAATGGCAGACATTCCGGGTTTCAGGGTGAAGATGACCATGTTGGTTCCTCCGTAATTCACTTTCTCCGTCAGGCTGCACTGGTGCAGGGCATCTGCCAGTGATGCTGCATTCCGGTGATCATCGGTCATCCTTGAGATGTTGTTTTTCAGGGCATAGATGCCGGCAGCAGCTATATAACCTGCCTGCCTCATGGCTCCGCCAAGTACCTTCCTCAACCTTATCCCCTGTTGTATTATGTCCCTGTTGCCGATGAGCAGTGACCCCACCGGTGCACCCAGTCCCTTGGAGAGGCATATTGATATTGAGTCAAAGAGAGCGCCATATTCAGCTGGCTTCCTCCCGTCGGTGGTCATGGCGTTGAAGATCCTGGCGCCGTCAAGATGATACCCCAATTGCCTGCTGTCACACAACTCCCTGATACGCCTCAGCTCATTGAAATCCCAACAGGCGCCGGCACCCCTGTTGACGGTGTTCTCCACCTCCACAAGCCTGGTGTATGCCTTATGCCAGTCTTCAGGATCATGTATGTGCTCTCTCACATCCTCAGCGGTGAAGGTGCCGTCTTCAGAGTCAATCAGCGCCACGGAGGCTCCGGAGTTAAAAGCCACGCCACCGGCCTCAAACTGGTAGATATGGGCCATACGACTGCAGATAACCTCATCACCCGGCCTGGTATGAGCTTTTATGGCAATCTGGTTGGTCATGGTACCGGAGGGACAAAAGAGGGCGGCATCCATGCCAAACATGTCTGCAACCATATGTTCGAGCTCGTTCACTGCCGGATCTTCACCGAAAATCATATCCCCGACACTGGTTTTCATCATGAACTCCAGCATCCCGGATGAGGGTCTTGTTACAGTATCACTGCGCAGGTCAATCATGTCCATAGAATTTTGAGGGTCTAATATAACGGATTTTCAGTGCATGATACAGGAGGAACGACACTTCCCGGAAAAATCAATAATTTTACAACACATAGACGGAGAATATATGGATGTTAAGATTGAGGCAAGCTGGAAGGAAAAGCTCTGGGAAGAGTTTGGGAAGGAATATTTCCTTATGCTGACCGACTTCGTACGGGAGGAATATCGCACCAGGCAGGTTTTCCCGCCCGGGAACAGGATTTTCAATGCATTTGACCTCTGCCCCTTTGACAGGGTCCGGGTTGTGATTCTCGGGCAGGATCCATACCACAATATCGGACAGGCTCACGGACTCTGTTTCTCAGTGACTGACGGCACAGAGTTCCCTCCAAGCCTTGTAAATATCTTCAAGGAGTTAAACCGTGATCTCGGGATTCCCGTCCCGAACTCAGGCAACCTGG
>JAAZAP010000097.1 GCA_012514255.1 Bacteroidales bacterium | reverse complement strand
TTTATTCAGGGGTTTTGCAACAGACAAGATAAACAATATGAGCACAGCACAGAAAAAGGCAATCTGCCTTTATTTCCAGGTTCATCAGCCCTTCAGGCTCAGGCGTTACCGCTTCTTTGAGATGGGACATGAACATTATTATTATGATGATTTCATGAATGAGTCAATCCTGCGCAAGATAGCCAATAACTGCTACCTGCCTGCCAACAGGGTCCTGCTCGAGCTTATCCGCAAGCACAAGGGCAAGTTCCGCGTCACCTTCTCACTCACGGGTATTGTCATTGATCAGTTCAGGCTCTATGCCCCGGAGGTGCTGGACTCCTTCAGAGAACTGGCCGAGACGGGATGTGTTGAATTTCTGGCTGAGACCAATTCGCACTCACTTGCCTCGCTGATGAGCAGGGAGAGGTATGAGCTGCAGGTCAGGGTACACAGGGACAAGATGGTTGAATACATTGGTTATGAGCCCACATCCATCAGAAACACCGAGCTCATCTACTCAGATGAGATAGGTAGCTGGATGGCAGAGATGGGTTACAAGGCTGTTGTCACCGAAGGAGCAAAGCATATCCTCGGATGGAAGTCGCCCAACTATCTCTACTGTAATGCCATCAACCCCAGGCTGAAGGTGCTGCTGCGCAATTACACCCTCAGTGATGATATAGCTTTTCGTTTCTCTGACAAGCAGTGGTCAAGCTATCCGCTGACAGCTGAGAAATATGCCTCATGGATTAAGGGCATGGCCTCCTCTTCAGAGCTGGTGAATATTTTCATGGACTATGAAACATTCGGTGAGCATCAGGAAAAGGATACGGGAATATTCGAATTTCTCAGGCATTTTCCCGATCTGATCATCAGGAAGACACCCTTCAGCTTCATGACCGTGTCAGAGGTGGCTGATCATTACCAGCCTGTTTCGCTTCTGCATGTGCCTTCACCCATCTCATGGGCTGATGAGGAGAGAGACATCACCGCCTGGATGGGTAATGAGCTGCAGACAGCGGCCGTGAACAAGCTCTACAGCCTGTCAGACAGGGTTGGCAGATGCAATAATGAACAGTTGATACGTGACTGGGTCTACCTGCAATCGAGTGACCACTTCTATTATATGTCAACGAAATTCTTCTCTGACGGAGCCGTTCATGCATATTTCAACCCTTATGAGAATCCGTATCAGGCATTCATGAATTACATGAACGTACTGAGCGATTTCGAGATACGTCTGAATTCAGTCTGCCCGCTTAACCTGCATGATGAGGAGGTCAACAAGCTTTCAACAGCTATCAGCGACAAGGACAGGACGATAAAGGATCTTGAGGAGAGACTGGCAAGGCTGGAGAAGGTGGCGGCACGTGCCGTGAAAAAGAAAGCGCCGGCAGCGGCAGTGAAAAGTGCCACAGCAAGGAAGAAAGCGCCGGCTACTGCAGTGAAAAGTGCCACAGCAAGGAAGAAAGCGCCGGCAGCGGCAGCTTCAAAACCGGCAGCCATGCAGGCAGCGGGAGCAGTGGCTGACACTGAGCCATCCATAAAGAAAGCTTCTGCAGTCACCCGGAAGACTGCCAATGACAGTCCTGCAAAGACTGGTACAGGGAAAACTGCCCGAAAACCATCCGGAACCGGGACGGCAACTGCAAAGAAGGCTGTTGCCACAAAAACAAAAACGGCAAAGAAGAAAACCGGAACAAGCTAACTGCCGGGATTCATAGCTATGTGTAACTTATCTGCGCCTCGTGCGTATTAATTGATTATTAACTAAATGGAGATGAAAGCGGATTTTTTATTTGAAACAAGCTGGGAAGTATGCAATAAAGTAGGCGGTATATATACGGTCATTTCAACCAAGGCGCTGAATGCAAAAAATGAATTCGGCGAAAATTTTGTTCTCATAGGACCTGACGTGTGGAGGGATGACGCCTCTAACCCCGAGTTCACACCTGACGAGGATATGTTTCTTCCGTGGAAGGCTGTGGCAAGCCAGGAGGGACTGATAGTCAAGACAGGAAGATGGAACATCAAGGGTAATCCCCGCGTGATGCTGGTTGATTTCACACCTTACTTCGGTCAGCAGAATGAGGTCTTCGCCCGTTTCTGGGAGACATACAAGCTTGACAGCATATCAGGTCAATGGGATTATATTGAGCCTGCACTCTTCGGTTATGCGGCAGGCAGGGTTATTGAAAGCTTTACAAATTTTTACAGGGAGCATACCAGGGTCATTGCTCATTTTCATGAGTGGATGACAGGCACAGGCGTTCTCTACCTCGAGAAGGAGGTTCCATGGATAACCACAGCATTTACCACTCATGCCACTGTGCTGGGCCGAAGCATCGCCGGGAACAACAGGCAGCTCTACAGCCGTCTGAAGGAGTTCAACCCGGTGCAGATAGCGCATGAGTTCAATGTAACCTCCAAGCAGTCGCTCGAAAAGATCAGCGCTCAGGAGGCTGATGTCTTTACCACTGTAAGTGAGATTACCGGCAGGGAGTGTGAGGCGTTCCTTGGCAAGAAGCCGGATGTTGTAACACCAAACGGATTTGAGGACTCCTTTGTTCCATCTCCGGAGGATTTTGATCAGGCCAGGCAGAACGCCAGGGAGAAGCTGCTGGCAGTAGCCAGGGCGCTGCTCGGCCATGACCTTCCTGATGATACCCTTCTTGTATCCACCAGCGGGAGGTATGAATACCGTAACAAGGGCATTGATCTCTTCCTCTCCGCCCTGGGGGCAATAAACAGGAACAGGGATTCAGACCGCCAGTGTGTGGCCTTCATCCTCGTGCCGGCATATCACAAGGGCCCCCGCCAAGACCTGGCGGAGGCAGTGGCTAACGGCACTGCCATCAACGGGGATGACAGATATCTTACACACGGGCTTCATTATGTGAATGATGACCCTGTGATGAACCAGCTCAGGCGAGAGGAGATTCACAATACTCCCGCTGAAAAGGTAAAGGTGATCTTCGTTCCGTCATACCTAAATGGTAATGATGGAATATTCAACATGACATACTATGACCTGCTCATCGGGTTTGACCTGACACTCTATCCTTCTTATTATGAACCATGGGGTTATACTCCTCTTGAGAGCCTTATGTTCCGTGTGCCCACCGTAACAACCAACCTCGCAGGTTTCGGGATGTGGGTAGATACTTATTTTGAGAATCCCGGCAACGGATGTCTTGTGGTTAACCGCACTGATCATAATGAGAATGAGGTTATTGCGGCTATGGAGGAGTTTATCAGAAGGTTTATCAGGATGAATGCCGGGGAGGCTGCCGCTGCCAGAGAGAAGGCGTGGGAGATATCCCGTATTGCCAGCTGGAACACACTGTTCAAATACTATACGGAAGCATACAATTATGCACTTGAAGAGAGCGAAGAGAGAAGGGATCAGCCGCGCGAATATGCACGTATCCTCGAAGCCACTGAGGTACAGGTCAGAAAACCGTTCCAGGTGCCGGTGTGGAAGGATATCTACGTGCAGTCAGAGCTTCCCGAGCGCATAGCTTTTCTTAAGGAGCTATCAGCAAACCTGTGGTGGTCATGGAACAGCGATGCTGAATTTCTCTTCCGCCGTATGGACCCGACCCTCTGGGAAGAGGTTGGCCATAATCCCAAGAGACTTCTTGAATCAATTGATTACAAGAGACTGGTGGTCCTGTCTGACGATGAGGTCTTCCTTGATGATGCTGACAGGATCTACAGGGAGTTTACCGAGTATCTTGCCAGGCCTGAGAATCCCGAGATACCCTCAATAGCATATTTCAGCATGGAGTTCGGGATCCATCCCAGCCTGAAGATCTATTCCGGGGGTCTGGGTGTGCTTGCGGGCGACTATCTTAAGGAAGCCAGTGATTCAAATGTGAATATCACGGCCATTGGCCTGCTCTACAGGTATGGTTACTTCAGACAGAAGCTGGGCCCCAGGGGTGAACAGCAGGCTATCTATGAGGCTGAAGACTTTTCCCATTTGCCCGTTGAACCGGTATTGAACAATGAAGGCAACCAGCTCACAATCCAGCTTACGTGGCCGGGACGAACTGTCAGAGCGCGCCTGTGGCTGGCCCAGGTGGGTAAGGTGAAGCTTTATCTGCTGGACACTGATTTTGAAGAGAACATACACGAAGACCGGGCAATAACCCATTACCTCTATGGAGGAGATTCTGAGAACAGGCTGAAGCAGGAGCTCATTCTGGGAATAGGAGGCATGCGCGCTCTTATTGCCCTCGGCATAAGGCCGGACGTGTATCACAGCAATGAGGGCCATTCAGCATTCATCGGATTTGAGAGAATGCGTCACCTGATTGAAAATGATCATCTTACATTTGATGAGGCGGTGGAGATAGTCAGGGCATCCACTCTCTTCACCACCCATACACCTGTCCCGGCAGGACATGATGCCTTTGAGGAGGATCTGCTCAGGAAGTATATCTCACATTACCATACCAGGCTCAATATCACATGGGATCAGATGATGGCTCTCGGCCGGTGCCAGAATGAGAATGAGCGCAAATTCAACATGAGCTATCTTGCTACCCGTCTGTCACAGGAGATGAACGGTGTCAGCCAGTTGCACGGCCATGTATCACGCGGACTCTTTTCCAAGCTCTGGCCCGGATACCTGCGTGACGAACTCTATATAGGACATGTCACCAACGGGGTACACTATTCAACATGGGTAGCCCCGGAGTGGGAACAGATATATGAAAAACTGACAGGCAGTCATCATTTTGACCAGTGTGACCGTGACCAGTGGTCAAAGATATACAAGGTTGAAGATGAGAAGGTTTTTGAGACAAAGATGAAGCTCAAGAAACGTCTCTTTGACAACATACGCAAACGCCTGCAGTCTGATATGCTGGAGAGGCATGTCAGCCCGCGCACGCTGATGAACATCAGCTCTCATCTCAATGAAAAGGCACTTACGATAGGTTTCGCCAGAAGGTTCGCAACCTACAAAAGAGCAAGTCTTCTCTTCCGTGATCTCGACCGGCTGGAAAAGATTGTAAACAATCCTGAAAGACCGGTGCAGTTCATCTATGCCGGCAAGGCCCATCCCAATGACGGCGGGGGACAGGAGCTCATCCGCAGAATAAATGAGATATCCCAGATGCCTCAGTTTGCCGGTAAAGTATTGTTCCTTGAAAATTATGACATGGAGCTGGCCAGATTTCTTGTAAGGGGTGTTGACATCTGGATGAATACTCCAACCAGACCTCTTGAAGCATCCGGTACCAGTGGTGAAAAAGCCGTCATGAACGGTACAATTCATTTCAGCGTGCTTGACGGATGGTGGGTAGAGGGTTATCATGCCTTCGCAGGATGGGCTCTTCCCAAGAAACGGACCTTTGGCACCCAGGATCTGCAGGATGACGTTGATGCCGAGACAATATACAATATGCTTGAATATGAGATCATTCCTGCGTACTACTCCAGGGATGAGAACGGGATCCCGAGAGAGTGGACAAGCTATATCAAGAACACCATGGTTAAGGTTGCCCCGGAGTTCACATCAAGACGTATGCTGAACGATTATATGGAACGTTACTATACCAGGCTGTGGGAGAGAAGCATGCGGATGAATGCTGACAACTACACCCTGGCCAGGGAGCTGGCAGGATGGAAGAGCTATATCTCCAGGGTATGGGATGAGATAGAGATCGTTAAGTTTGATCTTAAGGGACTGGCCAAGAATGTCTTCCGCTCAGGACACAATTATACAACCGAGATCATTCTTGACATCAAGGATATTCCGGTTGAAAATGTAGGAGTAGAACTTGTTGTGACCAGGCAGATGAAGAACGGTGAATATACCTTCTTTACATCACGGGAGTTCAAGTATGTGAGCAGGAAGAAGGGAAGGATTATTTACAGTGTTGATTTTCAGCCTGAGATGGCCGGCACCTTCTTCTATGGCATACGTATATACGCGAAGCATGATGCGTTGCCTCACCGGCAGGATTTCTGCCTGCTGCGGTGGGTGGATTGATCTGCTAAAGATCCATGATTGTCTTTACCTTCTCCTGCAGGAGCACAATGGCTGTTCTTGCGGGTAGGTAAAGCTTCAGGTGATGAGGGGCTGTCACCCCGTAGCGTCCCTGGTCAGGTATTGAGAAGTATTGCTGCATGTGGTCTATCCTGTCCTGACCGCCAAAAAGAGAATCGTCAGTATCAAGGACGATCCTGAACTTCCCTTTTACCGGTATGCCATAATCGGTAAATGAGGTGGCAGGATTGAAATTCATGACCGTGATGAGGCTGCCCCGCCTGAAAGCGAGTATCTTATCATCATTGTTGACCATCAGTGAATCGGTCATCTGCAGCTGCGGCAGACCATATCTCTTTCCTGTCTCTATCATTGCCCTGTCAAACTCATCCAGGTGGCGGTACCGCAGCAGCTCGTTGTCCGCCAGGCTCCACTGCCGCCGTGCATACTTATAGCTCCAGTTATTGCCTTCCCTGGGAAAATCTATCCATTCCGGATGGCCGAATTCATTGCCCATGAAGGTCAGGTAACCTCCTCCGGCACACATGAATGTAAAGAGCCTTATCATCTTATGAAGAGCCACGGCACGGTCTATTACCAGGCTTGGTGTCAGGATACTCATGGAGGTGTACATCTCCTTGTCGGCAAGTCTGAATATAAGTGTTTTATCACCCACCAGTGCCTGGTCATGCGATTCGCAGTAGGAGACAACCCGTTCTTCAGCACGGTGCTGTGTCAGTTCATGCAGCAGATAACCCAGGTCCCACCGCTCATCAGGGATCTCCTTGACCATCTTGATCCATATGTCCGGCACTCCCATGGCCAGACGGTAGTCGAATCCCAGGCCTCCTGTTTCAACCGGGGCTGCCAGCCCGGGCATGCCGCTCATCTCCTCGGCAACGGTGGTGGCGTCACTATTGAACTCATGGATCAGTTTGTTGGCCAGTGTCAGGTAGACTATAGCATCAGTGTCCTGGTTACCGTCAAAATATTGTTTGTATGAAACGAAGTTGGAGCCAAGACCATGATCATAATAGAGCATACTGGTGATCCCGTCAAACCGGTAGCCGTCAAACCTGAATTCTTCAAGCCAGTACTTGCAGTTGGAGAGCAGGAAGTGGTTCACCTCCGGCTTGCCATAGTCATAGCAGAGCGAGTCCCATGCAACATGCTTCCTGCGTGAACCGGCGTGGAAATAGAGGCCGGGATCACCGTCAAGAAGACCCAGCCCCTCAAGTGTGTTGGCCACGGCATGTGAATGAACGAGGTCCATGATGACCCTCAGCCCCATACTATGTGCAGTATCGATGAGCTCCTTCAGGTCGTCAGGGGTGCCGAAACGGGAAGAGGGAGCAAAAAGGCTTGACACGTGGTATCCGAAGGATCCGTAATAGGGGTGCTCCTGAATGGCCATCAGCTGAATGGTGTTGTATCCCAGCCGGCTTACGCGGGGTAGTACATCCCTGGTAAACTCGCGGTATGACCCTGTGCGTTCCTCCTCCGTAGCCATTCCCACATGTGCCTCATAGACCAGCAGTGATGGCGGCGGCGGAGGAGCGGGGTGTTTCATCTGGTAGCTGTTCCCGGGATGCCATACCTGTGCCGAAAATATCTTGGTTTCATCATCCTGTACCGTTCGGGTGGCATAGGCAGGGATACGTTCACCATGACCGCCCTTCCAACGGACGATCATCTTGTACAGATCACCATGAGTGATCATTTCTTCATCAAACTCCCCCGTCCAGTCACCATCACCCGTTTTCCGTAGTACATACCGCTCATCCTCCCTCCAGTTGCTGAAAGTACCGGTAAGGATTATTGATGTGGCATTCGGGGCATGTTCTCTGAAGATCCATCCCGTTTCGGTTCGGTGAAGTCCATACCAGTGATGGCCGTTGGCATAGTCAGTAAGAGTACGTCCTTCGGTAAAAAGATGCTCACGTTCCCTGAGGTAGGTCAGGCGGGCCTCAATAATATCCCTGTAGGGATCAAGCCAGGGATCAGCCTGGTAAAATCTCTTTGCCATAAACGGATTCCTGCTGTTGCAGTCTTTATAAAGATATATATTTTCAAGCCACGTTAAAGGATATCGGGTTCAATTGTCCGGGAATAAAATCTGATTGAACCATCCTTGCCGGTGATTGCAATATGAAGGGTAACGGGACTGTTATAATCAGGACGGGGAAGGGTGAAGGTCAGTTTTGTGCTGTTGACGGTGCTGGCAGTAGGAGCCCAGAGCAGGGTGTTGTCAAATTTTGGCATGTGCCCGGAGGGATCTCCTGTGAAAGGCCTGAACCTTACTTCAGGGCTGGTGAACTGATGCCTGATCCTGAGGGCATGGGATGGCAGAGACTGTAACCGGTAGTCACCATCCCTGGTTACAAGGTGCACAATCGGGGGCAGCAGCACATCGCCCAGGCGGAAACTGCCATTACAGACATCTATGTGCCCGGTGATATATGGAGAGAGCATGGCCACTGTTCCGGCATCGGTTGTGCAGGTACCGTCAATGAACATCAGGGGTGCTGTTTTTATCGGAGCGGATGACACAGGATCAGTCAGCCTGAATTCATAACCTGACCGTGTTCTGACGAGGTCCCATCCGGGGATCAGCTCAAAGAAGAACTCCTCCATCACGGGGAGGGCGACATAATCAGCCAGTACCAGGCGCTGGCCGGGAGAGCCGTAAAAATGACTGCCGGTAAGGGTATCAGAAGGTGCCGGCAGCGTGTCAGTATCACTGATCTGGTAAATCATCATCACCTGACTGTTAAGACTCATCCTGTTGACAGAGGCATCGGCCACCGAAGTTATGTCTGCCTTGTTACCTGCCAGCGGTATGGCCCCGGGGAAGAAAGGAGAGAGGGTTTTTATAATCAGGTTTCTTGTTGTATCTGCAGGATAAACCACTATCTCTCCCCATCCTGTGCGTTCAGGCACAATGAACGTCAGCCTGCCTTCATGATTGGTGACCATGTACTGTAAGAAACACTCCTTCCCGGGCAGGTTGATGAAGAGCATTTCATCCTTTACAGGACCAAGTCCGTCTGGCGCCGTCACCATACAGTCAACGGCGAGTCCCTGCGTCTCCGCCTCCACTGGCAAAAGAGCAGCGTGATCAACATCCTGGTATCTGTCGCGCAGGGTCACCAGCAGATCATCAATAATCTCCTTTTCACCGGAGAGGAAGGGCTGCATGAAGGGATCGGCAAGGGTGCCTGCAGTCACCCATTCAGCAAGCATGGCATAGTTTTCATGCCAGGCATGACGACCATTCTCCGAGATGGCAGCCGACGCCGTGAGGTACAATGAGTTCTCCGGAAGAGAGACACGCAGCTCTCCTTCTCCGGCCGTAATGGTCACTTCCTCGTCTGCCTGCGGTACCTCTTCATTGCTGTTGTTCATGAACAATCTTGAAGAGAGCAGTCTGCCATAGTGGTCATAGAGCAGGCATTGGTTGATGCCGGAGACAAGATCCTTCTGAGGGATATTGAAGACCACCTCTTCCGTTCCCTGCCTGATCCTCCTCAGAAAGGCCACACCCTGACTGTTTATGACAGTCAGGGCAAGGAGCATCTCCGACTTATTATCGTGAAGTGGATCATGATGAACTGTAATTCCAACGTCTCCATCATGTGTTCGGGTAAGTCTCAGCGAGTATCCGGCAGAACTGTTGCCGTCAATCTTGCCTGTGACAACTGCAGAATCAATGAACGCAACTGCTCTTACCCACCTGGCGTCAGCCGGCACCATTAAGGAGCCGAGGCCGTTGCCTCCGGTTACCACGGTATCACTCTCCTTACCGTTACCGTAACTGAGTACTGTAGTGGCGGCTACTCCTTTTCTGTCAGGACCGCTGGTTCTGATTACCAGAGCTGACGGCTTGCCTCTGATGAGAGTGCCTCCTTCAGGGAAGAGCTCCACTGCCGGTCCTTCCTGGCAGTGTGGCGGCCTGATCATGGTATATTCAGTGCTGAGTGTGTATGGATTGAAGACCCTGATTATCCCTGAAAAGAAGTGCTCCGGCCCGTACGGTGTCATTGCCCTGGTGTATCCTCTGACGAGGTAGTCACCTGATGAGAGCGAATCAGGAAGAGCCAGTACACCGTTACCTGTCCCATTATCCGACAGGCGGATGCGGCATTGTGCCACTGGCATGCCGGAGATGTTCATTATCTCTGCATAACCAGCCATGCTGGATGGGATATTCCTTCTGCCTGAGGTACGGACATACATCGAGAACCACACGTTCTCTCCCGCAATATAAGTGCCGCGGTCAGTAACAATAAATACTGACTCACGCCCGTCAACCATTGGATGGTTCAAAATCTGCTGCAATGTGTCATTATCA
>JAAZAP010000009.1 GCA_012514255.1 Bacteroidales bacterium | reverse complement strand
TCGCTCAGGTAGGCGCCATCCTGCCCGGTCACGCCGGTTATAAGTGCTGTTTTTGACATATTATTGTTTCACGTAAAATTACTACTATTTAGGAATTAATAAACCTGCCCTGCATGCATAGCCGTCACGGATGCCTCTTTCCTCCCAAAGACATACCTTACCCCGAGGTGCAGTCCGTAATGACTGTGATTGAGTTTGTTGTCCTCAGGGTTAATATCTATGTCAGTATCATCCAGTTCCCCCAGCCGGTCCTGTCCGTCAACCTCGTAGAAAGTGACCTCGCCGGAGGTGAACCTGTAGTTGTTGAAAACAGTCACAAAGTCGAACACAACCAGCAGATCCTGCCTTAACGACCAGCTCAGTCCCAGCCCGGCCTGCAACCCCGTATGCATCTTACCCCGGTACTCCTGCTCCGCCTCTACATCATGCGGGACAAGGGTGAACCCTTCACCAAAGTCATAATCGATTGTGGTTACTCTGTGTTTCATCTTCGTCTTCATGAAGTTCGGCCCCAGGCTGAACGAGGCGGCAAACCTGTCCGTCCGCACGGTGTATCCTGCCCTGGGCGAGAACTGGAAGAGAGGGCTGCTGTATTCGATCTCCCCAAAGAAACCGGCAATGTAGAAGTTATCCAGCTCCCGGAGGTCGGGCTCCTCCACCGATGCGCTGTTCCGTGTCAGCAGCCCCTTCTTCGCGTCAAGCTCGATAAAGAACCGGTCCCAAAAGCAGTATCCTGCCGTCAGCCCGGCATAGAGCCCCTGCCCGTAACGGAGCTTCATCGTATAAACCGATTTCTGGTTATCGGTTATCAGGGTCGAACTCATCACTGTCGGGTCGCTGTTGAAGGTATATCCGACCGAGGGCTGGACATAAAACTGTCCGAAGGAGCGCAAAGCGAAGAAGCCAAGGAATAATATCAGAGTCAGCCGTCTCATTTCCTGAGCGTTAGTTTAATCCCGATGCCTGCGGCGAGGCTGTTTGATCTGAGAGTCTCCCTCAGCCGGGTGTCGGGAGAGTTGGGATCGGGCCTGCCGAAGGGGTCCATACCGATATTGATGATCTCATCCAGGTAAACAAATTCCTTCTGGTAAGTCAGGAGATTCTCAGCAGGGAATGTTGTGGATGATACCAGGTGAGCCCTGTCAGGCCTGTAGTACGAGCTTGTAATGCCGGCGTCTGCAAAAAGGCTTAATTTCCCCGAGACGGCATAGCAGAACTCCAGGCCGAAGCCCCACGAGAACAGGGGTGCACTGTCAAACTCAATCGTGCGGCGGTCATCGTTGAATATTGTTGTCACCTCCAGGTCAGCTGCCCCAATGCCGGAAAACGCATAGATGTTCAGCGAAGTTTTATTGACAGTTCTGCCAAACACGATTGCCGGCATGACGCTTAAGCTCCGGAAATCCCATTCGGTCTCTCCGTTAAGCAGGTCCTGGCCGGCAGCCTCGAAATGTTTCCGGGTATTGGCAAATCCGGAGAATCTCAGCTCCACCGAGAGGAGATCGTTGATGGTGTAACCTGCCGCGGCCCTAAGGTTGACTCCGGAGGCGACGGAGAATTCAGGATCATTGAGGTTTACGTTCTGTCTTCCGAATCCCGTCCCTGTAGGTATCATCACCTGGTGCGTCAGGTAATCAGGCATCTGCTGTGCGCAGACAGAAAAGTTATAGCCGGGGAACAGTTTAAAGTACAGTCCCTGGGAAAAAGTCAATCCGCCTGTCATCAGCAACAGGAGTAGAATGATGAGTAGTCTGTTCATGGTATTGAAACTCAATCTTTCAAATTAGAGTTTGATCTCGAGTGATTTTTCGTTAAGGAAGGTCCGAATCACATCTTCGGGAACGGGAGATCCAATATACTCAACCTGTTCAGAATAGTCGATATCATCAAAATAGTTAAGCTGAGTCCTGAAGAGTTTTTCAGAGAACAGCTGATCAAATATTTCTGATGCCCTCGCAGAAATCTGACTTATTGAATAATAATCCTTCAGGATGAAATAAAGGTCCACATAATCCTTCCACTTTGATCTCCTGCCCAGAGCATATGCCTTCATGGCGGCAAGATCGATCAGCTCCGGTATCTTAATGATATTATCGAATTTTCTCTTCGGCAAAATATGAAAAGGATACTCCAGAAATGTCAGTTTGACATCACCCACGGTGACATTCATCTGGCCTGCTTCTCGCCAGGTTACTTCGTATGGCAGTCGCAAGCCTGCTATTTTATCAATGTTCCTTTTATGGTTGAGAGAAGAGAATTTGAAAAGGTCGAAATCAATCGACCGACGGTGACCTATATGCAATGCTACAGCTGTCCCTCCTGCAAGATAATACTCCCTGCTGAATTGCCTGATTAGTGGCAGCAATTCCTTCTGTTTTTCAGAAAGGGTCTCCTTATGCATATTTTTTGAACAGGAGTGAAAAGTAGTTGTGAATCTGAGGATAATAGTTCAGCTTTTGCCTTCCTTTTGCGCTAAAAAATACCCTGGCTACCTCATCCATTCCCATCAGTCTTATTAGCTTCCTGACGTCATCCATTGAGCCGTAATTCAGAATTGTCTCAACCAGCAAACCGGGACTGATCTCCTCTTTCCTGTCCTCCGGAGTGGACCAGAAAAGATTGCTCTTCTCCCTGATAAATGCCTTTATTTCTGGACTATACATCCTCTATGGTTAAACTCAAATATAGTCAAAATTCTCCAATTATCCAACCTTTTTTTACCAGTAAATCCGGTTCTGCTGACTGCCGACTGAGGACTGTGGGTGGGAGGAACCTGTCATCTACAATTCTTGCAGCTCTACGAGCTGCTTTGATTACAGTTCTACTCAACCTGTCTCCTCCTGATCCGGATTCTGATCGCATTCTCAACCGGTTTCTCAGAGACCATCGCCAGGTACCCGCCACCGCCGGCGCCGGCCAGCTTCCAGCCCAGCGCTTTGTCGCGGTACTGCTCTATCGTCTCGCTCACCACGCGGCTCTTCATCAGCGGGAACATCGCTACCTGGGCCTCAAACGATGCCTTGTAACTCCGACCCAGCCCCTCAATGTCGCGCGCCAGAACAGCCTTCCACACCCCGTCAGCAGCCTCGGCAAGCGCCCGGGCCCCCTCAACGGAAATATTCGTCTCATCCAGCACATTGAACCCCCCGGCACGAGGCGGCAGTGTAATAAACCATAACCGCTGCTCCAGCCATTCGAGCACCTCCGCATCATTCACAGAAGTGATCTTCTCAGGCCAGTACTCGCCGGCAGCATAATCCAGCCGGTTCAGTCCGGGAAAGACTATCCCTATAGCATCCTGAGAACCGCTGACATAGGTAGTCCCCGGCGGATTCTCAAGGCAAAACAGTGTCCGTGCCAGCAATTGCGGATCGCCATCCGGGATATCCGTATGCCACAGCTCAACTGCCTTCTTGCGTGTGGAGCTCGACATCCCGCTGCGGTCATTGAACTCCAGGTCGGGCTCAATCGAGATAGTCAGCACCGCCCCGGGCCAGAATTTTGAGACATAGGGCTGATCAAGCCATCCGCCGGCCAGGTCAAGACGGTACGGTATGCGGCACTCGCTGCGCAGGGCGGTGGTGCTTCGCGGTGGCAGTCCCGCCACCGGCACCCTCCGGCTCACTACCAGTTCTATCCCCAGCTCATCACAGAGACGCTTCTTGTCAG
>JAAZAP010000096.1 GCA_012514255.1 Bacteroidales bacterium | reverse complement strand
TCATCATTCACAGGATGGTCGTAGACCATCAGGCATTGTAATTCAGGACTTTCATGTGTAATTTGGGCGTAGCCCATTAAGAATTGTAATACAGGATCATCATTCACAGGATGGTCGTAGACCATCAAGAATTGTAGATGGTGAATGAAATAAATCATAAATCAATAAAATATTATAAAATATAACGAAATACACCAAAATACAAAATAAATATATATTTTTGCTCCCTTGCAATCATAAAATAGTATTTATTGTATGTGTGGTGTTGTTGGTGTTTTTGACCTGAAAGTAAGCGCCGGGGAGTTACGGCCCCGGATCCTTGAGATGTCGGGTAAGCTGCGGCACCGGGGTCCCGACTGGTCAGGTATATATTGCGGGGAGAAGGCAATAATTGCCCATGAGCGTCTCTCCATTGTTGATGTTGAATCAGGCGGGCAGCCTCTCTACAGCCGTGACCGCCGGCTGATCCTGGGAGTAAACGGGGAAATATACAATCATCGTGAGATACGCGAACGGTATAGTGACAGGTATGATTTTACGACCAAATCAGATTGCGAGGTTATTCTTGCACTATATGCCGACAGGGGGTGTGATTTTCTTGACGAGCTGAACGGTATCTTTGCATTCGTGCTCTATGATGAGGTGAACGACTGCTTCCTTGCAGCACGTGATCATATAGGTATTGTCCCTTTTTATCTTGGATGGGACATCTTCGGTAATTTCTATTTCTCTTCCGAACTCAAGGCGCTGGAGGGGGTATGCAGGAAGATTGAGACCTTCCCTCCGGGGCACTACTATTTCAGCAGGGACGGTGTCATGACCAGGTGGTACAGTCGAGACTGGACATCCTATGATGCCGTGGCAGGAAACACCTCTGATATTGGCGCGTTGCGCGAAGCACTTGAGAAGGCCGTGCACCGGCAGCTGATGTCAGACGTCCCGTATGGCGTACTGCTCTCCGGGGGGCTTGACAGCTCGGTGATCTCCGCCATTGCGAAGAAGTATGCTGCACGACGCATTGAGACGGATGACAGGTCTGATGCCTGGTGGCCGCAGCTCCATTCCTTTGCCATCGGCCTGGAAGGATCACCGGATCTGGCAGCGGCACGCAGGGTAGCCGACCATATAGGCACGGTTCATCATGAGATCCACATTACCGTTCAGGAAGGACTGGACGCGGTGCGAGATGTGATTTATTACCTCGAGACCTATGATGTGACAACAGTCCGGGCCTCCACCCCGATGTATCTCATGGCCAGGGTAATAAAATCAATGGGAGTAAAGATGGTGCTGTCAGGTGAAGGGGCCGACGAGGTCTTTGGCGGGTATCTCTATTTCCACCGTGCTCCCGGACCACGCGAATTCCATGAAGAGACGGTCCGTAAGCTGAGCAAGCTGCACCTGTATGACTGTCTGCGGGCCAATAAGTCGCTGGCTGCATGGGGAGTAGAGGGGAGGGTCCCGTTCCTCGACAAGGAGTTTCTTGATGTGGCAATGAGGCTGAATCCGGCTGACAAGATGGCAAGCAACGGCAGGATGGAGAAGTGGGTGGTCAGAAAGGCTTTTGAGGACTACCTGCCGCACGATATCACCTGGCGTCAGAAGGAACAGTTCTCTGACGGTGTAGGATACAACTGGATAGACACTCTCAGGGAACTCACGTCAAGAAAGGTTTCTGATGAGATGATGGCAACGGCCCGCTACCGGTTTCCGCTCAACACTCCGCTCACCAAGGAGGAGTACTTCTATCGCTCGATCTTTGCGGAACATTTCCCCTCGGATGCTGCAGCGATGACCGTTCCTTCAGTACCGTCGGTGGCTTGCAGCACGGCGGAGGCGCTGGCATGGGATGCGGCCTTCACCAACCAGAATGAACCATCAGGACGCGCTGTGCGCAACGTTCACGTCAGATCCTATTAACCCGTGCAGAAACAGTTGCGGCAGGTCTCAGACCTGCCGCAATATCTCCCGTACGGAGATCCCTGTCATATATACCGTACCACAGGTCTCAGACCTGCCGCAACGTGGTCAGAACCTGATTATTTCTTCAGGATGGTGTCCAGGATCTTCTGCTTGTCCAGTTTTTTGGTGCAGAAGAACCAGTCATAGCACTTCATCTCTTCCTTGCTTTCCATGCGCTCCTTGGCCACACCGCATGAACCGGCTGTGGGAACGATGACCTCATCACCCGGCTGCCAGTCGGCAGGAAGGGCAACATTAAAGGCATCAGCTGTCTGGAGGCCGATAGCCACCCTGTAGATCTCCTCGAAATTACGTCCAAGGCTCAGCGGGTAGTAAAGAATGGTGCGAATAATTCCCTTGGGATCAATAAAGAACACTGCCCTGACAGCCTTTGTGTTGCTTTCACCCGGCATCATCATCCCGTATTTCTGGGCAACTTCCATGGTGATATCCTCAATGAGGGGGAATTTCACCTCCACATCCTTCATGCCCTTGTACTCAATCTTTTCCTTGATGGTACGGAGCCATGCGATATGGCTGTAGAGACCGTCAACAGAGAGGCCCACGAGCTTGGTGTTTGCCTTTTCAAATTTCTCAGCCATGGTGGCAAAAGTCATGAACTCAGAAGTACAGACAGGAGTGAAGTCTGCAGGATGGCTGAAGAGAATTACCCAGCTTCCTTTATATTCAGATGGGAAGTTGATCTCACCCTGGGTTGTTACAGCCTTGAATTCCGGTGCTTGTTCGCCAATACGTGGCATTGCATAAATTTTTTCTTCCATAATAGATTGATTATTAATTAATAATAGTTTGGTTATTTTCTTCTCTCAATCATCAGATCAAAGTCTTCCTTAAGGGCTACGAGGTCCTCTTCGTGTTCAACTTCATCCTTTAGTATCTGCAGTATCACATCATAGGTTATGGGGTCGCCTACCCTTGTCAGATCAAGCAGCTCACTATAAACCCTTATTGCACACTGTTCTCCCTTGATATTCTGGTCGAGGATCACTGAAACGAACGGATCATCGGGTGTTTCATACCCGCAGTTGGTGATTTTTGTCCATTCGTCGGTTGTGAGCACAGGAGTTCCGCCCAGCTGAACGATTCTGTCAACCAGCAGCAAAGCATGTGATAATTCCTCGGTTGCATGCAGCTCGAGTTCTGCGATAACTGCATCCTTCATTGGTCCCTTTACCACTTTTGCACCTATCCAGTACTGGTAATAGGCCAGCCACTCATCTGCCAGTGCCTTGTTCAGGAGGTTGAGTAGTTTGTCAACGTCCATCTTAACGATTGATCTTCCGATTTCTGCCATAATTCTTGTGTTTTAATTGTCTAATAT
>JAAZAP010000095.1 GCA_012514255.1 Bacteroidales bacterium | reverse complement strand
GGGGGAAGACCCTGACCGTGAAGGGCTGGTCAAGACCCCCGAACGTGTTGCCAAGGCGCTCAGTTTTCTTACAAGGGGTTACCAGTCAGATCCGGAAGAGATACTCCGCAGCGCCATCTTCAAGGAAGAGTACCGTCAGATGGTAATAGTAAAGGACATAGATATTTACTCAATGTGTGAGCATCACATGCTGCCATTCCATGGCAAAGCTCACGTGGCGTATATTCCAGACGGTTACATCACCGGGCTGAGCAAGATAGCGAGGGTTGTTGAGACCTATGCTGCCAGGCTGCAGGTGCAGGAAAGACTCACCACGCAGATACGCAACTGCATCCAGGAGAATCTCAAACCTCTGGGAGTGGCGGTGGTGATAGAGGCACAGCACATGTGTATGCAGATAAGAGGTGTGCAGAAGCAGAATTCCGTCACCACCACCTCAGCCTTCACCGGCTGCTTCCTGTCCAACCTTAATACCCGCGAGGAATTCATGCATCTGATAGCCAGCAGGCTGCACTAAACGAGTTCTAAATACAAAACCCGGCATGATATGAAAGCATTTGTTTTTCCCGGGCAGGGCACACAGTTCTCCGGGATGGGAAAAGATTTATATGACAGATACCCTGCGGCACGTGATATGTTTGAGCAGGCCAATGAGCTGCTGGGGTTCCGGATCACGGATATAATGTTCTCGGACACTGACGAGGAGCTGAGGCAGACGAGGGTGACACAGCCTGCCATCTTCCTGCATTCGGTTATACTGACTGCGGTGGCAGGTGATGTTTTTGTGCCGGCCATGGTTGCCGGCCACTCTCTGGGCGAGTTTTCAGCCCTGGTGGCCGCCGGTGCCCTCTCCCTGGAAGAGGGCCTTACCCTCGTGGCCGACAGGGCTATGGCTATGCAGCATGCCTGCGTGATCAATCCTTCAACAATGGCTGCCGTGATTGGCATGGATGATGCCGTGGTTGAGGAGGTATGTGCCTTGTATGGTGGTGCGGTGGTGGCAGCCAACTACAACAGCCCCGGCCAGATAGTGATCTCAGGTACCAATGAGGGCGTGGCGCAGGCCACGGAGGAGCTTAAACGCAGAGGTGGCAGGAGGATTATCCCTCTCTCCGTCAGCGGCGGATTCCACTCGCCAGCAATGGAGCCTGCAAGACAGGAGCTGGAAGAGGCAATCAGTAACGCCCGCTTCAGGAAGCCAGTATGTCCTGTTTACCAAAACGTTACCGGCATGCCCGTGACGGAGCCCGATGAGATAAGGGCCAATCTGATAGCCCAGCTCACCTCGCCGGTACGGTGGACCCAGACCATACAAAAGATGGTTGCCGACGGTGCCACGGAGTTTATTGAGTCAGGCCCGGGCGCTGTGCTCCAGGGACTGGTCAGGAAGATAAATCCCGATGTTTCCGTATCATCAATTGAGCTACTGATCGCGTAACGGCGGGTCTGAGACCCCCTGAAACATCAATCTGCCGTAATTATCAGGTCATGATAGAGGGAGGAGGAGCTGAGACCCCCTGATATGTCAATGAATGGCAAACCTCACACATCCAGGGATATCACTGC
>JAAZAP010000094.1 GCA_012514255.1 Bacteroidales bacterium | reverse complement strand
TTCCAGCAGACAAACAAGACAGCCGTGGAGGCATTTGAAACCCTGGCCGGCCAGGTCATGGAGGCAGTTGAAAACCAAAAACCAAACAAATAAATAATAAAGAATGAAAAAGACAGATGTTTTAGTTATAGGCGGCAGCGCTGCGGGAATGGTGGTCTCTCTTACAGGTAAGTCAGCCTACCCCAACAAAAGTTTCACCATGATCAAGAAGCAGAAAGATGTTATGGTACCCTGCGGTATACCATACATCTACGGCACGCTTGACAGCTCCACACTTAATATCATGCCTGTTGATAATATGATGGAAAAGGCGGGGGTTGAGACTATGATGGGAGAGGTGACTTCAATAGACATTAAGGCGAAGAAAGCCTTACTGGCTGACGGGTCTGATATTGGCTATGAGAAGCTGGTCATTGCCACAGGATCATATCCAACCGTACCAAAATGGCTGAAGGGAACGGACAAAGAGAGTGTTTATACAGTGCCAAAAGACAAGGTCTACCTTGATGAGATGAAGGAAAAACTTGGCTGCTGCAAGAGAGTGGTTGTCATAGGAGCAGGTTTTATTGGCGTGGAGCTCTCTGACGAGATGAGGAAGATAGGCCACCAGGTGGTGCTTATTGAAAAACTTCCCAATATCCTTTCACTGGCATTTGACGCCGAGTTGTCAGAAAAAATAGCCCTGCTTCTCAATGACCGGGGAATTAACATAAGGACAGGTTGTGGCGTATGTGAAATTAAGGGTGACAAGAAGGTTGAAGGTGTACTGCTTGACAGCGGGGAGGAGATACCAGCTGATGCGGTAATACTGGCCATAGGCTATAAACCCAATACTCAACTTGCAAAAGATTCTGGAATTTATGTTGATGAGAGCAGTTTTATTGCTGTTGACGAGTATATGCGCACTCATGAACCTGATATCTTTGCCGTGGGTGATTGTGCACAGAAGCGCGACTTTGTAACCCGTCGGCGTGTCCCTACCATGCTTGCTTCTACCGCATGCGCCGAGGCTCGTATTGCAGGAATGAATCTTTACCAGTTGAATGTTGTCAAAACCTTTTCAGGTACTATTGCTATCTATGCAACAGCCATTGGAGATGTTGGTTTCGGTACTGCAGGGCTTACTGAAGCAACTGCAAAAGCAGAAAACATTGACGTCCTGACCGGTCTGTTCGAAGGTATAGACCGCCATCCCGGCACTCTGCCCGGGGCACATAAACAGGCTGTCAAGCTTATCGCAAGCCGTAGTTCAGGAGTAATTATCGGGGGAGAGGTCATAGGTGGCTGCAGTGCCGGTGAGCTTACAAATGTGATAGGAATGATTATCCAGAACAGGATGACCATCAACTCACTGCTCATCTCGCAGATTGGCACTCACCCGTTGCTGACAGCTTCGCCGGCTGCATACCCGCTTATCAAGGCCGCAGAGATTATTGACAAGAAGATGAGGGCGAAATAAAGTCAGCAGTCAGCAGTCCGCGGTCGGCAGTCGTGAAAGTTTTAATTGACTGCTGACTGCCGACTGCCAACTGCATATTCCCTACTTAAGATAGGTATCCAGGAACTCGAAGTATTCCTTCTGCCAGATGACTGCGTTCTGTGGTTTGGTGACCCAGTGACTCTCATTCTCAAAGAAGAGGAGCCGGGCAGGCACACCCCGCAGCGTAGCTGAATTGAACGCCTCGAAGCTCTGACTGTATGGTATGCGGAAGTCGTTTGCGCCGGTGATGATAAGGATGGGTGTGTCCCACCTGTCAACCTTCGTATGTGGTGAGAACTTATTGTATCCGGGAGGCTGGGGCTTGTCCCACGGAGAACCCTGGTAATCCTTGTTCGGGTACCAGTACTCCTCGGTGGAGCCGTACTCGGCGATGGTGTTGTAAACGCCGCAGTGCGACACGAACGCCTTGAACCTCTTGTTATGCATCCCGGCGAGATAAAATACCGAGTAGCCACCGTAGCTGGCTCCCACTGCGCCCAGGCGATCCTTATCCACGAACGGCTCCTTCGCCATTGCGTCTATGCCATCAAGGTAGTCCTGCATGTTCTTCCCGCCATAATCACCCGAGATCTGCTCTCGCCAGTAACTGCCGAAGCCTGAGTTGCCGCGACGGTTGACAGCCACCACGATGTATCCGTTGGCAGCCATCATCTGGTAGTTCCAGCGGTAGCTCCAGCTCTGCCCGAGGGGGCCCTGCGGCCCGCCCTTGCAGTACAACAGTGCCGGGTATTTCTTCGAGGGGTCAAAATCGGGCGGATAAATTATCCACATCTGCAGGTCCCTGCCATCCTTCGTCCTGATATACTTTTCCTCGCTGTTGCCCATAGTGATGCTTTCGTAGATATGGCCATTGACATCCGTTATCACAGAGAACTGTCCGTTTGACATATCCACCTTAGCCACCTCGGTGGGGCGTGCCATTGACTGTATGCCGGCTACAAGGACATTGTTGTTCAGGCGGAGCGGGCCCATATCGTTTTTGCCCGTAGTCATCCTGGTGATGCTTCCGGATGCCAGTGAGATATTGAATACCGGCTGGGTACCCAGGTAGGGGCTTGTGAACCATATCTCGCCTGTGCCGTTCCACTGGATATTGCCTGTGTTATAGTCCCAACCTTCGGAAATCCATTTCCGTTCGCCGTTGGCAATATTGTAAACGAAAAGTCTCTCGAGGTCTGACTCGTACCCTCCTTCCTCCATGCTTGAGTAGGCAATCATTGATCCGTCAGGGGAGAAGACAGGTGTTCTGTCATAACCCATGTTGCCCTCGGTGATGTTCTTCTCTTCACCGGCTGCTATGTCATAGAGATAGATATCAGTGTTTGTGCTGAGTGAGTAGGCTTTGCCGGTCAGTTTCTTACAGGCATAGGCTATAAGCTTCCCGTCAGGACTCCATGCTATATCAGCCTCGTCGAACCAGGGTGCATCCGGTGTGTCAAAACGCTGCCCCTCCATGATATCCTTCTCGTTGCTGATGGTTGCGCCATCGAAAGAGGCGGTGAAGAGATGGCTGTATGAGTAATCATGCCAGTAGTCCCAGTGCCTGTACATCAGATCATCAATGATGCGCACCTTTGCATTGGGGAGGCCGTACTTCTCGTTTGCCGTCTGGTCAAGCTTGACGCGTCGGGTGAAATAGACCATGTCACCGGCCGGTGAGAATGAGAGTATTTCAAAATCCTGCAGGCCGGTGATCTCTTTTTTACCGCTGCCGTCAGGATTCATTACCATGATTTTGCCTCCGGCAAGGTAAGCTATCCTGGCGCCGTCTTCTATCCATTGAGGTCCTGCTCCCCCTTCGGTGGTCAGTTGAACAGGATCGCCTCCTGATGCGGGGACTGACCAGATATTAGTGGTGCGTGCCTCGGTAAGGAGGTCATAATGAGTGACCTGATAGAGCACTGTTGATCCGTCAGGAGAGAGGGTGATGCCTCCAACACGACCATACTTCCAGAGGATTTCAGGTGTAAGCACACCGCCTGCCTTCTCGGCTTCGGTGAGTGAGACATCGATGGCCGGTGCCACGGCCTTTTCTTTCTTTTCGCTTTTGCAGGCTCCCATCAGGGCCATGACAAGCGTAACGGTGATGATGGTTAGTTTCTTCATATGTTATCGGTTATCGGTTATCGGTTATCGGTTATCGGTTATCGAGTTTAAAAATAGATAAAATAATGCTGCCGGGCTACATGAACCGACTCGAATCCAGCCACGGGTAATGGCATATTTTTTGAACCAATCTTTAGGTCAGTTAGTATGTTTAATTGACACGCATGGATTAACTTAGGAGTATTCAGGTAATAGTAATATGATAGGCTATGAGTTCGTGCAAAACAAAAATAAATACCGCAAGGCTGATCAGGCTGTCATTTGTTGTATTGACAGCATGGCTCATTGTAGCAATAAATGCTGATGCACAATATTTCGGAAGGAACAAGCCGGGATACAGTTCCTTCAGATTCGATGTCCTTCAGACTCCCGCTTTCGAGATCTATCATTGCATGAAGAATGATTCACTGCTGAAAACGGTTTCGGGATGGTCTGAGGAGTGGTTTGCCATTCACCAGCAGGTCTTCAGGGATACTTTTGAAAGGAGAAATCCGCTGATATTTTATAACAATCATGCCGATTTTCAGCAGACCAATGCTGTCAGCAGTCTTATCGGCACGGGCACCGGAGGGATTACCGAGGGGATGAAAAACAGGGTTATCATGCCTGTTGCCCTGACCCTGGCCCAGACAGACCACACTCTGGGTCATGAGCTGGTACATGCATTCCAGTTCAATATGTTCACTAAATCTGACACTACCGGCAATTATTCATTGAATAACATCCCGCTGTGGATGATTGAGGGGATGGCAGAGTATTTCTCACTGGGAAGCGTTGATCCAAACACAGCCATGTGGATGAGGGATGCGCTGCTGAACAAGGATTTTCCTACCCTGAAAAAGCTGTCCACTGACTCAAAGTATTTCCCATACAGGTATGGACAGGCTTTCTGGGCTATGGTAGGGAAAACATGGGGTGACACAACAATCATCCCTCTGTTCAGGAAGACAGCCCAATATGGATTCTCAAAGGCGGCCGACACCATCCTTGGAATGAATGAGGAGACCCTTTCGGGATTATGGGCAAGTGCGATGGAAGTCTATTACAAGCCTTATCTTGCAGCAGAAGCAGATGAACTTGCCGGCAGAAGGGTAATAACCGACGAGAACGGAGGAAGGATCAATATCTCACCGGCAATAAGTCCTGACGGAAAATATATTGCATTCTTTTCGGAGAAGAATATCTTCACCCTGGATCTTTTTATTGCTGATGCTGCCAGCGGAAAGATTTTAAGCAAGGTGTCAGGGGCCGCTGCCCGCACATATGACGATTTCAATTATGTTGAATCAGGAGGGAGCTGGTCGGCTGACAGCAAAAAGTATGTCTTTGTGCTGTTCAGTGACGGCATTAACAAACTGGCCTTTGTGGACACAAAACGCGGGAAGATTACCCGCGAGGTTGGCATGAGGGGAGTGCCGGCACTGTCAAATCCATCATGGTCACCTGATGGCAGAAAAATTGTCTTTAGCGGCTCTGCAGAAGGCATCACTGATCTTTACCTTTATGATATCATGTCAGGTGAGATTGAACAGCTGACAGATGACTTTGAATCGAATATCCATCCTTCCTGGTCAGCCGATGGCCGCAAAATAGTATTCTCACAGGAGAAGCGAAATAAAGCCGGTCACAGGAAATTCAGCTTCGCCCTGGCAGTCCTTGATCTGAAAACCAGGGACGTGAGGGAGATCGATGTTTTTAACGGCGCCTATAACATGAATCCGGCCTTTTCATCTGATGACAGGCATATCTTCTTCCTCTCAGATGCAGACGGTTTCAGGAACATGTACAAATATGAGGTTGAGACCGGGCGGCTCCTGAGACTTACATCATATATGACCGGAGTAAGCGGCATAACACCATATTCGCCAGCCATGAGCTGGTCGCGTGACGGAGATAAGACAGTTTACAATTATTACATTAAGAATTCCTATCACATAGTGGTTGCTGATGTTGATGACTTCAAGCCTTCAGAGGCAGACGGCTCTGTTATCAATCTAGATGCGGGCACGCTGCCTCCGCTGGCACACGCTGCGGCTAACCTTATTGACTCAACACTCTATAGCAGGAAGGTTGTTGAGCCCCTTCCGGATAATTCAGTGAAGCATCTGCCTTACAAACCCAAATTCAAGCTTGATTACATCTCCAACAATGCCAATGTAGGTGTTTCAACAGGAATATACAGGAACAACCTGGGAGGAAGCATCAATATGATCTTCAGCGACATGATTGGTGATAACCAGCTTTATTCCTCACTCTCGCTCAATGGTGAGATTTATGATTTTGCAGGTCAGGCAGCCTACATCAGCCAGAAGGGCAGGATCAAGTGGGGTACTGCTGTTTCCCATATACCATATCGCGCGGGAACTATGTCATAC
>JAAZAP010000093.1 GCA_012514255.1 Bacteroidales bacterium | reverse complement strand
TCTCCGCTGGCGCCGACATCAACCACCAGGATAACAGAACAGGGTACACCCCCCTGATGAATGCACTAAACGGTTGTAATAATGATGTTGCAGGATTTTTAATCAGGCAGGGGGCAGATATTAATATTAAGTCCAATGACGGTGCCACTGCCCTCATCCTGGCATGCGGCTGCTCAGAAGATATAGCTAAACAGCTGCTTGAGAAAGGAGCAGATATCCATGCATTAACTGACAAAGGGAATGGTGTCTTTACTCAGTGCACCAGCATGGGTTTAAGAAGAGAAACTGTCAGCTATGTATTTGCCGAATATCTTTTGGCCCAGGGTGCTGACATCGATGAGGCTAATACAACATCCTGGTACAAGGGCTATACCCCCCTGTTCTGGGCTGTGGAATCTGCTAACGAAGAGCTGGTCAGGTTCCTTGTCGAACACGGAGCAAATGTCAACGCTATTGCAGTTGAGGGCAAAACACCCCTTTCAATAGCCACTGAAGCCGGATACACAAACATCGTTGAAATACTGAAAGCCGCCGGTGCAAAATCCGAATAGGTCCGCCATATGTGACCCGCCTGTGGAACCCCGGTACCTGCATGCTGTTGGGTTTTTGGTAAAAACTCCGTAATTTTACTGTCTCCTGACAATCAGGGGGCACTAAATCCGGTTAACACCTGCCTTCAGAATGGTCTATTTAATAGTTGCGGTAGTTCTTCTCTTGCTTTTGTCGACGGTAATAATCTACAACTCGCTCATCAGGAAGAAAAATGACGTCGAGAATGCCTTTGCCTCCATTGATGTGATGCTCCGAAAGAGGTATGACCTGATTCCGAAGATCGTCGAAGCCGTAAAGGCTTACATGATCTACGAGAGGGACCTGCTGACCGAAATAACAAAAATGAGGGTGCAGGCACTGTCAGAAAACCTCACGGATGAAGATCGTGTGATCATTGAGAATAAGCTCGGCAGGCGGCTCGCTGACCTGATCATCGCCGTGGAGAACTACCCCGACCTGAAGGCCAGCACCAACTTCCTGCAGCTGCAGGGCACCCTCAACGAGGTGGAGGAACAGCTGGCAGCATCGCGCCGTGCATTCAACGCCGCTGTGACCCTGTACAACAACAGTATCGAGGTCTTCCCCTCCAACATCGTCGCCTCCATGATGAACTACAAAAGAAGAACCCTCTTCGAAATCCCGGCATCAAAGAGGGATGAGATAACCGCCAAACCACCCGTGAACATAGCCTGAAAAAGGAATGAGCAGATACGCCAGTTTCAGGGAATTCTACGAAAAGGAGCTGAGGGCTGATCTCGAAGATATAGACCGTCGCCGTAAAGAGATCAACAGGAAGGTCATGACCATCCTGCTGATAACCGCGGCAGCCATCCTCACAGAGCTGATGCTAATCCCGGGCGATACCAACTTCCCCAAACCACTGCCTGTAATAGTTACCTTCATCGCAGGAATGATTGTCACCGGCATCTTCAGCAAGAGCTTCCGCAAAGAATACAAAAAAAAGATCATTGCACGCCTCGCCGGCTTTGCCGATGAAGGACTGATATATACTCCAGACGGAGCGGTGCCTCAGTATGAGTTTGTGAAAAGCAGGATTTTTCCCTATTCATGTGACAAATACTCGGGTGAAGATCACTTCTCCGGAAGGCTTGACAAAACGGAGATAGTCTTTTCAGAGGTCACAGCAAAGCACAGGAGCAGCTCGGGATCCGGATCTTCGCAAAAAGATGAGTATAACACCTTTTTCAAGGGACTATTCATAATAGCTGACTTCAACAAGCACTTCAAAACCCATACGGTGGTTCTGCCTGACACCGCCGAGAAGCTCTTCGGCAAGTTCGGCCAGAAGCTTCAGGCAATGGCTTCCGGCCGCGGCGAGCTTATCAGGCTTGAAGACCCACGCTTCGAGCAGGAATTCTGTGTCTACGGGGAAGACCAGGTTGAAGCCCGGTATATCCTGACCCCGGCACTGATGGAACGCATTCTCGCCTTCAAAAAGAAATGGAACACCAGGGTATACCTCTCCTTCCTCGACTCCAAAGTCTATATCGCCATTAGCATGTATAAAAACCTCTTCGAGCTGCGTACCTTCAAACCGGCGGCCGACTACACCTTCCTGGAAGAGAGCATGCACTTCCTCACCCTCCTCATAGAAATTGTAGACGACCTGAACCTCAACACCCGCATCTGGACAAAGGAATAATCACTTTATCCGCCTGACCCGTTGAGGAATTCAATATTCTGTTTAAGGTGTAAGCTCTTTTTTTATACATTTAACCCGGTAAGTGTTCAAACCATGAGCCGATATACAATTGCAGAACTGGAAAAACTGACAGGGATCAGGGCGGGAACCATCCGCATCTGGGAGCGCCGATACCGGATCATAAAGCCTCACCGTACTGATACCAACAGGAGATGGTATGATGATGATGACCTGGTGCGGATCATCAATATCTCAATACTCTATCG
>JAAZAP010000092.1 GCA_012514255.1 Bacteroidales bacterium | reverse complement strand
TTGCAGATATAAAAAAAGATGCCATCTTTGCATCCGCTTTTTTAAGTTCTTTAAGGTCCATTCGTCTAGTGGTTAGGACGTCAGGTTTTCATCCTGGTAACAGGGGTTCGATTCCCCTATGGACTACTAATTTTACAATAAACAGACAATATGGCTAACCATAAGTCGGCACTCAAAGCCGCAAGACAGGCAGAAACAAGAAGGGAAGACAACAAGTACTACGCCCGCACAATGCGCAACTCGCTTAAGAAGATGCGTAAGACCACCGAAAAGGCAGAAGCTGAAAAGATGCTGCCCGAGCTCAGTGCAGTGATTGACAAGCTGGCAAAGAAGAATGTCATCCACAAGAACAAGGCGGCAAACCTCAAATCATCAATCACCAAACATGCCCAGAGCCTGAAATAGGGTTCTATTCCAGATATTTTCACAGCTGTCGCTTCATTGTGACGGCTGTTTTTTTTATATTGCAGCGGGATAAAACGTTTTGCTGCATGTCAATGAAGATCACTGACTGGGCTGTCGAGGACAGACCCCGTGAACGGCTCTGGAACAAGGGCCCCGCAAGCCTCAGCGACGCTGAGCTGTTAGCTATTCTCATAGGATCAGGTACCAGGAACAACTCAGCCCTGGACCTGGCACGCGAACTGCTGGCTCTGGCCGGCAACTCACTCGGTCAGCTGGGACGGCTCAGCGCGGGGGAGATACGCAAGATAAAGGGTATGGGTGAAGCAAAGGCAGTCACCATCGCCGCTGCCCTTGAGCTTGGCCGACGACGCAAGATGGCCGAGGCCTCCGAGAATCCACAGATACGCTCATCAGCCGATGTATTCAGCATTATCAGTCCGCTGATGGAAGACCTTCCCCACGAGGAATTCTGGATCCTCTTCCTCAACAGGGCCAACAGGGTGACCGGCAGGATGAAAATCAGCCAGGGAGGAGTGAGCGGTACCGTCACCGATATACGCATAGTCATGAAAAAAGCAATTGAGACACTTGCCTCGGGGCTGGTAATATGCCATAACCACCCTTCGGGTAATACCAGCCCCAGCGACTCTGACATACGTATCACTCAGAAAATAAAGGAGGCCGGTGCGCTAATGGACATACAGCTGCTTGACCACCTGATAGTGGCGGGCAAAGATTACTACAGCTTTGCTGACAACGGGGCGCTGTGAAACCCGGGACCGGCCAGCCTTGTACATTACGGGTACCTCCTGAACCAGATACCTTACATTAAAGCTGCCTGGCAGCAAGTCTTACATCTGACCTGTCGTCACACAGCTGAAGCATCTCCCCGGGTGTCAGTCCTGTCACCGGATGAACGGCATCGGGTGCCACCTCCGCCAGTGGCTCCAGCACGAACCTCCTGGAGGCGAGCCTCGGATGGGGTACATCAAGCCCGGGTAATGAGATAACACGGTTCTCCCATAACAGAATATCAAGATCAATGATCCGCGATTCATACCTGCCGCTGCCACTGCGGCGGCGGCCCATCCGCCCCTCAATGGACCGGAAAAGCTGTATCAGCTTCACCGGCTCCAGGGATGTCCGTATGACTACCACCATGTTCAGAAACTGCTCATCGGCATCAAACCCCCATGGCTCTGTCTCCCATACCGATGAGACGGCAGTTATCTCCCCTGCTTCCGCCGTGATGAGCTCCATGGCCCGGCACAGGGCTGCAAACCTGTCTCCCAGATTGCTCCCGAGACCTGCAATGACGCTTGATGTTGCGGGCATTTTCATAACAATAGGTTCATAGCCTTAAAGATGCCTGTTTTTTTTATAATTTGGTCACATAATTATAACCAACGCACAAATGAAAACCTTTCTCAAGATGCTTCTCGCCGTCATAGCGGGAATCATAGTCACAAGTATCCTCTTCTTCGTTATCATGCTGTCTGTCTTTTCAGGGATGGCAGCCGCGGGCAAAAAGCCTGCCAGCATATCTGAGAACTCAGTGCTTGTAATAAAGACAGGCTCAATGATACCTGACCGCAACACTGGCAATCCGTTAAGTACAATTGATCCGTTAACCATGTCATTCACCCAGACACCAGGACTGAATGAGCTGCTGAAGAACCTTAAAAAAGCTGCTGAGGACGAGAAGGTTAGTGGTATCCTGATAGAAAACGGCATCATGCCTTCAGGATGGGCTACGGCAGACGAGCTTCGCACAGCGCTGAATGAGTTCAGGAAAAGCGGTAAATTTGTCTATTCCTATTCAGACTATATGCTGATGCAGGAGAGTTATTTCATCTCCACGGCGGCTGATGCCATATGGATCAACCCGGCATCAATGTTTGACTTTAAGGGACTGGCAGCCGAAGTTACCTTTTACAAAGAAGCCCTGGAGAAGCTGGGGGTGGAGGTGCAGGTGATAAGGCACGGCAAGTTCAAGGGGGCTGTTGAACCATATATGCTTGACAAACTGAGTGATGAGAACCGCATGCAAATCACGGGATACATCGGATCAATATGGGAACATGTGGTAAAGGTGATCTCAGAATCGCGCGGTGTACCCGTGAAAAGGGTGATGAGCCTGGCTGATTCACTGGCGGGATATGATCCGGTACTGATGACTGATGCAGGATTGATTGACGGCACCCTCTACCGTGACCAGCTCGATGACAGCATAAGGGCTGCGGCAGGTATTGAAGAGGGCAAAAAGATCAACTATGTATCCATGTCAAAGTACACCAAGGTGCCTGTGAAGCATGCTTCATCCGCGGGCAAGGATAAGATTGCCGTCCTCTTCGCCGAAGGCAGTATTGACATGGGTGAGGGTGACGACTCCAACATAGGGGGTACAAGGTATGCGGATGAGATGCGCAAGCTGAGACTTGACAGCACAGTGAAGGCTGTGGTCTTCAGGGTCAACTCGAGGGGCGGCAATGCCATTGCCTCAGACCAGATATGGCGGGAGGTGGAACTGACTGACAAAGTCAAACCGGTGGTTGTCTCCATGGGCAATTACGCTGCCAGCGGCGGATACTATATCTCCGCAGCTGCGAGAAAGATAATGGCGTCACCGGTAACCATCACCGGATCAATAGGCGTCTTCGGACTTATCCCCAACGCCCAGGGATTGCTCAACAAGAAGCTGGGCATCACCTCCGATGTGGTGCGTACCAACGCCCACTCAGACGCTCCTTCACTGACAAGACCTCTCAACGCCTTTGAAAAAGATGCAGTACAGGCTAACGTTGAGCGTACGTACAGCACCTTTACGGAGATTGTCGCCAAAGGCAGAGGCATGAGGCAGGAGGCGGTTGACAGCATCGGTCAGGGACACGTATGGAGTGGCGCCGACGCTATTGAGATTGGATTGGTGGATCAGTTCGGAGGACTCACTGACGCCATCAGGGAGGCAGCTGCCCTGGCAGGACTGGAGGAGTACAGGACAATAGAAAAACCGGAAGCATCAGACTTTTACACGAAACTTATGAAGCAGCTGATGGGTGATGTCACGGAGAGAGCCATGATCAGGGAGCTGGGAGATGCCTCCGGCTATTACCTCCATCTGAAAGAGATCTTGTCATCCGGAGGGATAATGGCCATCATGCCATACCATCTGGAGATCCGTTAGGATGATCAGGCCGTTGAAGCTCCTGTTGTGGTCTGCCTCACAGCTGTACGGACTTGCCGTGGCTGTAAGGAACAGATTCTATGACCTCGGCATATTCCGGAGCCAGGCCTTCAACCTGCCCGTCATATGTGTGGGCAATATCACAGCCGGAGGCACCGGCAAAACGCCTCATGTGATCTACCTGGCAGAGAAACTGACGCCACACACCCGCGTGGCCGTCCTCAGTCGCGGTTACCTCAGGAAAAGCAGGGGTTTTCTTCATGTAACGCATGACAGCACAACGTCTGAAGCCGGCGATGAGCCACTGCTGATGGCACAGTGTCTCCCGCAGGCAGCTGTTTACGTTGACCGCGACAGGGTCAACGGCATCAGGGAGATCATGCGCGCTAAGCCCCGTGCCGGCGCCGTGATCCTTGATGACGGCTTTCAGCACAGGGCGGTGAAGGCCGGCATGAATATCCTCCTTTCCGACTGGCAGCGGCTGATGACCAGGGATCACCTGCTCCCCCTGGGCATGCTCCGCGAGCATAAGGGAGCCGTGAAGAGAGCTGATATTATCATCGTCACAAAAGTGCCTCTGCAGATCACCCCTGTTGAGACCGCCGGGGTAACAGATGAGCTCAGGGCTGCCGGATTTGCCGGAACAATCTATTTCACCACGCTTACCTATAGCAGGCTGAAGCACGTCTTCAATGGGACAGAGCGTGAGATCACTCCGGCAACCTCACTACTGCTGATAACCGGGATAGCAGCCCCGCAACCGCTGGTTGATTACCTGGGATCAATAGCCGGCACCATGACCCGTCTTGCATTTCCTGACCACTATAAATACACCCTTGACGACCTTGAAAGGATTACCATGGCCTTTAACGCCCTTGACGGAAAGGACAAATTGATAGTTACCACCGCCAAGGATGCCGTCAGGTTAAAAGAAATCACTAATATTGCAGTTCACGTCAGGGAGGCACTCTTTTACCTGCCTGTAAGTGTGCAATTTATTGAAAATGAAGATGATTTCTTAAGTAAAGTTTATTCATATGCTGGAAAATATCACAAAGACTGCTGATTTTCTCGCCTCACTCGGGATCAAAGATCCGGAAGCAGGTATTGTTCTCGGAACCGGACTGGGAGGCCTCACCGCGGAGATAGATATTCAGGCTGAGATCCCCTACAAGGATATACCCGAGTTTCCCCTGTCAACGGTACAGGGTCATGCCGGAAAACTTATCTACGGCGATTTTGGCGGCAGGAAAGTGGTTGCCATGAAAGGCCGTTTTCACTATTACGAGGGTTACGGATCAGAGCAGGTCACCTTCCCTATCAGGGTTATGAAGGAACTGGGTATCAGGGCTCTCTTTCTCTCCAACGCAGCCGGTGGCGTTAACCCGAAATTCAGAATAGGTGATATAATGATCATTGAAGATCATATCTGTCTTGTGGACAATCCGCTTATTGGTCCGAATGATGACCGTATAGGGCCTCGCTTCCCGGACATGAGTGAAGCATATGACAGGAAACTGATAGAAAAGGCTGAAGGCATTGCTGATGGTCTGGGTATCCCGGTCACCAGGGGGGTCTACCTCTCCACCACCGGTCCCACCTTCGAGACCCCCGCTGAGTACAGGTTCTTCCGTGTCATCGGAGCTGATGCCGTGGGCATGTCTACTGTTCCCGAGGTGATAACCGCAAGGCATATGAATCTTCCGGTCTTTGCCGTCAGCATCATCACTGACCTCGGTGTGGAGGGCAAGATAGAATATACCACCCATGAGTCGGTCCAGAAAGCTGCCGAGCACAGTGAGGAGAAGATGACGAGGATAATGAAGGAGCTCATCGCCTCCATCTGAGGCTCCACTCCCCCGGGAATACTTACCTGTAAAGCAAAGCACACACCTCCTTCCATCGGCGGGAAGTGCCGGCGTTATTGTATGACTCGGCCAGGATCAGGTATAATCCCGCTGGCAGGCGTACACTGTTATCCGCCAATCCGTCCCAGATGAAATGGGCCCCGTTGCCCGCGTAAAACCTCTCTGCCAGCCGCCTGACCGGGTATCCGCGGTCATTGAACACTGTCACCGAGATGATATTATCCTCCCCTCCGGGGAAGACGCCTATCAATACCACATCCTCGAATCCGTCTCCGTCAGGGGAAATCCTTCTGGAAGAAAGGGTCATATCCTCATCTTCACCAGGCTTCTCAATGCTTGCCGGGTTCCGGGCCCCCGGGCTGCCCCAATTGCAGGTCTCCGTAGCCGAATGCCAGTTACCCGGCACATCCGAGGCCAATGAGGGAGACACCTTCTCCAGGGCTACCCCCTTCGTTCCGGAAAGTAACAACAGATGCATCCCTGAATGATAATCCACCCTGTCTATGATATTCAGGCTCCTGTCATATAATATCATCGTGCCCCTGTCGTCTTGCAGCACCGGGAGTCGGTCAGCGCGGAACACTGCATCATCATCGGCACATGGATAATACTCTCCGAACTCCTCCTTACCTGTGGTCAGTGCAATATATCCACCGGGAAGGATCTGGCGCGGTATTCCGGTAACAGAGTTGGCTACAGAGCTACTGCCGCTTGCCAGAAAGAGACGTGACATGTCAATAACCTTCTCCGAATTATTATAGATCTCAAGGTACTCGCTGTACCCCTCCGGAGGATCAGGCATCAGTTCATTGAACAGTAACTCCCCTGAAAGAGGATCCGATGGCAGTCCTGTCTTGAGCTCAGTGAAACAGGGTGGATTTCCGGCAAAATCGGTAATCTGCAGGGGAATAAGCAGTGTTATGATGGCTGACGGGCTTGGCGGTTCTGTCAGGGGCACCAGGGCTGTACGGTCAATATGATCACCTGACAGTGAGGGCAGTGTTGATATGCCGTCAGCCAGCCATGGCTCCCTGTCAGCAAGCATGATTGTCTCATCAAAAAGCACCGCTATTGTGTCAGTTGCCAGGGGCCAGATGGCAATAACCCGGGGGCAACGGGTATCGGGAACAGCCATAACAGTGGAGTTGACCCTTCCCGGCGTACCTCCTGAGGGGTCAGCGGAGGGGCCCCATGCATATGGTTCATTGAACGGATTATCCGTGTCAGCAAGCTCGGCAGACCAGCCACCGCCGGAACGCGGGCCGTCACCCAGGAACTCCGGGCCATAACTGACGGCATGAATGAGACTGCCGACGGGATCACGCAGTGCGAGAAGTTCACCGGAATCATTCAGTGTGGGGAACGACTTCACCGCCATCACCTGCCCGTAAGGAAGGAGATAGCTCCTGCTCCCCGTGGAACAGAGAATGATCCGCTCGCCGGGCGCTATCCATCCTTCGACAAGAAAGGCCGTGTCACTGCCGGCAATGAGCATGATACCCCCGGTCAACAGGCTGTCACCGGTACGGTTCGTTATCTCGAGGTACTCACGCTCGGGGAGTCCTCGTGAAGGGGTGGGATCAGCCATGATCTCGGATATAACAACATCACCTGTGGCCGGGTATCCGGTGACATGGCCATTAGTCTGTGCCGTAACAGACAGATACAAAGAAAGTAACGGCAACAAAGCTATCTTTTTCATGCAGCGGGACTAAAAAAGGATTAAATTTGTCGCACTTTTCTCTTTATAAAGTTCGTATTATTTTTTTAAAAACGAAAAAAATGAAAGTTGCAGTTGTCGGAGCCACGGGAATGGTTGGAAGAATGATGCTGAAGGTTCTTGAGGAGAGGCAATTCCCGGTAGACAGACTATTCCCGGCCGCTTCGGAGCGTTCCGCGGGCAGGGAAGTGATCTTCAGGGGCAAGCCTGTCAGGGTGGTCAGCGTCATGGAAGCTGTTGAGGCTGTTCCTGATGTGGCGCTCTTCTCTGCCGGGGCGGCTGTCTCAAAAGAGTGGGCGCCAGCCTTCGCCGAGAATGGTACAGTTGTTATAGACAACTCCTCAGCATGGAGGATGGAAAAAGGAATACCGCTGGTGGTGCCTGAGATCAATGCTTCGGCCATCACAGCCGACACACGGGTTATTGCCAATCCCAATTGCTCAACCATACAGATGCTCATGGCTATCGCTCCCCTCCACAGGGAATACGGCATCAGGAGACTGGTCATCTCCACCTACCAGTCGGTGTCGGGCACAGGCATCAGGGCAGTGACACAGCTTGAGAACGAACGGCGCGGACTCAGCGGCGAAATGGCATACCCCTACCCTATTGATCTCAACTGTATCCCGCAGTGCGATATCTTCCTCGACAACGGTTACACGAAGGAGGAGATGAAACTGGTTAATGAGACCCGTAAGATACTGGACGATGAAGAGATACGTGTGACAGCCACGGCCGTCAGGGTACCGGTCACTGCCGGTCATTCCGAGGCGGTTAATATCGAGTTTGAACGTGAATTCGACCTTGACAGGGTCAGGAATATCCTTGCAGATACTTCCGGCGTGATCCTCTATGATGATCCTGCTGAAACAAAATACCCGATGCCCCTCATAGCCCATGACAGGGATGAGGTGTTCGTAGGCAGGCTGAGGCGCGATTTCTCGCAGGAGAAGAGCCTTAACATGTGGGTTGTGGCTGACAATATCCGCAAGGGAGCCGCCACCAATGCAATACAGATAGCCGAGTATATGCTGTCAGTCGGACTGCTTAAATAACAGGACCGTCAGACTCATAGAGGAAATCATTGTAGGGATAACGTGTGACGTGTATCTTCCTTACCTCTTCATAGAGCATCCTTCTCAACTCCTCAAGGTTATCCCTCCTCTTTGCCGAGATAAAGACCGTGCGCTGATCCCCTGAACGGGCCATCCACGTCCTTCGCAGATCATCCAGTGAGAGATTCTCGCGCCTGACGGGTGTGAGATCATCGTCATCCTTGCGGGTGAAAGAGAAAAGATCAGTCTTGTTGAATACAAGTATTGTGGGCTTGTTTATTGAATCCAGCTCCCGGAGGGTGTCGTTCACTACCGCCACCTGCTCCTCAAAACCCGGGTGGGAGATGTCAATGACATGCAGGAGCAGGTCAGCCTCCCTGACCTCATCGAGGGTTGATTTGAACGACTCCACCAGGTCGTGGGGCAGCTTGCGGATGAATCCCACGGTGTCAGAGAGCAAGAACGGCAGGTTGCCAAGCACCACCTTCCTCACGGTAGTGTCAAGAGTGGCAAAGAGCTTGTCCTCTGCAAAGAGATCGCTCTTGCTGATCTGGTTCATGAGGGTAGACTTGCCAACATTAGTGTAACCTACAAGAGCCACCCTGACCATCTTTTCCCTCCCCTTGCGGCGGGTGCTCATCTGGGTATCTATCTTCTTCAGCTGCTCCTTCAGCCGTGTGATCTTGTCACGGATGATACGGCGGTCAGTCTCTATCTCCGTCTCACCGGGACCGCGAAGGCCTATACCTCCGCGCTGGCGCTCCAGGTGGGTCCACATGCCGGTAAGCCTGGGCAGGAGATACTGGTACTGCGCCAGCTCCACCTGGGTGCGTGCGTGCGAGGTGCGGGCACGACGGGCGAAAATGTCAAGGATAAGGTTGGTGCGGTCAATTATGCGGCAATTGAGCTCCTTCTCAATATTGCGCATCTGGCTGGGGGTGAGCTCGTCATCAAAGATGGCCAGGGTGATGGCATTGACGGCAACGAAACCCGCAATCTCCACTATCTTGCCCTTGTTGACAAAGGTCCTGGGATTGGTATGCTCAACACGCTGAAGAAAAGACCTTACGGGTACAGCTCCGGCTGTCTCGGCAAGAAATGCGAGCTCATCAAGGTATTCGCGGGCAGTGCCCTCATTTATTTCCGGGGTGATAACCCCAATAAGTATTGCTCGTTCTATCGGATTAAATATTAATCAGTTTGTAAAATGCCCCTGCTCCTTGTGACGGACAGGGGATCAAAAATAATACAAACTAATTAATATACCTCCTGTTGGCCTCCATGAACCCCCTGATGGCCGTCTTCAGGTTCTCACTGCACATCATGATCATCTCAAAATCCATGGGGAACTCTACTATGCCTGACTGCAACATCTTCTTCTGCTCAGGAGAGAGAGCATTTACATCACCGATAGCCCTGGCGGAGATATGTTCAAAATTGGAGGTAGCGCCTATAGGTTCCTTTTTGATGGTACGCTCAGGGTAGAGTGCCTGCATCTCCACATCTCCCTCAATGATGCATTCCTTAACCTGGAAGGTCTGAATGAGGGCACACTGGAGGTTTTTGTATTTCTTGACCTTTACGTCGTTGCCCAGTGAGTCTTTCAAGACATTGCCCCTTGCGTCCTTAACATACTCGAAACCATCCTCCACAGTTGCTTTTACCAGGGAGTCACGCTGGAACTGCTTATCAGGGCTGACGGCCACGGTACGGAGGTTGATGCTTACAAGATAGTCTATCTGTGTATCCTCGCTGAGAAGAGCAGTGTGGTATTCCACCCACTCGCTGTTCAGGCGCGGCAGGTCAAGGGCGAGCAGCTCCTTTTCAAAATTCTCGGGGAACCTGGTGGTGGAATAGTTCTTGATTGTCACGTAAGCGCGACTGATGCCGAGGTATCTTGATTCCTGCATGAGCTGGTCAATGCCCGGGTAATCGCCTACATACTCCCTGGCACGTACGAATTCGGCGTAAGCCTGGCGGTATGATTCCTTGGTGCCGTTCTTCATCAGTTCCTGGCCGTGATCATAGTAGAAGTCGGCTGCATTCTTTTTCGCAACAACCATCTCCTCCATGTAATCAACATAGGGCCATTCGATGGTCCTTCCCTGGTAGCGTACGGGGGTTACTGTGCGTACAGCCGACTGGCGGTCGCTCATCTTCTTGTAGATAAGATATATCTCATCCCAGGCGTTGGCCCTGCCTTCGATCTTCAGAAAGCGAATTCGCTCATTGTCCTGTTCGAGTGCTATGTTCATTGCCCGTTCAAGGATCTCTATCTCCTTTTCGTTGTCGGGCTTTTTGCGCAGTTCGGCAACGGCCTTGTTGATGGCCGCGTCATAGTTACCGATCTCGAGTTGTTTTTTTGATGATCCACAGCCGGACACAAGAATGGCTGCAACAAATAAGATTCCCAGGGTCCGTTTCATGATGCAGTATTTTGAAAAACCCCGCTTGTTTTGAGATAGGCGGGGTATTTATTTAACGCTTATATGTCGCTATTTATTGCAGCTGGAAGATGATCGGGATGGAGTATCTCACTCTCACCGGTCTGCCTCGCTGCATTCCCGGTTCCCATCTGGGCGATGCTGCCACTGCTTCCCTGGCTGCATCATCAAGGAGCGGGTCAACACTGCGGGTGACGGTCACGTTGCTGACGTTGCCGTTTGTTTCAACGACGAAGGTGATGAACACTCTCCCCTGGATGCCGTTTTCGGAGGCCAGTTCGGGGTAGCGTACGCGTTTCTGCACCCACTCGCGGAATTTATTGATGTCACCGCCTCTGAACTTGGGCATATCCTCCACGATGACGAAGATCTCTTCTTCCACCTCCTCCTCTTCGGCCTGCAGGACAGGGGCATAGATCTCAACCACTTTATCCTCGGATGTCTCATCATCCTCAAATCTCACCTCATTCTCTATCACTACGTCGTCTTCCACGATCTCAAAGAGGTCAGTGACTGTCACCTCCGGGGGAGGCATCTCTTCCGGGGGTGTCTCTTCCGTCACAGGAATCTGTTCTTCCTCGATTGCTTCTTCGGTCATGCCGTCAAAGGCCGAGTCTCTTTTCTGGCCGCTGGTCCATTCCAGGGCGACGATACAGACTATCAGAGCGATAATCAGACCGGCCTGGAGGAACAGTGACTTTTTGTTCTCGAGGTTTGCCTTTTCTGTTTTCTTCGGTTCCATGATAATGCTGTTATAGGCACTTCAAAGTTACAAAATTGTTTGTCAACTCCGACGGCCGGTATAAAGTGATATATAAAAAATTTC
>JAAZAP010000091.1 GCA_012514255.1 Bacteroidales bacterium | reverse complement strand
TCCGGAAATGCCATTCGTTGCCGGGGAGATAGTAACCGTTCAGCAGGTCAGGGCTCTTTACGCTGACCAGCTGGCCATCTCTGACTACACCCAGCGTCATCCCGTGGAGATTGAACACGACTGGGCACTGCGGGGCATAATCACTGCCAGCGACAAGAAGGATGGCAACTTCTACAAGGAGGCATATATAGAAGATGCCACCGGTGGTCTCAGGCTTATCTTTGAAGCCAATAGCGGACTCTATATCGGTGATTCAGTGATTGTTAACCTTAAAGGTCTATGGCTGGGAGATTATGGTAACTTCTGGCAGCTCGGCGGAACGCCGTATTATCAGGAGGACGGCACAATACGCGTCGGAGGCATGAATATGGATAAACAGTGCCTGAAACTATCAATAGACAATCCCACCCACCCGGCCAGCGTGACTATCACCCAGGCAAGAAACAGCGCTTATCTGGGCAGGCTGGTTAAATTTGACGGAGTGCAGTTCACCGATGCCATGATGGGACTGACATGGGCCGATGCTGTTGATAAGGTAACGGAGAACAGGACGCTGCAGGACTGTGATGAGAAGACGATAATAGTACGTACCAGCGGTTACTCGTCGGCAGCCGGAGAAGTGCTTCCTGCAGGCAACGGATCTATCACAGGAATAGTCACCATATTCAACGGGACATACCAGTTCCTCGTGCGCAATTTTGATGAAGTGGATATGTCCGGTACAAGGTGCGGAGTGGTTGAGCAGCCTCTGGGAACACCAGTGGAAAACCTCAGCGAAGACTTCGAGAGCTTCGGTGATGATGATGATATCTATATCAACGGGTGGCAGAACCTGGCCTCCGCGGGCAGCCGGATATGGCTCGCCAAGGTCTACAGCGGCAACAGTTATGCCCAGGCAACAGGCTACTATTCCAATCTCTCTTCTATGATCACATGGCTCATCACCAGGCCTGTGACCATATCCACCCAGAAGATCCTCTCCTTCCAGACAGCCAAGGCTTACTGGGAACACACCGGAACGAACGTACCCATGGAGGTGCTCATCTCAACAGACTATAACGGGAATAACCTGTCCACGGCAACATGGACACCTCTGGATGCAGTACTGGCACAGAAAAGTGATCCTGACCATACATTTATCAGCTCAGGTGATGTGAATCTTCCGGTTGCAGCTGGTCAGTCGGCTGTTATTGCCTTCCGCTATACTGGCAGCAATACTGAAAGTACCTCATACAGAATTGATAATATCACTGTCTCTACAGCAAAGTAAACCTTTATGAATATGACACTTAAACCCATCATAAACCTGTCCGTTGCCACAGCTATCATCTTATTGGCATCATGCAGTCGTGAGCCGGTGCCCCCGCCGGAACCGGAGGTGGAATATATCACTATTGAACAGCTCCGGTCAATGAATACACAGGGCATTACTACAGTTGATACCCTTGTTTATATCCAGGGCATAATCACTCTGACACCTGAGCTGGGTAACATACCTGCCTTCGTGGCCTATATCCAGGACTCCACCGCAGGAATCT
>JAAZAP010000090.1 GCA_012514255.1 Bacteroidales bacterium | reverse complement strand
TGGCAGTCAGCTGACTTATGATGACGTGCCGGGAGCAGGACAATTAAAACGGTACAATCATGCTTGATAAGCTTAAGGAGGATGTTTTCAGGGCCAATCTGGAACTGGTCAGGTATGGCCTGGTCATTATGACCTGGGGAAATGTCAGCGGAATTGACAGGGAATCCGGACTGATGGTCATCAAGCCCTCAGGTGTCTCATACAATGAGATGACTGCAGGTGACATGGTGGTTACCGATCTGGAGGGGCGTGTGGTTGAGGGCACCCTCAGACCCTCCACCGATGCGCCCACCCACAGGGCTCTTTACAAAGCCTTTCCCGGGATAGGAGGGGTGGTGCACACTCATTCCACTCATGCCACAGCATGGGCACAGGCCTGCAGGCCCATACCATGCCTGGGAACAACACATGCCGACTATTTTTATGGCCCTGTTCCCGTCACCAGGCGACTGACGCCGGAGGAGACAGACAATGAATACGAATACAATACGGGCCTGGTCATCGCTGAGGCTCTTACGGGTACCGATCCGATGACCATGCCGGCAGTACTGGTGGCATCACACGGTCCATTTACATGGGGTACCACCCCGGCTGTTGCCGTTCACAATGCAGTGATACTTGAGGAGGTGGCACGTATGGCAGCCCTTTCGGCCGGCCTTGCGGCACCGCGGGAGATAGACAGACATCTCCTTGACAGGCATTACCTGCGCAAACATGGCAGCAACGCCTATTATGGTCAGAAAAAAACAAATAAACAAAGAAATGCATAAGTATACTATTGGGGTTGATTTTGGCACCCTGTCAGGAAGAGCGGTGATAGTTGACACCACCACAGGTGAAGAGGTGGCAGTTGCCGTTCATGAATATTCAAATGGCGTAATGGACGAGAAGCTGCCTGACGGTACACTGCTGGGTGTCGACTGGGCGCTGCAGCACCCGCAGGATTATCTTGATGTCTTCAGGATAACCATCCCCCAGGTAATGAAGATGGCCCTTGTCTCCCCGGAGCAGGTGGCAGGTGTAGGAATAGACTTCACTGCATGCACGGTACTTCCCGTAAAAGCTGATGGTACCCCGCTCTGTTTCCTCGAAGAGTTCAGGGGCAGGCCCAATGCCTGGATCAAGCTCTGGAAGCACCATGCAGCCCAGGATGAGGCCAACAGGCTCAATGCCGTTGCTGAGGAGAGAGGTGAAAAATTCCTGAGACGCTACGGTGGCAAGATATCATCGGAGTGGATGATACCAAAGATATGGCAGACGGTCAACGAGGACCCGGAGATATACGATGCCGCGGACAGGTTCATTGAGGCGGCTGATTGGGTAGTATGGCAGCTGACCGGCAGGGAGACACGTAATACCTGCACGGCCGGTTACAAGGCTATATGGCACAAGCATGACGGGTACCCCTCCAATGAATTCTTCAGGGCGCTGCATCCAAAGATGGAGCGGCTTGTGGACGAAAAACTGTCGCGCACCCTGCTGCCGGTAGGAACAAAGGCAGGCACAATCACCCCGGCGGCGGCCAGGCTGACAGGACTCAAGGAAGGCACTGCCGTGGCGGTAGCCAATGTAGATGCACATGTCTCCATCCCTGCTGTCGGGATCACCACTCCCGGCAAGATGCTTGCAATCATCGGCACCTCAACATGCCACATGCTGCTGGGAGATGTTGAAAAGGAGGTTCCGGGCATGTGCGGCGTTGTTGAGGACGGCATCATTGCCGGCTTCTACGGTTATGAGGCAGGACAGAGCTGCGTGGGCGACCACTTCCAGTGGTTCGTTGAGAACTGCACTCCTGCGGAATACAGGGATGAAGCTGAAGATGCAGGTGTGGATCTGCACACACTCCTCACAGAGAAGGCTTCCCGTCTTACTCCCGGCGAGAGCGGGCTGGTGGCCCTCGACTGGTGGAACGGGAACAGGTCGGTACTTGTTGACGTTGACCTGACTGGAATGATCGCCGGCATGAGCCTGGTCACAAAACCAGAGGAGATATACCGCGCCCTGATAGAAGCAACGGCCTATGGGACGAGGATGATCATAGAAACATTTGAGGAGAACGGAGTGCCGGTAAACGAATTTTACGCAGCCGGAGGCATTGCCGAGAAGAATCCGTTCGTGATGCAGATTTATGCTGACGTCATTAACAGGGAGATAAAAATTTCAGGTTCACCACAGGCACCGGCCCTGGGATCGGCACTGTTCGGTGCCGTGGCGGCAGGAAAGGATGCCGGTGGGTTTGATACCGTTCAGGAGGCTGCAGCCGTGATGGCAAAGGTGAAGGAATATACATACAAACCGGTGCCGGAAAATGTTGCAGTTTATGACCGGCTTTTTGCCGAATACCGGATCCTGCACAACTATTTCGGCCGTGGTGCCAATGATGTAATGAAGAGACTCAAGGCTATCAGGAAAGAGGTACGGGGCTGATGAAGATTGCAGTGCATACAACAGCGGCATCAGGGATTCCGGCAGCACTTTTGGTTCTCAGTGGTGTAATGATGTTCTCGTGCCAGAATGATGCTGCAAAAACAGATCCTGACCGGAGAGTCTGGCTGACTGTGCCACAGCCTCAGGCAGTGACAGTGCATGACGACTTCTGGCAGCCAATTATTGAGAGGAACAGGACCATTACCATTCCGTATATTTTCGGAAAATGTGAGGAGACAGGCCGCATAGACAACTTCGCCATTGCAGGCGGACTGAAGAAGGGGAAGCATAAAGGTGAGCGTTACAATGATTCTGATGTATTCAAGATCATTGAAGGGGCGTGCTACTCATTGCTTGAGACTCCCGACCCGGAGCTGCGGGCTTATGTAGACAGCCTGGTAAGCCTGGTGGCTGCAGCACAGGAGGATGATGGCTATCTCTACACCACCCGCACCATTGACCCGGTGAACATGGCGCCCGGCGCCGGCAGGGAGAGATGGATAGACGAACGGGTCAGCCATGAGCTTTACAATGTGGGTCATATGTACGAGGCAGCCGTGGCACACCACATGGCCACGGGATCAGACAGGTTCCTTGACGTTGCACTGAAGAACGCTGAGCTGGTGGCTTCGGAGTTCGGGTGGGGACTCCGCGAGATTGCTCCGGGGCACCAGGAGATAGAACTGGGTCTCATAAAACTCTATGAACTGACAGGTAACACCCGGTGGCTTGAGCTGGCACGCTTTTTTATTGATGTAAGGGGCAGGCAGGAGGAGTACCTCAGGCACCCGAAAGGATCACGTTTTGAGGTATATAATGACTCGGTCTACCTCCAGATGCACCTGCCCGTCCTGGATCAGAAGGAGGCAGTGGGCCATGCCGTGAGAGGCGCCTATATGTACACAGCCATGGCAGAGCTCTCGCGGGTTACCGGAGATGACAGGTACCTCGAAGCTTCGAAAAGGATATGGGAGGATGTCGCGGCCGGGAAAATATATATTACCGGGGGAATCGGATCCAAGGAACATGGTGAGGCCTTCGGGGAGCCGTTTGAGCTTCCCAATATGAATGCATACACTGAGACCTGTGCTTCAGTGGCAAACGTCTTCTGGAACCACAGGCTCTATTCAGCTACAGGGGAAGCAAGGTATCTTGATGTGCTTGAGAGAACGCTTTATAACGGGCTCATCTCGGGAATAGGTCTTGATGGCTGCAGTTTCTTCTATACAAATCCCCTGGAATCTGACGGCAGGTTTGAGAGGGCCGGATGGTTCCAGTGCTCCTGCTGCCCTGGGAACGTAGCCCGCTTCCTGCCGGCAATGAAACAATATATCTGGTCAGAGACGGCCACCGGAATAAACCTCAATCTCTTCATCGGATCAGAAGCCCGGTTAAAAACACCTGCCGGCGAGACAGAGATAGGGCTTGAGACCAGTTATCCCCGGAGCGGAGATATAAAGCTGACCATCTTACCGGAAAATAACAGCGGCAGGTTTACCCTGGGCATAAGGATACCTTCATGGACCGGTAATGCTCCAATGGAAGGCGACCTTTACAGATTTCTCACGCCTGCCACAGTAAAGACTGTTGTCAGGATCAACGGGAAGAAGGTCAAAGCCTCTGTAATAAAGGGATTTGCACTTCTTGACCGTGAATGGAAGAGGGGAGATGTAGTGGAGGTATCGCTGCCTGTGGAACCCAGATTCATTGTTGCCAGGGACGAGGTTGAAGCTGACAGGAGAAGAGTGGCACTGGGAATGGGGCCGATGGTCTGGTGCCTGGAGGAGGCTGACAACGGACCGGTCAGGGAGATAACTGTTGATCCCGCGGTTAAGCCGCAGTTCAAATATGAAAAGGGACTGCATGAAGGCCTCGGCACCCTGACTTTCCCTGTCTCTGATCCGTCAGGAACAGCGAAGGAAGTAAGGGCCGTACCCTATTACTCCTGGGCAAACAGGGGCAGGGGAGAGATGATCGTATGGATCAAAACGGTTGAATGAATTACCATGTGGCCTGCGTGAGCAGCAGCACACAAAAAGATTTTATTTCGAATTACATGCCAGTACCATTTGACAAATCAAACAAATATTTATCCGAATGAAAGAAACGGGAAGACTTACAATTATTGCCATGGTGGCAGCTGTTGCCATGACATCATGCACCGGCAGCAACGATGAGGAGAATTATCCCATCAGGCCTGTGCCGTTCACCTCTGTAAAGATGACGGATAACTTCTGGGCCCCGCGCATTCAGAAGAATCATGAAGTGACCATTCCGATAGCCTTCGGATACTGTGAATCAACCGGACGCGTCAGGAATTTTGAGATAGCCGGAGGACTGGATACCGGAGCATTTCAGACAATTTATCCCTTTGACGATTCTGACGTAACAAAGATCATTGAGGGAGCCAGCTATTCGCTTCAGACTTTCCCCGATCCGGAACTGGAAGCCTATCTTGATACCTTAATATATAAGATAGGTCTTGCCCAGGAGGACGACGGATACCTTTACACCAACCGTACCATAGCGGAGATGGGATATGGAAAGCTCCATGAATGGGCAGAGGGAGAGCGATGGGAGAAAACGAACATCCTCAGCCATGAACTTTATAACCTGGGACATATGTATGAGGCTGCCGTGGCCCACTACCAGGCTACAGGAAAGCGGGAACTGCTGGATATATCCCTCAGATCGGCCGATCTTGTTGACAAAGACTTTGGATGGGATGCTTTTGCCAGCTATCCGGGCCACCAGGTGATTGAGATGGGCCTGGTTAAACTATACCGGCTGACAGGCGAAAAACGATACCTCGACCTGGCAAAATTCTTCCTTGACGCACGCGGTACCCGTGATGATGGCGAGGAGTACTCACAGAGCCATAAAAAGGTGGTAGACCAGACTGAAGCAGTGGGACACTCGGTGAGAGCCACATATATGTATTCCGGCATGGCTGATGTGGCAGCCATTCTGGGTGACGAGGCATACATAAATGCAATAACGAAGATATGGGAAGACCTGGTTCACAGGAAGATGTATATTACGGGCGGAATAGGAGCGTCTGGAGGCAACGAGGGATTTGCGGAGCCTTACCACCTGCCGAATATGTCAGCCTATTGTGAGACCTGTGCTTCTATAGGAAATATCTTCTTTAACCACAGGCTCTTCTCAATGCACGGTGAGGGCAGGTACTTTGACGTTCTTGAAAAGACACTGTACAACGGAGCACTTTCGGGAGTCAACCTGGCGGGCGACAGGTTCTTTTACCCCAATCCGCTGGAGTCAAACGGCCAGCACGAACGCTCAGCATGGTTCGGATGCGCATGCTGCCCCTCCAATGTGTGCAGGTTCATTCCCGCAATCCCGGGATATATCTACTCTGTCACTGACAAGGACCTGTATGTGAACCTGTTCACTTCAAACAATGCTGAAATTGAAGTCGGTGACCGGAAGGTGAAGATCACCCAGGAGACCAATTACCCATGGGAGGGGAAAGTGAGCATGACAGTTGACCCGGACGAGGCGGTGAAATTCAACATGCGTATACGGATCCCCGGATGGGCCAGGAACGAAGCCATACCCGGCAATCTCTACAGTTTCAGCAACCAGTCTGATGAAGTGTTTGTGATCACGGTCAATGGCCAGGCAACCGATGCAAGGATTGTTGACGGCTATGCCGTCATCACGAGAAAATGGCAGTCAGGTGACATAATTGAACTGGAGATACCCATGCCTGTCAGAGCCGTTCTGGCTGATGAGCGCGTGAAGGAAGACGAGGGCAAGATAGCAGTTCAGAGGGGACCATTGATGTTCTGTGCCGAGTGGCCTGACAATGCCGATGGTCATGTGCTGGGACTGGTGGTTGATGAAAAGCCTGAGTTTACAACTGAATTCAGGAGTGATCTGCTTAACGGCACCCAGGTGATATCCACAAAGGCCAGACAGGCCTCAAGAAACCTTGACGGAACGGTTTCACTGGGCGATTATCATGAGCTGACGCTGATACCTTATCACCTCTGGAACAATCGCGGCCCTGGCGAGATGAAAGTATGGCTTCCTTACAGGGAATCAGCCGCCAGACCTTCCCCGGCACCGACAATAGCATATACGAGCGTGGTAACAGGAAGTACTCCGGCCAGGTCACTCACAGCTATCAATGACCAGCTGGAACCGGAAAATTCAAATGATCACACATGGCCATATTATCACTGGTGGCCTAAGAATGACGGGTGGGAATGGGTCAGGTTCGACTTTGCACAACCGACCACAATCTCAAAGGTTAAGATCTATTGGTTTGATGACGGCCCGTCCGGAGGCTGCAGGATCCCTGATGAGTGGTCAGTTGAATATTTGAGCGGGGGTTCATGGAAGAAGACTCCAACCTCTGAACCTCTGACAGTAACCAAAGACGCGTGGAATATTGCAGAGTTCACTCCTGTCAGAGCCACCGGGATCAAAATCAACATCAGGCTCAGTAAAGAGTTTTCATCGGGAATACATGAGGTAGTTATTGAATGATAACTCTTTATAGCGTTATTTAAATCGTTTGCAAAAAACTTTGATAAAATAATGCCCATGTAAAAAAATATGCATAAATTGCGTGAGGAGGCACAAGTGTATTTTTTACATTAATTAGTTTTACAAGTTACTGTATTTGTTATTTGTTTTCTGCTTTAAGAAGTGTACAAAATACACGTATGTACAGCTGGAGTCAGGATTATTGTCTTATTGACAAGATGCTTATAATACCAAAATAACCCAGTAATAACACCCTAATTAATCAAACCAACCTAATCAAAATGAAACCAGACTTTATCACAAAGGTGCGTTTGCATGCCTGGATGTGTCTGTTCCTCCTGATTCCCCTGACGGTGACAGGACAGCAGCTGACAATCACGGGCACTGTTGTTGATGAATATGGCGAGACTCTTCCCGGTGTGACCGTTGTCATAGAGGGGACTACAAGGGGGGTATCGACTGACATCGACGGAAAGTACAGTATCAATGCTTCGCCCGGTGAGGTGCTGGTGTTTTCATCCGTGGGGATGAATACTCAGACCATCACCGTGGGGACGCAGACGGTAATCAACGTCACCCTGACCGAAACCACAGCGGAGATAGAATCCGTGGTTGTGGTCGGTTACGGTGTTCAGAAGAAGGAGACGGTTGTCGGAGCCGTTTCGCAGATCTCGGGGGAGAGGCTGAAGGACATCAAGATGGGTGGCGCCATTGAGAACACGCTTCAGGGAGTGCTTCCCGGCATGGTGGTTCTCATGCAGGACGCCACACCCGGCGAGGAGTCCAAGTCAATCACTATGCAGATCAGGGCCGGCGCTTCAATGGGCAGTAACTCACCACTCATCCTCGTGGATGGTGTGGAGCGCTCATTCACCAACCTTGACCCTGAAGAGATTTCCTCCATCTCCATCCTCAAGGATGCTTCGGCAACAGCCGTGTATGGCGTCAAGGGAGCCAACGGGGTTGTCATAGTCAATACCAAGAGGGGGAGTGAAGGAGCCCTGCAGCTTGACTTCACGGCGGAGACCTCGCTGAAGATGGCAACCCGTCTGCCGGAGTACATGAATTCATATGAAACCATGTTGCTGCGCAACGAAGCCTACAAGAATGACGGCAAGTGGTCAAGTCTTATCTCCGATGAAGTCCTGGAGCATTACCGTACGGGTGACTCTCCGTATCTCTATCCGGATTTCGACTGGATGGATTTCTATTTCAAGCCGGCATGGGATCAGAACTACAATATAAATGCCCGCGGAGGAAACTCCTTTGTCAAGTATTTCGTGTCTCTGGGTTACCTGAATGAGTCGGATATCTTTGATGTGGGCAGTATCTTCCCGTACAAATTTGAAAAGAAGGATGCCTCTTACTGGCACAACAGGTACACCTTCAGGAACAACCTCGACTTTAACCTGACCAAATCGACCAAGCTTACGGTCAACCTGGCAGGCAACATCAAGGTATGGAATAAGCCAGTGGACGATTATACCCAGGAGCAGTGGTACGAGGCTGTGAACGCCATGCCGTACTATCCGCAGGAGGCGCTTGAGCAATTCCCCGATGACAAAATTCCCTATGACCAGGATGGCATCCGTTACTTTGAGAATCCGCAGCAGGGTGAAGTAAGGCTCATGTGGGTAGGAGGAATGGGATTCAGGCGTAACAAGAGCAACGGTGTTGCAACTGACGTCAATCTCGAGCAGAAGCTTGACTTCATCACCGAAGGTCTCAAGGCTTCAGCATTCTACTCATTCAACAACTCCAACGAGTATATGAAGGAGTATCCTCTCGATTACCTTTTCGGTTACTATCTCAATCCTGCTGACTCTACCTGGTCAAGGTACACCAACTGGCAGGTGCTTGATCCTGACACACCTCAGCCCAAGCTTATCACAACGAGAAGTGAGAATCTTCAGAGCGCCAGCAGGAGCACCTACTACAAGGGACAGCTTGACTATGCCAGGAGTTTTGGCCGCCATAATGTGACCGGTGTGGGTGTTTTCAGTCGCAGGCAGTACAGGGGTATCTCAAGCTTCCCCTCATATGAGGAGAACTGGGTAGCCCGCGGCACCTATAATTATAATGAGAAATACCTTCTTGAGGCCAGTGTTGCGTATACCGGCTCGGAGAAATTTGCTCCCGGGCTTCGTTTCGGTACCTTTCCATCGTTTGCAGTGGGCTGGGTAGGATCAGAAGAAAACTTCTGGAAAGACAAGATGCCCTGGTTTAACTATTTCAAGACCCGTTTCTCATGGGGGATGGTAGGTAGCGATGCCGGCATAGGCAGGTGGCTTTACATCTCTGAATATACAAATGCAGATGATTATTCCGGTTTCGGATACCCGATGACCTGGTATCCAAGCATACAGGAAGGAACAATCCCTGTCACCGACGCCACGTGGGAGACAGCAGTCAAGTCAAACCTCGGGTTTGAGATGGGATTCCTTCAGAACCGTGTCACACTCAACGTTGACCTGTATGATGAGCACCGCAATGATATTCTTCAGGTAAGGAGGTCAGTACCCAAATGGGTAGGAGTTTCTTCCATCTCAGGTAACAGCGGTGAGACAAAAGCTCACGGAGTGGAGGTGGAGCTTGGTTACAACCACCGTTTCTCACGTGATTTCACCCTTCAGCTGAGGGGTATCATGTCTGCCAATGAGAGCCGCGTGGTCTCATATGACGAACCTGATGCCAAGCCTGAGAACGTCTCACTGGAAGGCAAGCCTGTGGGTGTGGCGCAGAGGATGGGCTATTATACACCCGCATCAGCCATACAGGATGCCGGCTTTTACCAGAGTTTTGACGAGCTCTTCATATGGCCACTGGCGTCCGGCCCTCAACCGATAGTAGGCGACTTCAAGTATATTGACTTTAACGGTGACGGCTTTGTCAATGACCTTGACAGGATCGTACCCCGCAACCCGTATGTTCCGGCCTTTACCTGGGGAGCCAATCTGGCCGCCATATATAAGAATCTGACCATGAGGGTTGACTTCTACGGTATCGGTTCAACAACCTATGCCATGAGGCAGGGAGGTATGTTCTACCTTTATCCCTTCACCCAGAACAAGGATAACGCCATGACAGCCCAGGCTGACCACTGGACCCCGGACAACCGTGATGCAGAGTGGCCTGCAGTGCACTCAGTGGCTACCGCACAGTACAATTACATGGGGAATGAGTTCTCCATTGTTGACGGTCGTTATACAAGGCTCAAGAATGTAGCTCTGAGCTACAGGCTTGAGACTGATCCTCTCCGGAGAGTAGGTGTCAGCCGTATTGACCTGACCCTTACCGGCACCAATCTGGCCACCTGGACGCCCTTCAGACTTGGAGGTGATCCCGAGGGTTTCAACTCCGGTGTTGACTTCGGGGCATACCCGATGATGAAACGGTTCACTTTTGAGGTGAGGATGACATTCTAACCAGGAAAATCAATGATGATGAAAAGGATTACAATTATACTTATTGCGCTCGCCCTTATTTTCCAGGGATGTGAGGAATATCTTGACAAGGTACAGGATTCCACGGGAATGGATGAGACGCAGGTCTTTACCGACTATAATAACTTCCGGAAGTTCCAGGACAGGATGTATAAGGATATACTCAATTATCTTGCTGATTATGACTACGGTATGATTGCCGCCATGTGTGACGAGGGTTATACTGAATCAGTCCAGTGGGAGACCACGGGTGTTGTTCAGACCGGTGACTGGATACGTGCTTACAGCACTGCACAGGCGCTGCAATTCTCGACCATCTGGAATGCATGGCAGAGTATCAGGATAGCAAATATCTGCCTGGAGAAGCTTCCCATGCTTGAGGGAAATGCAACCCAGACACAGATGAACCAGCTGGAGGGGCAGGCCCTGTTCATGAGGGCATGGTACTATTATGAGTTTCTTATCCGCCATGGAGGCATGCCGTATCTTACCGTTGTCCTGGGCGGCTCAGACGACTATGCTTTGCCCAGGCTCTCTTTCCATGAGACGGTCCTGAAGATTTCAGAAGACTGTGATGCTGCCGCTGCACTACTACCTGACAAATGGGACATGGCCAATACAGGAAGGCCCACAAAAGGTGCCGCCATGGCAGTGAAGGCCTCAGCGATGCTCTTTGATGCCAGTCCTTCCAACAATCCGTCAAACAATAGCGAATACTGGACCGCTGCAGCAGAGGCTGCATGGGATCTGATTGACTATGCCCAGACCACGGGTCAGTACAAGCTTGTGCCTTCAAAAGGTACAGACCAGGTGACCTACCTGTCTCCCGGCGGTGTTGAGACTATTACCTACCCGAGCGGATTTGACAGCATTTTCATGTATACTCCCTACAATGACGAGATCATATGGGAGTTCTATGAAGCAGTCACCTCCGGCAGTCAGTACAGCACCTTCACCATTGCCAGCCTGGCAGAGGGAGGCATCATCCAGGGTTACAGCCCGTCACAGAATATCGTTGACCTCTTCGAGACACAGAACGGTCTGGCCATACAGGATGACCCTGAGTATGATCCCCAGAATCCATATATAGACAGGGATCCCCGTTTCTATCACAGCATTCTCTTCAACCGTGAACGCTGGACCAGCGGCACCGACCTTTACCTTGAGCTCTTCAACGGCGGTCGTGACCGTGCAAGCGGTGACCTGAAGCATTTATCCTACACCGGTTATATTGCCCGCAAATTCTGGGGCAGGAACGTTGACCTCTGGTCAAATACATCTGCTCCACTGACACATACCATTTTCTTCAGGTATGCAGATATACTTCTGATGTATGCCGAGGCTGCCAATGAGATAGGGGGACCGGATTACACCCTGCCGGGTGCCAACATGTCAGCAGTGCAGGCCCTGAACAAAGTCAGGGAGCGTATCATGATGCCCGGGGTACATTCAAGGTACCTGACAGGAAAGGAGGCCTTCAGGGAGAGGATCAAGAACGAAAGAGCCGTGGAGCTTTATCTCGAGGGCAAGCGCTTCTTCGATCTCTCCAGGTGGGGTGATGCTCACAAGATGCAGCACAGGCAGCTTTATGGTGTGGATCTTATCGAGAACGCGGGCAGGCCCACGGGATACAACATCTCCCGCACAGCCCTGCCGGTGGTTACTCTGACATTTGAGCAGAAGCACTACAAGTGGCCCATACCCCTTACTGATGCTCTTATGTTCGAAGAGTTCAAACAGAACCCGGGTTGGTGATAAGCAAAATCTGGTCATTATAGAGAAAGATGAAAGTTATGAAAAACAATATATTAAGAAAGGTACTGGTCATCTCAGCCATGCTTGCCCTACTCTTAGGAAGCAATGCATACGGACAGGCAGGGGAGATACCCAGGACCACAGTTAAAGGCAGCGTGACAGACAGCCATGGTCAGCCGTTGAGCGGGATTGTGGTGAAGTCGTTCAATACCAAACTGTCAACGGTAACTGATGCACTCGGCAATTTCGAGATAGGTGTCACCTCCACGGAGATTGACAGACTTGCTGTCAGCCACGAAGGATACATGGTTAAGGTGGTTGAGGTGGCTCCGGGTAACACTACGGTTGAGCCTCTCGTACTTGATGAGTTGCGCTCTATAAGCGAAAGCAACATGAATGAACTTCCATACAGGGAGTTACAGAGCAACCGTATAGTGTCTGCAATAGCCACTGTCACGGGTGATGAACTGATGTCATATCCCACCGCCTCACTGCTTGAGGCTCTGTCTGCCAGGATTCCGGGGCTTACAATAGAGCCCGGATCAACCGTTCCCGGTCATGAGTCCTTCGGGGCATACATCAGGGGTACGGCAGCCACCATCTACATTGACGGCATTATAAGGGATATTACCGGTCTCTCAGCCTCAGAAGTGCAGGAGGTGCAGGTTATCAGGGATCTGTCGGGAAGGGCTGCTCTTGGCCTTTCCGGATCAGGCCCGGTGATCTGGATCACCACCCGCAAGGGTAACAGTTTCAACCAGGAAATGAAGGTCACTGCTGAATATGGAGTCAGTACGCCGGCCACGATGCCCAAATACCTCGACTCCTACAATTATGCCACTCTTTTGAATGAGGCGCTGGAAAATGACGGGTATGAGGCATGGTACACACCGGCAGACCTGTCTGCCTACCAGAATCAGTCCAACCTGTTGACTCATCCTGATGTTGATTATTACGGGGAGTATGTTGCCAAAGCGGCTCCCTTCCGCAGGGCAAGCATAAGCTTCGAGGGCGGTGACAGAAGGGTCACTTACTTCTCGATGTTCGATTATGTTGGCGGGGCAGGCCTTGAAAATGTTGGAGAAAAGGTTACCAACAACAGGTATAAGCTGCGCGGCAATGTCGCAATAAAGCTGAATGACTTTATGAACCTCAGTATCAATATTGCAGCCTCCCTCAACAAGCAGCGTTTCCCAAACCAAAATGATGGCGCCGGGGTATACAATATGTTTGATATCATCTCAGTTTATCCCTCCAACGCACATCCCATCTATGCTGACACTCTTCTTATCAGGAGTGACAATTTCCCTGTTAACCTGACAAATGAGCTGGCTCACTCGGGATTTGGTGACGGAATGATCCTGAATGCACAGAACAATGCCAGGCTGGTCATTGATCTTGGAAGCATTGCTGAAGGCCTGACCGCATTCGGGAATGCATCATTTGATGTCTCGAACACCATCATAAACAGCAAGGGCGGCACAGCAGCACTTTACAGGCTGGAGGGCGTGACGCCCGTAAGGGTTGTTGATGCACTGGTGGTTCCCAGTATGTCACTTGGCAACTATGATGTGCTCAAAAGAACAGCCGGCTATGCTGGACTGAACTATGAGCGTGAATTCGGACTGAGTTCACTGACTGCCGATGCCGTCTTTTATGCCGCCCTGGAGGAGATTACCTCAAATGATGACTGGTATCAGCCGTCAAAGGTTGAGGATCTCTCATTCAGGCTGAATTACGGTTTTGACAACAGGTATGTGGCACAGCTTGACCTGGTCTATTCGGGCAGCAACAGGATGCCTGAGGGTAAAAGGTTCTCTCTCTACCCAACCGCCGGCCTCGCCTGGATCGCCAGCAACGAAGAATTCCTCACCGGCAGCACAGCCATCAGTTATTTGAAGCTCTACGGTTCAGCCGGAATAATGGGTATCAATGACTATTACCTTCAGGGATACAATCCTTTTTACCTGCATGAGACACTGTGGACCTACTCAGCCAGCTGGAGGTCAGGTGTGGCAAGCCAGTACGGTGATTATGCAGATATCTACAAGCTTGTTCAGACCGGTAGCGATGATTTTGTGCTTCCCAAAAGGCGTTTCATCAACACCGGGATCCAGGCACAGCTCTTCGGAAAGGCACTTGACGTTGAGGTTAACTACTTCAATGAAAAGAACTATGACAAGGTCTCCAACAAGGGTGCTTCCACACCTTCAATCATAGGAAGCCCGCAATTCCTTCCTGCAACCAACTACGGAGAGGACATGAGATGGGGATTTGACGGACTGGTGCAGTGGAACAAACGGATCGGCGACTTCAGGTATGGCATCGGAGGCAATGCGCTTTATATCAGAGGTAAGTACGTTGTCGTGGATGAACCTGAGGCTCTTCCCGATTACCAGAAACAGACAGGGACAGAGATGGATGCTTTCTGGCTGTACGAGGCAGAGGGGCTTTTCCAGACCGATGGTGAAATAAATTCGAGAGGTGTTACACAGAGCTGGGGATCTCTCCAGCCCGGTGATATAAGGTATGCAGACCTCAACGGTGACGATGTGGTGGATGAGCTTGATGTGCATGCCACTGATTACCATTCGCCGAGATTCTTCTATGGGCTCAATCTTTCGCTGGGCTACAGGGGATTCAGCATTTATGCTCTGGCGCAGGGCGAAGCTGACGGGAATGTCATGCTTGCCAATGACAGGTACTTCAGGATCAATGGTACCGGCCAGAACTATTCCGAATTGATGCTTGACAGATTCCCGGTCACCAATGAATACCCGAGGCTGACAACGGTATCACTCAATAATCATCAGTATTCTACTTTCTGGGTGGCGAAGGCCGCCTATCTCAGGCTGAAGAATATTGAGGTGAGCTATACCTTCCCGGTAACAACTTCCCGCAGGCTTGCAATGAATAACCTGCGCATCTTTGCCCGGGGAACCAATCTCGCAGCTCTCTCTTCACTGAAGAAGTACAGTGTTGACCCTGAGAATATCGACGCCGGAATAACAGGATACCCGTTATTCAGGACAATTACTGCCGGAGTATCCTGTAAGTTCTAATGTTAAAAACCGAAACAATGAAACGAACTATAATATTTCTCCTTACGGCAATCGTGGCGGTCTCTTGTGAGTTCCTGGATCCCAGGCCCATTGAAGACCTCACCACGGACGAGCTGCTGAGCAACGCCGTTTACGGGGAGGGCTTGCTGGCACAGGCATACGAACTCCTTAATACTGATTATATTGATTACACGGAGTACTATACTGACAATGCCGTTCCGGCAGTTCCCGGAGGCAACGCCCTGGCCCTTGGCAACTGGACCGTTCAGAACAATCCGATCGGCGAATGGGATGCATGGTATGAGGCTATCGGATATCTTAACATGTATCTGAGGGACTGCGAGGACCTGCTTTACAGTGTTTCCGATGCTGCTCTCAATGAGGTTCTTCAGAAGCAGAGAAGGGGTGAGGCATATTTCATGAGGGCCTGGTACCAGTGGCTGCTGCTGAGGACCTATGCCGGTTATCCGCAAGGCGGCGGTGAATGCCTTGGCTTTCCGATAGTTACAGAGGTCCTCAACACTTCTGATAACCTTGACCGTCCGCGCAACACCTATGAAGAGTGTGTGGCACAGATAGCGAAGGACTGTGATTCAGCCATAGTGCTGCTTCCGAAATGGTACAACGGTGCCGAATCATACAACAGCAATGCCAATGCCGGCAGGGGCAGTGCTATGGCTGCCTGGGCTCTGAAGGCAAGAGTATATCTCTATGCCGCCAGTCCCGCTTACGGTCCCTCAACACAGGATCTCTGGATCCGTGCTGCACAGGTTGCTCATGATGCTATGGTATACTACGGAGATAACAACCTTCATGATTTTGATAATACCACCAACAACAGCACCAGCCTGAACAACATCTGGATTCAGACGGAGTATTCGTCAAACGACTGGGAGTATTCATTTTACCCTCCGTCACTCTATGGGTACGGATCATGCAATCCGTCCCAGAATCTTATTGACGCATTCCCTGCCAGAAATGGTTACCCGATTGATGAGTCAACTCTTTATAATCCCTCAAATCCCTACGCCAGCCGTGACGGACGGTTTGACAGGTTCATCTTCAGGAACGGCATTGATTACAACGGTACTGTTGTCAAGACCTATATAGGAGGACCGGATGCACCCGGAGGGCTCAGTCTTCAGGGTACACGCACCGGTTATTATCTCAGGAAACTGCTGAACAGTAACGTCAGGCTGACCCCTGGTGATGTTACAACCAGCTACCGGTTCAAGGTGTTCCTCAGCAAGACTGAACTCTACTTGAACTTCATTGAGGCTGCAAACGAGGCTTACGGCCCTGATGACGCTACCCTTGGATTCTCGGCAAACTCAGTACTTGAAATTATAAGAAACAGGGCAGGTATCGATTCCGACCGCGCCACCTCAGGTCATCAGGACCAGTACAGGCTTGACCAGGCTGCTGCAGGAAAGGATGCATTCAGGGAGCTTGTGCGTAATGAAAGAAGACTGGAACTCTGTTTCGAAGGTCACCGCTTCTGGGATATAAGGAGATGGGACCTGCCTCTTGACCATACAATCCGGGGAGCAAGGATAACCAAGTCAAATCTTCCTGATCCGGTAAACGTTGCCCTGGGTGCAACGGTCTCAACTGATTACTGCTCATCCTGGGAGACCCTCTCAGCTGTCAATGACGGCTTTGTCCCTGCATCATCGACTGACGGGTCTAACGGCAAGTTCGGCAACTGGAACAGCGCAAACGACTGGGGCTGGATACAGTATGACTTTGCACAACCAACATCCATTGCAAAATCAGAGATCTACTGGTTCACTGACGGTGGCGGTCTCCTCCTTCCTGAAGAGGTCTACATTGAGTACTATGATTCGGCCACTGACACATGGAAGAGCGTTGAGAATCCTTCCGGTTACCTCGTTACGATGGACGACTGGACAACAACGGTATTCAATACCGTGGAGACCACAGGCGTTCGTATCAACTTCATCAACCATAGTCAGTCAATTGGCGTGATTGAATGGAGAGTCTGGGATGTCAGTTATATCAATTATGATAGTTATGAGTATGTGAATGTAGAGAACCATTCATTCCAGGATTATATGAGGTATGTCCCGGTTCCCTATGATCAGACTCTCATAATGAGTAATCTGAGACAAAACAGTGGATGGTAGAATTTTTTTCCTCAATGGAAAAGATAAAAAAGGAAATATGAAAAAGATATTTGCAATACTGATAATGGCGGTCATCCTGACAGGTTGTTACGAAGAGTTCAGGAATGACTATCCTTACACCACTGTTGCTTTTTCAACAGCCACCGGCGGTCTGAGCACAGCCGGTGAGCTGGGAAGGACAGTGGTCAAGGACGAAGGACTCAAGCTTGATATAGGGGTATATCTTGCCGGAGTCCTTGAGAACAAGGAAGAGCGATGGGTTCGTTTCTCCATTGACCCGACACTGCTGGCAGGAACAGATTATGAGCTGATGCCGGCAGACTACTACAGCCTGAGCGATGCCAATACAATGACCATTCCTTCGGGAGATTATATCGGCAGGCTTACTGTCACCCTTGATTCCGTGAAATTCCTGAATGATCCGGATGCAGTGGACTTCCATTATGCAATTCCGTTCAGGCTGACGGAAACTTCGGTTGACAGCATCAACTCAAACCAGGGAACCAAGATTCTGGTGATCAGGTACATTAACCGTGAGGAAGGTTTCTATGACAACACCGGTTCATTTAAAACTTTTGAAGGAACCGGTGAGGAGATTAACGCTGGAAATTTTACATCGGTGGTGCAGGCTGCTACCATTACCCATGACTCTGTTGAGACAGACGGAGTAATGATGCTGGTAGGCAATGATTACCTTATGCGCATGAAGATTCATCCCGACAATACGGTAACATTCCGGAAGCTTCCGATAGAGCCTGTCGTTGAGGCAAATATTGCTCCCCCGCCGACGGTGCTTAGTACTGACTACTGTTCATCATGGGAGACACTTGAGGCTGTCAGGGATGGTTTTGAACCTGCAAACTCAAATGACTGGTCACACGGTGCATTCGGAAACTGGAACAGTGCAAATGACTGGGGTTATCTGCAATATGATTTCCCACGGTTCTATGAAATTAACAGATCCCTGATCTATTGGGCAACAGACTGGGGTGGCCTGCTGATGCCGGATGAGGTGTACATCGAATACTGGGATAATGCCTCTTCGGTCTGGGTAACTGTAACCAATCCGTCAGGATATGTTGTTGCTGAGGACGAATGGACCATTACCACATTTGACCCGGTAATAACCAACAAGGTCCGGATTAACTTCATTAATCATTCGGAATCTGTCGGCGTTCTTGAATGGGAGGTCTGGGGTATTCCTGCACAGGCTACGCCGGAGCAGGCACCTATACTTAATGTTGTCAGCAATGGTGAAAACAAATGGGATCCGGCAACAAGCTCTTTCACCCTTAATTACAGGGTGACGTATCAGGGTGAGACTTATCATACAGATGTCACATCGAAGCTTGTCTGGCGTAACCGTATAAGAGACGGAGTAAATGAGTGGAGAAGGTAGTTGGTTTAGTTTTAGGTTTTAGTTAGGAAGTAAAAGGCCGCATTTTACCGGCCTTTTACTTTTTAAAAAGTTGATTATAACATATTTTAACACTGCTATGAGAAACTGGTTGTTGATTTTTGCCGCTGTCATGTTACTCTCCTCCTGCTCCGGAGGAGGGGCTCAGGGCACACTGATCCCCAACCCGTCAGCCGAAGAGGGAGTCGGTTCGACGGTGACCGGTTGGAATGCCGAAACCGGCAGAGGCGCCATGATCGCATTCTATGACTACGAAGCCCATCATGGTAAACGGAGCCTGATGTTGCAGAGCGACAGGCCGATCTTCGGCAGGTGGATGACCCGGATTCAGCTTAAACCGTGGTCCGTATACAAATTCACCGGATGGGTGAAGACGGAAAACGTGCAGGCCCCTGACGGGAAAGGAGCTGGATTCCGGCTTGATGTGCTTGGAGACAGCTACACGGGAAGTGCCGGTACCAATGACTGGATAAAAGTTGAAATTACCTTCGAAAACGGCAACGATGACTCAGCTGTTCTTTCCTGCCTTCTCGGCGAAGGCCCGGCAGCGGGAAGGGCATGGTTTGATGATATGAGCCTTGAACTGGTCTCATCCGAAAAGATCAGTACTGACATTTCCATTGACCTTGCTGACAGGAAAGAGCCGATGTCTGAATACATCTACGGCCAGTTCATTGAGCACCTTGGCAGATGCATCTACGGAGGCATCTGGGCTGAGATGCTTGAAGACCGCAAGTTCTGGTATGCTCCAGGCGACCGGCAGTCACCCTGGCAAATCAGGGGAAAACGGGAGCTCTTTTCTGTAGACAGGCAGGTACCTTTCACAGGTGACAAGACCCCGGTGCTGAGTGCTGATGCCTCCGGCGCTGCCATAATCCGGCAGTCGGGCCTCGGCCTGAAACCAGACCTTGATTACACCGGACGGATAATCCTCAAAGCCACACCCGGCATAAATGCAGTTAAGGTGACACTGGCATGGGGGGAAGAGTCTCAGACGTTCAGAATTGATAAGCCAGGCAGTGACTTTACAGCTTATCCGCTTGATTTTCATTCCGGAGAGATGACCCACAATGCCTCCCTGGCAATTGAACCCGAAGGCAGCGGCAAAGTCTGGGTGGGCACCGCCAGCCTGATGCCGTCAGACAACATTGAGGGGTTCCGTTCTGACGTCATCGCCCTTCTGAAGGAGCTCAATGCACCGGTATACCGCTGGCCAGGGGGTAATTTCGTGAGCGGCTATGACTGGAAGGACGGGATCGGTGACCGTGACCGCAGGCCGCCGCGCAAGAATCCCGCATGGCAGGGGGTTGAGCACAATGATGTGGGATTACATGAGTTCATGGACTTCTGTCGTATACTTGGCACAGAACCTTACATTGCAGTCAATGCCGGGCTGGGCGACTCACGGATGGCGCGTGAGGAGGTTGAGTACTGCAACGGCTCCGCGGAGACCCCCATGGGCAGGCTAAGAGCCGCAAACGGCCATGCCGAACCATGGCATGTGAAGTGGTGGTCAATCGGCAATGAGATGTACGGCGACTGGCAGTTGGGACATATGTCCACCGATGATTTTGTCAAGAAGCACAATGCCTTCGCAGATGCCATGCGCAGTGTTGATCCTGATATCAAGCTTATTGCCGTTGGCGAGCTGGGAGAGTGGGACCGGATGGTGCTGAAAAACTGCTCTGAAAGCATGGACCTGATCAGTGAGCACTTCTACCGTCAGGACTGGCATGGGGGAGGGCTCATGACCCATGTGAAGCAGATCCCTGATGCCATCAGGGAAAAGGCAGACGCACACCGCCAGTACCGGCAGGAGATACCCCAGCTTGAAGGGAAGGATATCCGGATATGCATGGATGAGTGGAACTACTGGTATGGTCCGCATATATACGGCGAGCTGGGAACGAGATATTTCATGCGTGATGCCATGGGCATAGCAGCCGGGCTAAATGAGTATTCAAGGCAGAGCGATATGGTCTTCATGGCCAATTACGCGCAGACAGTAAACGTCATAGGATGCATCAAAACCAATACTACAAGTTCCGTGTTTGATGCCACCGGGCAGGTGCTTAAGCTTTACAGGCAGAAGTTCGGGACAATACCCGTGACTGTTGGCGGGGAGATAAGGCCCCTTGACATAGCAGCAACACTGTCTGCTGACGGAAGTAAGCTGACGGTGTCAATCGTCAATCCAACATGGGAAGAGGTTAAGGTGCCAATGACTATCCTTAACGGAACAGTGACAGCAGAGGGAGAATTATGGCAGGTCACCGCACCTGATGACATGGCCACCAATGAGCCGGGGAGACCTGAAAACGTTAAAATAACGGGCCCGGTAAAAGTTTCCCCGGGCAGTAGCCTTGTTATAGAACCGGCCAGTATAAACCTGTTTATTTACAATGTAAACAACTGAATCATAAAATATTGTCTAATCTAAAAAAACCGGGAAAATGAAAAAAAACAAAATCATACTTATTTTGGCAGCCGCGCTTCTGGCCGCCATGATGATCCCGTCGTGTACTTCGGGCGGGGCTGCACAGACAGATAAGGACAACCTTGCAGTGCTTGCAGGTTCATCCCAGGTCACCCGCTGGGGACCGAGGGAGGTTCTGGAACTTAATGACCTACAGATCCCTGACAGCGTCCCTGACCAGATGAGGCGCTGGATGAACAATCGGAACAGGCCACAGAGACAGGGCCGCCTCAATGTCATGGTCTATGAATATGTGTGGGAACAGCCTGTCACAATTGATGAGGCAGCTCTCTTCCTGTATGACTATGAAAGCTTCGCAAAGCTGCCTCAGGCTTACAGATTCAAGTACTGGAACGGAGAGGAATATGTTGATGTGCAGAATGCCGCCGGGCTGGGACTTGAGAATGACAAATACAACCATACCACTTTCACCGAGGTCTCAACCACAAAGCTGATGCTTGAGCTTGATTCGGTAGAGCGATTCCTTTCGCCAGTGCTTGAGTGGCAGGTCTTCAAGCCTGTCAATGCCCCTGCTGTGGCTCCCGTCATCACTGCCGGTGTTGACCGCATGGTGATAACCGGTGGCAAAACCTACCTCTCAGGGCTTATTAAAAGTGTTGATCCGCTCAGGAAGACTCTCTGGACGGCAGATGGGCCGGGCAGTGTTAAATTTGAAGATAAAGGTAGTGATACCACCTCAGCCACCTTCAGCGTTCCCGGCGACTACACACTTACTCTCTCAGCCCGGGCAGGCAGGATGGAGTCCTCCTCATCGCTGAAAGTAACTGTTGTCAATCCCCCGGAGGAGAAGAGGCTTGACGTGGTTTACACTCGCAGGTACAAGATTGATAATCCTCTCTGGAATGATCGCGCCAAAGCATTGATAGTGAACTGGATACCTCATTGCATTAAGATGATAGAAAGAACTGACCTTGAGAGGGGTCAGGGAGGGCTTGACAACTTTATCGAGGCAGCGAAGGCACTTCGCGGTGAGCCTCACGGCAATCATCTCGGCTATGTCTTTTCAAATGCCTGGGTGCACCAGACGATTGAGTCAATGTGCATAGCGCTGATGGTTGATCCGCAGGGCGACCGTGAGGTAATTGCCGCACAGGAGATGATGAAAAAGACCCTTGAGAAGTGGATACCCATTATCCTGTCAGCCCAGGAGCCGGACGGATATCTGCAGACTGCCTTCACCCTTCGTGACACTACCAGGTGGAAAGAGAGATGGGCACCTGAGACACGGGGCAATCATGAGGGATATGTTGCCGGCTACTTCATTGAATCAGCCATAAACCACTACACCCTCACTGAAGGCACGGACACAAGGCTTTATGATGCTGCAAAGAAGCTGGCCGACTGCTGGGTGGATAACATCGGTCCCGGCAAGAAGGACTGGTATGACGGGCACCAGGAGATGGAACAGGCCCTGGTGCGCTTTGGCCGCTTTGTCAATGACATGGAGGGCAACGGACGAGGTGACAGTTATACTGAACTTGCCAGGTTCCTCCTTGACAACCGTGACAATGGTTCTGAATATGATCAGAGCCATGTTCCGGTTCAGCAGCAATATGAAGCTGTGGGTCATGCCGTCAGGGCTGTCTACAGCTATTCCGCCATGGCTGACGTTGCAGCCGAAACGGGTGATACAGACTACCAGAGTGCCGTGATGTCACTGTGGGACAATATGGTCAATAAAAAGTACTATGTTACTGGCGGCGTCGGGAGCGGTGAGACATCTGAAGGCTTTGGCCCCAACTACTCGCTGGGCAACAACGCCTATTGTGAGTCGTGCTCCAGTTGCGGGCTGATCTTCTTCCAGTACAAGATGAACCTGGCATACCATGATGCAAAATATGCCGATCTGTATGAGGAGACAATGTATAATGCACTGCTGGGCGCTCTTGATTTTGAAGGGAAGAACTTCTTCTACACCAATCCGCTTTCATCCAACCGCATGCGTTCTGAATGGCATGTGTGCCCCTGCTGCGTGGGCAACATACCCAGGACCCTGCTGATGATACCCACATGGACGTATGTCAAGAGCGATGACGGGATCTATGTCAACCTCTTCATCGGCAGCACCATTAACGTTGAAAAGGTGGCCGGCACTGATGTGGAAATGGTTCAGAAGACTGACTACCCGTGGAAGGGAGATGTCTCCATCACAGTCAACCCGGCTGAGACGAAAAAATTCACAGTATGGGTAAGGGTTCCCGACAGGAAGACCAGTGACCTCTATACATCAGTTCCGGAGCTAAATGCAATCAGCGGGCTGAGTGTCAACGGAGAGGCTGTCACGGTGGAGAAAGAGAGGGGATATTTGCCCATCACAAGAGAGTGGAACAAGGGTGATGTCATTTCCTTCGTCATACCTATGGAGATACAACAGATCACTGCAGATGAGAGGATAGTTGCCGACAGGGGCAGGGTAGCCCTCAGATATGGTCCGCTTATCTATAATGTGGAGAAAGCAGACCAGCCTGACATAGAGCAGAGTATTGGCAATGCTCCTCTGGAGACGGAGTGGCGAGACGATATGTTCGGCGGTTTTATGGCCATCAGGGGTAAATGGAGTGACGGCAGTGACCTGCTCGCTATTCCTAATTATCTGAGACTGAACAGGCCGGTTGCACCTGACACACCCAGAGAGGGGGAACAGGCCAGGGACTGGAGGCCGACCTCGATAATATGGATCAATAAAGAATCAAACTGACAGTATGAGAGTAAGAACTATCATTCAGGATTTACTTGTCCTTTCACTGCTCATCTTTGGCGGTGCTTTTCCGGCTGTTTACGGCCAGGAAAAGGGGAAGGTTTTGCAGAGTGAAAAGATGAGAGCCCTTGTCACAGCTGACGGGCTGGTCTCGGTCACTGACCCGTCTGACCGCCACGGGGCCGATATTATCAGTAACCGGGCTCCGTGGGGGAGGATAAAGATCGTATACAGGAGCGGTGACGGCCCATGGATTGAAAGACCATATGACAGGCCCGGTGAACTGATCATTGAGGGTAACAGGGCAGTGCTGGAATCAGATCATACGGGTGACCCGGTAACACTGAGGCAGAGTTTCTCTCTTGACGGGAATGTGCTTCATTACGAGATCGAAGCAGGAGTCAGGCAGGGAGTTGAGGTTGAGATTGGTGACCTGGCACTTTATCTGCCATGGAGCATTGCCCGCAGTGAAAATCCGGACACTATTTTTGAAAGGAGTTTTACAAAACATCATTTTATCTCAGGTAATGGCTCATTCCTTTATTTTACCAGGCCTTCCGGGGAACCACCTTTCCTTATGATCCTTGCCGCCGAGGGAACAGGGCTGGAGTACTTTGACGGAGGCCGCGGAGGATACAAGGTCTATATGCACTCTGCGGTGGCAGGTAACAGTGTGCCATCAGGCACTTGGAGGCAGCCCCACACATCCGTCACCCTGGGAGGCGACAGCGGCCGTGAATCACTGAAATACAGGTTCAGGATAGCCTGGGCTGACAGTTGGGACATGATGCGCCAGCTGCTTTATGACGAGGGGCTCTTTGACATCAGGGTTGTGCCGGGAATGACCATCCCGACTGACCTGAAGGCACAGTTCTCTCTTCACACAATGAACCAGATTGATTCAATAGTGCCTGAGCACCCCGGCGACACCGATATCAGATACCTGGGAGAAAAACTTCCGGGACACCATCTCTATGAAGTGAGCTTCAGGAGGCTTGGTGAAAATCTGCTGACGGTTCATTATGGTGGTAAACAAAAAACATACCTTGAATTTTTCGCCACTGAACCGCTTGAAACCCTGGTAAAGAAAAGGAGTTCATTCATCGTGAACAGCACCCAGCACCGTGATACCACAAAATGGTACAATGGCCTCTTCTCAGCCTATGACATGAAGAACGGCATCCTGCGTGGGCCTGATAATACTGACGGATTTGACGGATGGTGGGGTTATGTGCTTGCGTGCGATGACCCCGGTCTCTGCAAGGCTCCATATGTTGCCGCAAAGAATGTCTTTTACCCTGACCGGCAGGAGATTGAAGCCGTTGAGTACTACCTTAAAAATTTCGTCTGGAACGGCCTTCAGAGAACTGATACGGATGATCCCTATCCCTACGGCATCTATGGTGTACCCAACTGGAAGGTGGCGCGTGACCCTGTGGAGAGGGCAAAAATCAGGCATTCCAACCTTGATAAAATGAAGATCTGGAGATCATATGACTATCCACATGTCACCATGCTCTACTACCACATGTACCAGATAGCCAGGATGTATCCTGACATGGTGCATTATCTTGATGCTGCCGGCTACCTGGAGCGTGCATGGCAGACAGCCAGGGCCTATTTTATCTACCCCTATGAGATCCTGCCCTGGTATGAGACCTACAAGTGGGGATGCTACAATGAGCTGGTGATAGAAAACCTTATTGCTGACCTGAAACGCGAAGGCAGGCAGGTGGAGGCTGACTGGCTCAGGGCTGAATATGAAAAGAAGGTCAAGTATTTTATCTATGATGACAGGTATCCATTCAGGTCCGAGTATGCCATTGATCGTACCGCATTCGAGTCCTCCTATGCCTTTGCAAAGTACGGGACCCTGAATGAGATGGAGCCGGACACCAACCTGTGGTTCGACAAGAATGACAGTGTATGGTACTCGCATTCCTCGGTTACCAGGGAGGCAGCACGTGATTTCATGGAGAGGCAGCACTATGCAGGCCTGGCTGTCCGCGGCTGGCTGGAGGCCAAGTATTTTCTGCTGGGAAGTGATTTTACCTACAGTTCTGATAACCACTGTCTCAGCTACATGGCAAGAATGGGAGGATGGTCGGTCCTTGACTATGCCATTAGATTTGCTGAAAAGCCGTATGACTGGCTGCAACTGGGTTATGCCTCTTACCTTGCACCCTACGCTCTCATGAATACTGGTACTGAAGAATCAGACTACGGGTACTGGTACCCGGGAAAAGAGCGTGACGGGGCCATGGGATGGGCTTTTATGGAATCAAAAACGGGACGTGCATGGATAAGAAAAAATATCGACCGGGGAGCATGGTACTATGACGGCGAGGCTGATCTGGGCAATGGAGCCATCTTCCGCACGGCACAAACGGTCCTGGCTGATGACCCGCTGTTTGGATGGATCGCCTATGGAGGGACGCTGGCAACCGGGGAAAGGTCATTCCTGGTTGAGCCGCGTGATGGTGTCAGGGCTCGCTTCTCTGCTGTCACAACAGACCGGAGATTTACAATCGAACTGGAGCGCGATGGCTTCGCCGAAGGCAAAGAAATAGAGATTGACAGATCAATGAAGAGGGTGACCTTTGCACTGGAGAACAGGTCAGGGGACGACCATCAGACAAGGATGATTATCACCTCTGGCCGGGGAGCCAAGATCCGCCTTGATGGCAAGCGGATCAGGCCGTCAGCAGTAAAGAACGGAACCACTATCTTTGAGCTGTCGGTATCATCTGACAGCCATATGGTGAAGATGAAGATCAGGCACAGGAGGCACGCAGACTGATCTTCATGACATTGTTGAATTGACATATAGAATGATTGGAATGAAACAGGTAAAAGAAACAGATAACCATAACAGATATTCGGGGAGGATTAACATTCTTTTCTTTTGCCTGGGATTGCTTCTGCTTGTTGCATGCGGGAAGGAGCCCGAGCCGGAGGCGAACCTGGTCATCTCGGCTACCGAGATAACTGCTGAAGCTGCGGGAGGAGAAGCCACGGTGAAGATCTCCTCTGATCAGAAGTGGAGTATCATATCCATTGACCAGCTATGGCTTGATGCCTCCATTCTTGGGGGTGTGCCCGGAGTGTCGGTAACGGTGAAACTGACATATGAGAAAAACACCACACCATCAGTGCGTACTGCCAGTGTGACAGTGGTATCCGGTGCAACCAGGGGCACTATCACTGTGGTCCAGGAAGCAGGATTCGATCCTGCCTCCGTGGACGTGAGCAGGATATATATACCACAGGATCTGAGAGGAATGGATCTGTTTAACAGCACAAGCACATGGTATTTCGGCCGCAGCAGGCAGTCGGAGCATTTCATCGTCTTCTGGGGCAAGGGTTATGATGAGCATGGTTTTGTTACACCGACCACCTGTGCTGATCCGAAGTACAGGGTGGATATTGATGACCTGCTGGAGAAGGCTGAGGAGTTCTGGGACATGAACGTCAATACTCTCGGATTTCTCACTCCGGGGAATTCAAAGACAGATCAGTACAAGATGATGATCTTCCTGCTTTATCAGACTGACTGGCTGGCGACCGGGGCAGGCTATGACAATACAATTGGTGCACTGTGGGTAAGCCCATCCACATGTCAGCCCGTAGGATCAACCATAGCACACGAGATAGGTCACAGTTTCCAGTACCAGGTCTATTGTGATCATGGAGGCAACTCTGGCTGGAGGTATGGATTTGGCGGCAATGGCGGCAACGGCTACTGGGAACAGTGCGCTCAATGGCAGGCCTACCAGAGTTACCCGGAAGAGGCCTTCAACAGTTATAACTTCAATGTTTATATTGAAAACTGCCACCGTTCAACCTTCAATGAATACCAGCGTTATGCCAACTACTTCATAAACTATTACTGGGCAGATAAACATGGGCAGGATTTCATTGCCCGTTTGTGGCGTGAGTCCGGGGCTGCCGGTGTGGAGGATCCCGCGAAGGCTTATATGCGGATCACCGGCATCTCCCTTGAACAATATAATGATGAACAGTTTGACTATGCACGCAGGATGGTGACCTGGGACCTGGATGCCCTGCGTGCCATCGGCAGCAGTCGCATAGGAGAGCATAGCTGCAGCCTGAACAAGGCAGCTGACGGCTTCAGGCAGATTGTGCCGGAGGACTGTATTGAAAACCACGGATACAACGTTATCAGGCTTAATGTGCCCGATGCAGGCACAGATGTTACAGCCACTTTCGAGGGGATAGCCGGGGCACCGGGATACAGATCCATCAACAGTTCAGCTGCTGGTTGGCGTTACGGTTATGTTGCCCTGCTTACTGATGGCACCAGGGTGTATAGTGACATGTTCTCTGCATCCTCCGGCACAGCGTCGTTCGTTTGCCCGGCAAACTGCCAGGATCTTTGGTTCGTGGTAAGCAGCGCTCCTGCAGTCTACTGGATGCATCCATGGGATGATGACGAGTCAAACGATGAGCAATGGCCATACAGGGTTAAGTTTGAAGGCACAAACATATACGGTCTGCTTGACTTTACCGGGGAAGATCAGCCTCATGATACCTCATTCGTGTATAATGTTTCATTCAAGGCTGACCAGACAGATTACAGCGGGACAACCGTGTCAATAGACCTGGTAAAGCTCTGTTACGCTTTTGTAATGACAGGGTCAGAAATAACCTTTAATATCGGACAGCCTTCATCAACCAGTAAGATCAGGTTTTACGGCGTGAACAGGAACGGCACCTTCGCATCTTCGTCCACCGCCAACGGCTACGGCCACTGGTTCAATGCTGCAGGGGATGTGTGCGCATATGTATCGGGAGAGTCCGGGGAGAACAGGATTTTCTCGGAGTTCAATGAGACTAGTTTTGTCTTTTCCCTCGGACAGCATCCGGGAAGGTGCAGCCCCGGAGAAGAATACACGGTCAGGCAGGCACTGGTCTATTCGCCGGAGGCAGGGGAGAGTTATACGGCAAGCTTCGAGTTCAATATTTTAATCACACCGTAAAATCACTGGTCCGCGATGCCAGATGATGCCATAAAATTTGCCGTAGACTCTCTTCCTGACCTGTAGCGGCCAGATACCTGTAACCTTTTATTTCAATCGTTTGCAAAAAAAAAGCTGAAACGCTTTCTAAAATTGGAATAACTTGCTAAATTGCATGAGGGAAAAAGGTCGCCAAATTACATTAATCAGCTTTTACTAATCAAATAGAAAAGTAATTATAAAAGTGTAAAAATTACACGTAATACAGAAATTAGCATTTGTTTTATTGCCATAACCTTGTTGGCAAGTATCATAAAGACATTTTCAGATATTGAGTTTCTAAGGCAACCCAGGTATAAGAATTATATTATGCAAATGAACTAAACCTCTGATCTATGAAAACAATTAAACTGATGAAATGCGTATTGTACGCTACAGTTATGGCAGCATTTGTCGTGGTTGGGTGCGAGGATTTGGATATTTATTCAATAAACGCGCCCGCGGACCTGCAAAGAAGGATCGACTCGATTGCAGCTTTGAAGCCAAATACTGGTGACACTACTTATCTTATTATCGTTTCTGCGATAGTAGGAGCCGAAAACAACACTACCGGCTGGAATGGCGCTCATTCTGATTACTTCATCATTCCTGCAAACAAGCTTTTGCATTTGGAGTTTTTAAACTACGGTACCGGTGTCAGCAACTGGAACAACTGGAATCTTGCCGTATCCAATGTAGAAGCCAACCCGGAAGATTACACCCCCGAAAATGGTGAGGTAGGATATTTTACTCTCCGTTCCGATGCTTACGGTTGGGGTAACGATGATTTCGATTTAGGCCTGATATCCTTCAACTATCCTGACACTGACGGAGATGGAGATATCTGGAACGACTTCCTTTCGACTATGCAAGGTGCCCGTGTTTCTCTTGATATTGATCATTCTGCTACCGGCAATGTATTTGTAACAGCCACTGCCGTTGGAACAAATGGCGTAACACTGGTCATGACATATCAGCAACCGGTTTCTGCCACGGATGATATCGCGGCTTTCCTGGTGACCGATGGCAGCCATTTCGAGATGAAAAAGGCATACCTTATACCTTCTAAGATTACTGCTATAGAGGACGTTGACCCGGTCTCGATTGATATAACAGGAGCTCCTTCCTTTGTTGAATTAGGCAACGAAAACTACTGGGGTGATGCAATAGCCACTGTCACATTCGCTGACGGATCTTCCGAGGAGGTTGATTCTGCAGATCTGTCATTCAATGTCATTCCTGATATGACTACACTCGGGGAAAAGACAGTTGTTGTGGCATACAGCAAAACCAAGCAGGGTGCATTCTGTCAGGCGGTATCAACCATCTACAAACTGGAAGTAACCAACCCTGTTGTAAGTCTGGAGATTACTACGATGCCAGCTCTTACCACATATTATTACTTCAACAGCGATTCTATCATATTCAACACCAGGGGTATTGTTGTAACAGGCACATATTCTGACGGTACATCAGCTGTTATTCCAAACGCATCTCTTAAGTTTGGCAAGATCCCGGCTGTCGCAGGTTCTCAGACCGCTGTCATTTCTTTTGTCGGGGCAACACAAACAGTAACTACCACCTGCCC
>JAAZAP010000089.1 GCA_012514255.1 Bacteroidales bacterium | reverse complement strand
GGCCATGATGGCTGTAAATGTGATCTCAAACCTGTTCATCAGGATACGAAATTAAGAATAAATGTTGCTCTGACATCCTTATACGTCAGAATTGTGCTGTCAGTTTCAGGTTGAGGCTTCTTCTGGTAAGGTAGTTGGGCACGGCATATTCCCTGCTCTCACCCTGGCTGTTTCTTACGGTACGGATCCAGGTGTATGAAATAGTATTTCGCATGTCAGCCAGGTTAAAAATCTCAAAGCCTGCGACCAGCTCTTTCATGAAAGGCACTTTTGTTTTGACAGGGCTTCCTATAAGCACTTTAGAAAATCCGATATCTATGCGTCTGTAGGGAGGCATCCTGAACCAGACATCCCACTGTTCCATACCCGGTGGTGAGGTTGGCAGGCCTGTGCCGAAAGCAATATTAATGTGCGCCCGGAAATCAGGATGATCAGGCAGGTAATCCTGGAAGAAGATGCTGAAGTGTACCCGTTGATCAAAGGGAGCGGGATACCATCCCGTTGTGAGTGAAGGAATCATCATCTCCGATTTCATCAGTGAGAGGCTGAACCATGACTCTACCCCGGGAACGAATTCCCCGTTGACCCTCAGATCCACTCCGGCTGAATAACCTCTGGCAATATTGCCACCGTAGTAGACCAGCCTTACATTGTCAATGAGGTAAGGCAACTGGCGGCTGAACTTTTTTCCCCAGGCTTCGGCGGTAAATCTGAAAGGTCTCTCCCAGGCAATGAAATCGTATCGTGCACCTGCTGTCAGGTGCCATGAGCGCTGTGCCATTAGCCGGGGCACTTCAGAATCATTGCCTATCAGCAATTCACGACCTCCGGGGGGCTGATGATAGGCGCCGGCAGCAAGATAAAGTGAAAACCGCTGTGATATAGCTGTCCTCAGAGCTACGCGTGGCGAGACAAGAAGCTCGGAGCCATATGTATCATATGATGTTCTTATTCCGGCATTGAGGTCGCTTTTCCTTCCTGCTATCAGGAAACCGGTGCGGCTGATGATCCATCCTTCTGCTGTCAGGCTCCCGGTACTGACTGCAAGGTCAGTGCTTGTTGTGAGTTCCAGCCCATCTCCCGTTCCTCCAAGGGTAAATCCTGCTGAGTCAACACGCAGCCATTCGTTCCTGTAGGAGTCGTAGTTACGGTATCTGGCCGTGACACCCCATTCGAGGCCGCTTCTGCCAGATGAGGCTGAGCCTTTGTATGACAGCGCTGTCACATTGCTCCGGTATGAGTTACGGGCGTGCGACAGCCAGCTTCCCACTCCGGCATTGAGTGTTGTGTCCGGTCTGTTTTCCGTGCCTTCATTTCTGTCAAGCGCCATGAGACTGTAGGCACCCCTGATATCATAGTTCTCATATTCACCGGAAATCCATGAGGAGAGGATGACCTTTGAGGCATACCTTTCACTGTGTTTAATGTCCAGCGTCAGAGCACCGCCGCCTGTGTGATACCTGTCTCTTTCGCCTCCCTCAAAATAGGCATACAGGCGATAGGCATTCTCAAAGGTACCGAAGGTGGTGGTCCTGCTCCTCGGAACAAAGGTGTAAATGTTTGACGAACCCCAGAGAGAGAGTGTCAGCCTGGTCCTGTTGTCAGGCTGGAAACCCCCGATGGCTTGCAGATCAGCAAAATGAGGCCTGTAGGCACCACGGTCATCAAGACTCCCCAGAAGGATGGCGTTGGAACGGTACCGTGCCCCGGCAATAAACCAGAAACGATCATCATTGCTTCTTGCCCCGGCATGAGCGGACGAGGTAAGAAGGCTTAGGGAAACCGATCCCTCCCTTTTCTCAGGCTCACGGTAGGTGATGTCAAGCACGGATGACATACGGTCACCATAGGCAGCACTGAATCCTCCGGGTGAGAAGTTCACTGAAGCGGTCAGGTCAGGATTGATCCTGCTAAGGCCCTCCTGCTGGCCGGTCCTGATAAGATAAGGCCGGTAAACTTCAACATCATTGATATATACAAGGTTTTCATCATAGCTGCCACCTCTGACTGAGTATCCCGAGCTGAGTTCACTGAATGAAGAGACACCGGGAAGGGTGGCTATAGCCGATTCCACTCCCCCTGCTACGGATGGGATGACGGCGCCGGCTACTGCAGGGATGTTGATTACCGTGATATTATCCTGTCGGGTGGCTGTGACACGTATATCATCCATTACAATCACTTCGTGTAATAGTTTAATAGTCAGAGGAATGATAGTCTGGTCCGGACCAAATGTGAGGGTCAGTTTTCTGTATCCGATGCATGTAAAAGAAACAGTGACGCTGTCATTACCGATATTATCAATGGACAGGGTGAAGGTTCCGTCAGCTGATGTAACGGTTCCTTTGTTCATTACTGGCAGGTAGACGGTTACACCCGGGATGGCAACTCCGGCAGTGTCAGTTACCGTACCGGAGAAAGGTTTCTCCTGCCCCAGCAGGCGGCTGTTGGGGACCACAGATAGAAATATAGAAACCAGCAGGAGTATTTTCCATGATGACCATGCCATCAGTCACTCTTTTTTTTCTTGCGCTTCTTGCTCTTTTTTACTTTAGTTGCTTTGGAAGGTTCATTCTTCAGCATCCCGTTCTTCACACCCTTGACAAATTTCTGCCAGGCAAAGGGATTGAGAAGGTTATTGGCTGGCAGTTGTCCCCTCGTATAGAGGTCGTTTGACATTTGCTGCATTGTGAAACGGTAAGCTTCGCCCGGGGTGGGAGTCATGTCACTCCATATCTGTTGCTGCACCATGGCAAGATTGTATTCCATGTTCTCCATAAGCGGGTCCACAGGCTTGTTTTCCAGAACAGCCCTCTTGAATTCCGAATAGGTCTTCCATGGCAATACAAGCACCTCGCCTATCTGAATAGTGTCAGTAACCATTATGACATCAGTTGTATAATGGTCACCCATGGCATTGACAGGTATGGTCAGCAGGGTTGATTTAAAACCGATGGCGCTGAAGAAAACGGTGTCACCCGGAGTGCTTATAATGGAAAAGATTCCACGATGGTCACTTGCTGCCCCACGGCGCAGATGTTTTGAATAGATACTGACATCCGGAACAATATACCCATTCTCGTTAGCAGTCAGTCCGTCAATCTGGATATACCTTTTTTCACCACTCTGAGCACTCATGGAGAAGAACGAAAAGAGCAGCATGACACAAATCACCAAAAACTTCTTCAACGACAGATAATTTTGTGACGTAAAGTAAGCAATAATGACATTTACTTCTTGATTTTAACTTAACTTTAATCATCTTTACTGTCATCGTAACAGAAAATTCAATAAGTTAAAAAAATATGCATAAACTCTTATTACTTGGAGATGAGGCTATTGCACAGGCAGCCCTGGATGCCGGTCTGAGCGGCATGTATGCCTATCCGGGGACGCCGTCAACGGAGATAATGGAGTACATACAGGCTTCCCGCCAGGCTGCTGACGACCGGGTGCACAGGGAATGGTCATCTAATGAGAAGACTGCCATGGAGGCTGCCCTGGGCATGTCCTATGCCGGCAGGAGGGCCATGGTAGCCATGAAGCATGTGGGACTGAATGTGGCAGCTGATGCCTTTGTTAACTCGGCAGTGACGGGTGTGAACGGAGGTCTTGTGGTGGTTGCGGCTGATGATCCGTCAATGCATTCCTCACAGAACGAGCAGGACTCCCGGTTCTATGGAAGATTTGCCATGGTGCCGGTGCTCGAACCTCGCAACCAGCAGGAAGCCTATGACATGATCTTTGATGCTTTTGCATTATCTGAGAAGTACAGGCTTCCGGTGCTCTTCAGGATCACTACCCGCCTGGCACATTCAAGGTCGGCAGTAGGAAGGAGGGAGAAGGCAGTGCAGAACAGCCTTACCCTGCCTTCTGATCCCAGGCAATTCGTGTTGTTGCCGGCGATAGCAAGAAAACAGTACAGGAGGCTCACAGGTATATATGAGAAGCTGCATGATGACCCCGTGATTGAAGGAAACAACAGGCTCACTGAGGGAAAGGGCAGAGAGATGGGCATCATTGCCTGCGGCATCGCATACAACTATCTGATGGAGAACATTGGTGACAGAGCAGGAGAGTATAATATTCTTTCTGTCGGATCCTATCCGTTGAACAGGGATAAGGTTGCAGCCCTGGTGACAAGGAGTGACAGGGTGCTGGTGCTTGAGGAGGGTTATCCCATCATCGAGGAGCATCTGAGAGGGCTGCTCGACAGGGATGTGACCGTTCTTGGCCGCATGGATGGCACTGTTCCGCGTGACGGGGAGCTTAATCCATCGATCGTTGCCTCTGCGCTGGGGCTGAAGGCTCCGACAGGAAAGGATGTGCCTTCAGTGGTTCGTCAACGCCCGCCTTCATTCTGCAAGGGGTGTGGCCATGCTGACCTCTATTCGGCTCTGGCGGAGGTGATGGCGGAGGCAGGACCGGGAAGGGTCTTCTCCGATATCGGGTGCTATACTCTTGGAGCTTTGCCTCCATATAACATGGTAAACTCATGCGTTGACATGGGAGCATCGGTTACCATGGCTGTCGGTGCTGCTGATGCCGGGCTCTTTCCGGCCGTGGCGGTAATTGGTGACTCCACATTTACCCATTCCGGGATGACCGGCCTGCTTGACGCTGTGATAAAAGACTCGCTGATAACACTGATCATTTCAGACAATTCCACAACCGGTATGACCGGCGGGCAGAAGTCACAGGCTACTGACAGGCTGGAGAGCATCTGCCTGGGGCTGGGGGTTGACCCGGATCATCTGAAGGTGATTGTACCATTGCGAAAGAATCATGAAGAAAACAAATCCATTATCCGGACCGAGCTGCATCATAAGGGACTCTCGGTGATCCTCGCCAGGCGCGAGTGCATACAGACTGCATCACGCAGAAAGAAGGCCGAAATGGCTGATGAAAACAAATCAGGAGAATAGTATGAAGTGTGATATTATACTTGCAGGTGTGGGAGGACAGGGTATCCTCTCCATTGCTGCCACCATAGGGCTTGCTGCCGTGGAACAGAATCTCTTCCTCAAGCAGGCTGAGGTGCATGGGATGAGCCAGAGAGGCGGTGATGTGCAGTCACATCTGAGACTCTCTGACAGGGAGATATGGTCAGACCTCATTCCGCATGGCGGCGCGGATCTAATCATCAGTGTTGAACCGATGGAAGCCCTCCGTTACCTTCCCTGGCTCTCTTCCAAAGGCTGGCTGGTGACCAACTCGGTCCCGTATGTGAATATTCCTGATTATCCTGATGCTGAGTTGGTGCTGGCTGAATTGGAGGGAGCAGGCAATGCAATAGTTATTGATGCAGACAACATCGCGAGGGAGCTAGGTTCGTCAAGATCAGGTAACATGGTGATTCTCGGGGCAGCCTCATCATTCATCTCAATGCCCTTTGGCGCGCTTGAGGATGCTGTCAGGAAAATGTTCAGCCGCAAGGGCGATGAGGTTGTTGAGGTGAATCTCAAGGCGTTGCGTGCCGGCAGGGATGCCGCAGGCAGGTAGGGAGGAACCGCGTGCCTGGTTCAGGCGGGAAAACAAACGGAGACACCTGAACAACAAACAGATCCCGGCACTCTGCCGGGACCTGCCAGCGAAACACTCATACCCCTCAATCCGACCCCTCAGTCACATATGACTGCCGTTGATGCCCCCTGCCCATGACTATTTGCCACGGGTTTTGCCGCCACGCCCGGCAGGCTCCTTGTCAGCCAACGGTTCAACGACACTGATCTCATCTGGCTCATCAGATATTATCTCACGCGACCTGTTACCCGAATTGAACATGACCAGATCAGTGGCCACTATCTCTGTGACATTCCTCTGAATACCGGTCTTGTCGGTATAGGTTCTGTAGGCTATGCGCCCCTCAATGCAGACCTCACGGCCCTTGGAGAGAAATCTTGAGGAGAGCTCTGCAAGACCGTTCCATGCAACTATACTGTGCCAGGTGGTCTCATCAATTTTTGTGCCCTCAGCATTCTTGTAGCTCTCATTGGTTGCCAGGTTGAAGTGAGCAACCTTCTTCCCGCTCTCAAGCGTTTTGACTTCAGGATCCTGACCCAGACGACCGATCAGTTGTACCTTGTTTCTTAATCCATTCATGACCTTTTGTTTTTAATTAGTAATGCTGTTAACGATACAAATTTGCACCATGGCCGGGAGTTGATCCGGTTAATAATCATTTCTATCCGCTTAGGAGTCGTTTATATCCGTTTGTAAACGGTTTTCAGAATAATAATCAGACTGATAGGAATATTTTAACTAAAAGTTTTTATATCTTTATGGAAACATTCTGTTGTGGAAAGAGTATGTCTTGACTGCGGAGCCAGGCTCCTTGGACGGTCTGACAAGAAATTCTGTTCTGACCAGTGCCGTAACAATTACAATAACCGTCTTAACAGAGATCAGAACAACTACGTTCGCAATGTCCACGCCCAGCTCAGGCGCAACAGGAAGGTGCTTGCTGACCTGTATGGAGACGGTCATCACCACATCCACAGGGATGCCCTGATAGCCCAGGGTTACAACTTCACATTCTTCACACACCTTGTAGAAACGAGGGAGGGAGTAGGATGGTCTTACTGTTTCGAATATGGATTCAGGGAGACAGAAGAGGGTTACCTTGACCTGCAGAAATGCAGCAATTACCTTGAGATGCCTGAGGAGGAGGACTGAACATCAGCAGGAGTATTCCAGGAGTGGCGGCAAAGATCAGCACTGCCGTACCGTTGAATCAGTATGATATATCGCATATAAGTTTTATAAACCGCTTTTTGTAAGTTTGGGGCTTAATTGAGTTAGCAATGAAGAAATACCGGTTGATCACGGGCTTAATGATGTCATTCCTTACTGCTTTGCTGAATGGGCAGCAGGTTTATGAACACAACTACCTGGTAAAGGTGGGTGATACAGCACCTGACTTCACCATCAATGAGGCGGGAGGCAAGAGTTACAGGCTCTCGGAACTGCGGGGTAATGTGGTGATGTTGCAGTTCACTGCCAGCTGGTGCAGCGTATGCCGTAAGGAGATGCCTTTCATCGAGAAGGAAATATGGCTTCCCGGCAAGAAAGAGGGGCTGGCTGTCATTGGGATTGATCGTGATGAGCCACTGGCAACGGTCAGTAAGTTTGCTTCTGACATGAAAATAACATATCCCCTGGCGCTTGACCCCGGGGCGGGGATATTCGGCTTATATGCCCAGAAACAGGCAGGGGTAACCCGCAATGTAATCATTGACCGCAATGGAAAGATAATCTTTCTGACTCGCCTCTTCGAACGTGAGGAGTTTGATCAAATGAAGGAAATAATCTTCACCGAGCTCGGGAAAAAGCAGTAAAAAGAGCATCTTTCACCCTGTTCTCTGCAACCTTTGGCCCACTTATTGCGTTAATCAGAACAACAACTACTGTTCTATTAACTAAAACTGAAAGAAATGAAAAAGTTCATTGTCATCATTCTTGCGCTGGTACTGGCGGCTCCGCTCTTTTCCCAGGTGAAATTCGGGATAAAGGCAGGAGCAAGCACTGATTTTACTTTTACCGATCAGACCTTTCAGGGTACAAACTTCAATGTGATTCTTCAGAATGCCAAGGATGCTGAGTGGGGATTCCAGGGAGGTGTGTTCATGAGAGCTTCCTTTTCAGGTTTTTATATCCAGCCGGAACTTCTTCTTGCCACGGCTACCAACTCTGTAACCTATGAGGATGTGGAGACAGGAGGTGCAGCTGAAATCTACAATCAGAAGTTCAACAAGCTCAATATCCCGGTCCTGCTGGGAGTAAAGGTAGGGCCCCTGAGACTGAATGCCGGTCCGGCTGCATCAGTCATGATCACTGATCCGAAAGAAGTTATCGAGGGCGCCACATATAAGAGGGCTACCTTTGGTTACCAGGCAGGCATAGGTTTTGATCTGTTCAAAAAGCTCACCTTTGACCTGAGATATGAGGGTAACCTGAACCAGTTCGGAGATGAGATAGAGATTGGCGACCAGACATTCAATCTTGACGACAGGACAGGAGCTATACTTGTACACGTGGGGCTTATGTTCTGATCTATCAGACATCACAGAGAACTCTTCCGCTTTTTCCGGAAGAGTTTTTTTTATATTTACGGAAGGAAGTGAACGGAGCACACATGATTCTGGCAGGTAATACTATAATCATTTTGAAGAACATACTTACGGTAATTTACCTGGTATCCGTCTTCGCCATCTGTCTGATGATTGTCTTCGAGAACAGGAATCCCGTAAAGACCCTCTCCTGGCTTCTGGTGATCCTTTTTGTTCCCGTTGTTGGCGTGATAATCTACTTCTTCTTCGGCAGGAACTACCGCAAGCAGCGTATCTACAGCCGCAAGAGCATGGCAGACAGGGCCAGGCTGGCTGATAATGCTGATCGTCAGCTGGCACTGCTCTCCGATATCCTTTCAGATGACAGTGAAGCGGTCAGGTCCAAGGAGCATCTGATCCGTCTCATGCTCCGGAACAACAGGTCAATCTTAACCCTTGACAACAGGATTGACCTGCTTGTCAACGGTCAGCAGACCTTCCCTGCCATGCTTGATGCCATTGCATCGGCCACCCGGTTCATCCACCTTGAGTTTTACCGGTTTGAGCCTGATACCCTGGGCATGGAATTCAGTGAACTGATGATGCGCAAGGCGAAGGAAGGAGTACAGGTAAGGGTTATCTATGACGATGTTGGTAGCTGGAACATACGGAAGCCCTATATCAGGAGGATGCGTGAATCAGGTGTGGAGATATACACCTTCCATCCTGTCCGCTTCCCGAGCTTCTCCAGCAAGATCAACTACCGTAATCACCGCAAGATACTGGTGGTTGACGGTAAGGTGGGATTTGTTGGCGGGCTGAATATAGCAGACAAGTATCTGCATGGCCTGCCAGACCTCGGGCCCTGGATTGATACGCACCTCAGGCTTGAGGGGGAGGCAGTGGCAGCCCTTGACAGGGTATTCATTGCCGACTGGGACTTTATCAGCGGGGAGGAGTTACCTCCGGATGGCTCAATGGAACATGTGTCGCTCACCGGTCACCGTTGCCTGGTGCAGGTTGCATCCAGCGGCCCGGACACTGACTGGGCAACCATAATGCAGGTTTATTTTTCAGCTATTGCCACGGCAAAAACTTCAATCTATCTCACCTCACCCTATTTCAGCCCTGACGAGAGCCTGCTGGCAGCCCTGAAAACAGCCGCCCTGAGTGGAGTTGATGTAAGAATGATCTTCCCGGAGTATACCGATTCAATCATTGCCAACTGGAATACACGGTCATACATATACGAACTACTTGAAGCAGGGGTCAGGATATTCCTTTACAGAAACGGATTTATCCATTCAAAATACCTTCTGGTAGACCATATTTTCTCTTCTGTAGGCTCACCCAATGTGGATGTTCGCAGTTTTGACCTCGATTTTGAGGTGACGGCTCTCATCTATGACGAGGATTTTGCCCTTCGCCTGGGAGTGCTCTTTGCCGAGGATCTTAATAACTGTGAGGAAGTCAGGATGGAGGAGTGGATACTACGCTCAAGACGGCAGAGATATAAGGAGTCGGTTGCACGGATATTCGGTCCGCTATATTAAATCAGAACACTATGAAGAGACTTCTCCTTACATTATTCTATATAGTCCTTTTTGCAGGTTTTGTTATGACGGTTGCTCTCTGGGCAATTGTCCTCAGGCAGAATGTGAGGACTCATGAGCCGGTGAGGATATTTGTTCCTTCAGGATCCGATTTCAACGCCCTTGTTGATACCCTTGAGAGTGCAGGAATATTACGGAGCAGAAACAGTTTTATAATAACCTCACAACTAAAATCTTTCGGGCGCAGTGTAAAGCCAGGGTCATATATAATTGAGCCCGGAATGAGCAATAACAATATGGTCAATCTGTTACGTTCCGGAAGACAGTCGCCTGTCATTGTTACCTTTAACAACATCCGGACACTTGAGGAGCTTGCAGGAAGAGTAGGCGGGCAGATTGAGGCTGATTCGGTATCATTGTCGGCATTCTTCGCTGACGAAACCAACTATGCTGACGACGGGTTTGACGTCAGGACACTGATCTCCGTGTTTATTCCCGATACCTATCAACTCTACTGGTCTGAAGATGCACGCGGTTTCTACCGCCGAATGTTGCGGGAGTACCGTGACTACTGGACCGAAGAGCGGAAGGCTATGGCAGAGGAGCATGGTCTCAGTCCCATGGAAGTATCCGTTCTTGCATCAATTGTGGATGAAGAGGCTTCAAGGGAGGATGAGAAACCACGTATCGCCGGTGTTTACATAAACAGGCTCCGCCAGGGCATGCCCCTGCAGGCTGACCCTACAGTCAAGTTTGCGGTGAATGATTTCTCATTGCGCAGGATACTCAACAAACACCTGGAGATTGATTCGCCCTACAATACGTACATGCATCCGGGACTGCCACCAGGACCGATACGCTGTCCGTCCCGAAGTGGAATTGAGGCAGTCCTTAAGGCTGAACGCCATGAATACCTCTTCTTCGTTGCCAGATTTGACGGTTCAGGGTATCATCACTTCTCGCGCACTCTCGCCGAGCATAACAGGTATGCTGCTTCATACCGCAGGGAACTGAACAGGAGACGAATATACCAGTAGGATATTATTAAGCCATCATGGCCCATGTTGTTGCCTGCATGTGTAAGTAAAATTTCCTGGTCAGGTCGCCTGGACTGAATGGTTCATTGCTTCAATAATCCTTTTTGCATTGACGGAGTTATCGGCCACCAGATGCAGACGCCGGGTGCGTTCCTGCCTCATCTCTTCAGTGAACTCCTCCTTCATCAGTCTTTTGGTGAGACTGATCCACTCTTCAGTCGATTGTGCTATATTGCAAAGGCTCTCAAGGCTGGTCCCTGAAACGACCTCCGGTGAAGCAATCACATGCCGCCCCAAACAGAGGGCATTGATAAGCTTAAGCTTCATACCTGTGGGTTGCGATGCATTGAGCAGGCATACCTGAGCGTTTGCTATCAGCTCTTTCATCTGATTCATTGACGGGTTGGGAACAAGCCTTGCGTGCCTCAGGGCAGATGCTGTTTTGATAAGCTCAGCCGAAGGTCTCTTGCCGGCCAGTATGGTTTTGTATTTCCATTGCGGAGCAACCTCACTGAGAATACGAATTGCTGCTATATTATTCTCCGCAGTGGAAAAATCACCATGCATCAGGACATATTCACCCATTCCGGGAGTGGAACAACACCCGTCACCCGGATGAAACGGCCCCACAAAGACCGCATTGCCATACCTGCTGCTGAAGTATTCGGTGTCACCGGGAGAGATGGATAACAATCTTGTGGCATTTGCAAGCTTTGATTCATATCGCTCAAGCTTCCTGGCTTCGGAATTGAAATAATACTTCCTGAAAAAATTGGTTTCATTCAATGCCAGGTTCCTGTAGTACACATGCTCAATGTTGTGCGTCCTGACCATCTTTATCCGGTCAGCCAATGCGGGATTATCAAGAAAGTGAGTTGTGTGAAGTCCTTCGAAAATAATAGGGTGACTGTCCTCCAGCAGGTTTTTAAGGAGCAGCTCGTTCTTTCGTGACAGTACTATGAATGGTTCCTTGCGGAAGAGATGGAACAGGTTGAGCTCACGCCGGTAATAATGTACCCTGAGACACTCCCTTTCAAGAGTGCGTGATCGGCCTCTGCCGTAACCGAAGCAGTGCAGAATCACACCGATTCCCTCTTTTTTCAGAGTTGTGATCTTGTAAAAGACATCCATGATGCCTCCGTAATCAGGCGGGTAGGGTATGTTGAAACTGACAAGATGTACCTTGTGTTTAACCGGAGATTTGTCCATGAAGCGTAATAACAACATGCAAACATAGCTAAAATAATTCTTTCGTATCTTTCAACCCTCATGGTAAACTGAGCAGTTCTTCAGGTTGCCTCGCAGTAACGGAATGAAAGCAGTAATTGCTGTAATAAGTGATCTGGCAACTGACATGAGGGTCAGGAAGCTGGCAATGCTCATGGCTGAGGAAGGACTTGATACAATGGTTGTAGGCCGGTACTCGGGTACCACCCTCCCGGTCACTATTCCCCGCGTAAGAACAACCACCCTGAGGGTCCCGTTCAGGAAAGGGCCTTTAATGTATCTCACCTTTAATTTCTTTCTTTTTTTCAGGCTTCTTTTCAGGGGTTATGGGATTATAGTGGCATCAGACCTTGATACGCTGGTTCCCTGTTATCTTGTTTCCCGGTTATCAGGCGCTATCCTGATCTATGATTCGCATGAGTATTTCACCGGACAGTACGGATTACAGGAAAGACCTTTCAAACACTTTCTCTGGAAGAGTGCAGAAAGGATTGTTGTGCCACGGGCAGATCATATGATCACGGTGAGCAACTCCATTGGGGAGCTTTACAGGCGAGAATATGGAGTCGACCCGCTCGTGATCAGGAATGTTTCTCCTGATATCACTCACCTGCTGCCACATGACAGAGGTGAACTGGGAGCGTCGAAGGAAGATTTACTGGTGATCATGCAGGGCTCGGGCCTGAATGAGGGCAGGGGAGCCGGACAATTGCTTGCCGCGATGAATTTGACTGAGCGTGTGCGATTGCTTGTGGTGGGTACCGGTGATATTATTGAAAGGATACGCAGGGATGCCTCCTTATCACCAGCTGGCAGCCGTATCAACTTCCTTCCCAGGATGCCATGGGAAGAGATGATGCGCTATACGATGTGCTGTGATGCCGGCCTGTCTCTCGATACCGACACATGTGTCAACCAGCGCTACAGTCTGCCCAACAAGTTTTTTGACTACATTGCCGCCGGAATACCGGCATTGGTATCACCATTGCCCGAAGTGGCAGCCCTGGTTGAAAAGTATGGCTGTGGAAAAGTACTTGAGGCGGTGACACCTGAGGTCATAGCCCGTCAGCTTCAACTGCTGGCTGATGACCCCCGACTGCTTTCATCGCTGAAGCAGAATGCCGTTGAAGCACGGAGGGAACTTCACTGGGAGAGGGAGAAGGTAAGAGAACAAGAGCTTGTCAGAAGTATTATAAAGTCAAAATCAAATAGATGAATAGAACTATACTTAGAAAATTCCTTCCTGAGATCATTGGTACATTTTTAGGTGCTGTGGGAGGATTCATTTACTGGAAATATGTGGGATGCCGTTCAGGTACATGTGCCATCAAGTCTAACTGGTACCTGATGGTGCCATGGGGTGCCGTTCTGGGCTACCTGGCAGGATCGGTGGCAGGAGATATCATTCGGAAAAAGAAGAAACCAACAGAGACTGAAGATAACTGAACCTGCCGGTGTCTTAAAAATAGCCGGGTCTGCCAGGCTTTACCCGACGTCGACTCGGTTATGCTGGCAAAGTAGTGCACGAGATTACGGCTTCCGTAATGGACCACGGAGCAAGCAGCCTGTTGTACCCGGGAAGTTTGTATATTGCATACATAATACATATTAAAACCAACCCATACCAATGAAAACCAATCGCAGGAATTTTCTCCGTACTGCTGCAGTAGCAGGAGCCGGTGCCATTACTGCCCAGGCGGTGACTTCGTGCTCCCGCAATGAGAAGAGTGAAGAAGCAATGGCCGCTGTAAGGAAGGCTGCAGAAACAGTTCACACCCAGATATTCAACATGTCAGGTTATGCCGCACTCCCGCTTGAAAAGGTTCGGATAGGTTTTATAGGCCTGGGGATGAGAGGACCCGGCGCGGTTGAAAGGATGGCACATATAGAGGGTGTGGAAATAGTCGCATTGTGTGACAAGTATCATGACCGGGTTGATAAGGTACAGGTCGTTCTCTCCAGGTTCGGACTTCCCCAGGCCAGGAGATTCAGCGGCAGCGAAGAGGCATGGAAGGGACTGTGTGATGATCCGGGAATTGACCTGGTCTACATATGCACTCCCTGGGAGTGGCATACCCCAATGGCAACCTATGCCATGGAGGCAGGAAAGCATGTGGCGCTGGAAGTCCCGGCGGCAAAGACTATAGATGAATGCTGGCAGCTTGTTGAGGCCTCTGAGCGTACCAAAAAACACTGTATGCAGCTTGAAAACTGCTGCTATGACTTTTTTGAGCTGCTGACACTTAACATGGCACGCCAGGGACTTTTTGGCGATATTGTGCATGGTGAGGGTGCCTATATACATGACCTGCGATGGGACTGGACCTATGACAAGAACGGCTATGCCGACATGTGGAGGCTGAAAGAAAATGTTCGCAACGGGAATCTCTATCCTACTCACGGTCTGGGACCGGTCTGCCAGATCATGAACATAAACAGGGGTGACAGGATGGATTACCTTACCTCACTCTCATCGAATGATTTTGCCATGGGAAGGGAACTGGAGCAACTGGCCGGGGAGGATCCGTTCTATGCTCCTTTCACCGGGAAGACATACCGGGGAAACATGAACACCACGCTTGTGAAGACCAATCTCGGCAGGAGCATAATGATCCAGCATGATGTCTCCAGCCCGAGGCCATACTCCAGGATACACCTGATCAGCGGCACCAGAGGCTTTGCACAGAAATATCCGTCACCTGCCCGGATAGCACTGGGCCACTCATGGATGTCTGCGGAGGAGCAGAAAGCCCTGGAAGAGCAGTACACACCGCAGATTGTTAAGAGGGTGGGAGAGATGGCCAGGGCAATCGGCGGTCACGGCGGAATGGATTTTATCATGGACTGGCGCCTGATAGACTGTCTGCGTAACGGACTGGCTCTTGACCAGGATGTTTATGATGCAGCCCTCTGGAGTGTGATCACTCCACTGAGCGAGTGGTCAGTGGCAAACAGGTCAGCCTCCATAGATGTACCTGACTTCACCTGTGGATCATGGAGGGTAAACACTCCGTTTGATCCGAACCTGGCAATAGGAGGAAATACAAAAGTGCTTAATCCCCAGGCCACTAAAGTTCATCTCGAGGTTTAATTACAGACAGCCGATATATATTCTGTAAAAGATATAATCAGGAGATATATTTTTTACATTTGCGGGCAAATTTCCGGTTTAATGTTTAGCTCAACATGCTTTCTGGTTATTTTGCTGCTGTCACTGCTGGTATTTGCAGTTCCTGAGTCGCTGAAGTACAACTTCACCCTGGGCCTTTTAATCGCAGGGATTACCCTTACCACAGCCTGGAGTGCCGTTGTTCTTGCTGGAGAAGCACAGATGCGGGAGATAACGCTCTTTGCCCCTGCCGCAGGTGCCGGATTGGTGCTGGTGATTGACTTCCTCTCTGCCTTTTTCATTCTCGTTATCAATATCACTGTTCTGACTGGCTTCCTTTATGCCCGCGGGTATCTTGCTCCTTATAAGCGAAGGATTGATACCCTTCGGTTTTCTATCCACTATTTTTCATATCTCTGGCTCTGGTTGTCAATGCTGATGGTTGTGATGATCCGTGACGGACTTGCTTTCCTTATTGTGTGGGAGATCATGGCGCTCTCATCATTCTTCCTGGTGATCTTTGATGCCGGGGAGCGGAGCATCCTGAAGACCGGGATCAGTTACCTGATCCAGATGCATGCTGGCATGTTCTTTATCCTGGTTGCCTTCCTTCTTGTCCAGAGATCCACCGGCCGGATGAGCTTCGATGCGCTGGATCAATATTTTTCATCATACCCTAACCTGCCCCTCTTTTTGCTCTTCTTTGCAGGATTTGCCATAAAGGCCGGGTTCATACCACTTCATACATGGCTGCCTGAGGCGCACCCGGCTGCACCTTCACACGTCTCAGGTGTGATGTCGGGAGTGATGATCAAGATGGGCATTTACGGCATAATCAGGGTGCTGATCTCAATGCAGTCTGACCTGTTGGTCACAGGGGTCATCATCCTGCTGGTCTCATTGCTTTCAGGTGTCATGGGGGTGATGATGGCTATCGTGCAGCACGACCTTAAGAGGCTGCTGGCATACCACAGCATTGAAAACATAGGCATCATCGGTATAGGTATCGGTCTTGGCGTCATAGGACTGGCTGTTGGTAGTCAGGCCCTTGCCTTGCTGGGATTTGCCGGAGGGTTATTACATGTGCTCAACCATTCGCTTTTCAAATCTCTTCTCTTCGTCAATGCCGGGTCAGTCTATCATTCTGCTCATACACGCAACATGGAACAGACCGGTGGACTTATGAGGAGGATGCCATGGACCGCAATGTTTTTTCTTACAGGATCGCTGGCCATATGCGGATTACCTCCGTTCAACGGCTTCATCTCGGAGTATCTAATCTACATGGGGATGTTCAACAGTCTCCAGGGAGCATCACTCAATCACTCAATACTGATTGTTGGATCGATAGCAGCTCTCTCGCTTATCGGAGGACTGGCCGTTTTTTGTTTCACCAAGGCGTTTGGCATAGTATTCCTCGGGGAACCCAGGTCTGACAGTGCGCGCAATGCATCAGAAGTAAGCGGCTCGATGCTCATGCCCCAGATCATTACTGTTGCTTTGATACTGGTTATCGGGCTTGGTTCACCTTTTGTTGTGAAACCGATATTCGGCATTGTGTCTCGTACATGGGATATTGGCGCCATGCCAATGGTTTCCGGCGCCTTCACTGCCAACCTGTGGCAGATAAGCCTGGCAGGCGGCATTTTCGTCGTTACCCTGGCCGCACTGCTCCTCTATCGCCGTTACCATCTCAGCCGCAGGGTGGTTGAGACCGGACCAACATGGGGCTGCGGCTACACGGCCGTTACCTCGCGGCAGCAGTATACCGCAACATCCTTTGCATACAATTATAACCATATTGCAAAACCGTTACTCCAGACCCGAAAGGAGATAGAAGAACCCGGGGAGGAGAATATTTTCCCGGTGAAGGGACGGTTCGTTTCTCATAGCCATGATTTATTCAAGAAGAACCTGATAGACAAACCCGTGGACCTGGTCTCAGGATGGTTGAAGAAGATAGCCGTGATGCAGACGGGACAGATAAGGCACTACATACTCTATGCATTTGTCTTCATGTTGCTGGTATTGCTACTTGCGATACTTAATATTATCTGATGATGGCTGGATTCATACTGATAGCGGTTGCAGCTCTTTTCTTTCCGGGTCTTATTCTCCGGACAAAGAGCGTTGCATCAGGGCGGAAGGGACCTGGACTTTTCCAGCCATGGAAGGATATTGTGGTGCTGTTTAAGAAAGGAAGTGTATTCAGTGACACCGCAGGACTGATATTCCGCATTGCTCCTTCTGTAACCCTTGCCACAGTGGCAGGTGCCATGTTGTTGCTTCCTTTTGCTGAACAGAAGGCTGTGCTTTCATTTGAGGGCGATTTCATCCTCTTTGCATACCTGCTGGCACTTGGCAGGTTCTTTACAATAATTGCAGCACTCGATACTGGAAGCAGCTTTGAGGGTATGGGAGCCAGTCGAGAAGCCCTCTTCTCAATGCTCGTTGAACCGGCTTTTTTTGTTCTGATGGCAACTTTTGCAATGTTCACCGGATATACCTCATTCTCGGTGATATTCAATCATTTCTATATTACGGGCAATGATTATGTATTGATATACAGTATTATAGGAGCGTATCTTTTGGTACAGATCGCCATGATTGAGAACAGCAGGCTTCCTGTGGATGACCCGAAAACACACCTGGAACTGACTATGATACATGAAGTTATGATACTTGATCACAGCGGTTTTGACAAGGCACTGATCCATATTGGCACCTATCTCAAGTTTGCCCTGTATGGGTCCCTGATCTATAACCTCATTGTGCCGGCAGGATGGAACGTTTTCCTGCAGACCGGGCTTTTCTTTGCAGTTCAGGCTCTCTTTGCAGTTGTGATCGGTTTTGCTGAATCATTCAGGGCACGGAACAAGATGAACAAGAATCCCAAGTTTATCCTTACCCTGTCCGCTATTTCACTTATAGCTTTCCTGGTAATCCTGATACTGACTGAAAAACTTGCCTGAAAGAGATGGTAAACTATCTGATAGTAATATTTGCGATCACCCTGATCTATTTTGCCTCGGCAGAGAGGCTCAGCACCTATATCAGGCTGGTGGCGCTTCAGGGATTACTGCTGTGTGGCATTGCGGTATTTGAACTGAAGGAGGTTAACCTTGGCAACCTGCTCTTCATAGTGGCTGAGACACTACTGTTCAAAACCATTGTTTTGCCTTACCTCCTTGGCAGGATAATCCGGCGTTCCGGTGTCACCCGGGTGCACCATCAGGCAGTGCCCGGTTTTTATCTTATTCTCTTCTCCATCATAGGTCTGTTCATAAGCGTCATCCTGGCAATGATACTTGTCAATCCCTTCATAAATACTATATACCTGGGAATAGCACTTTTCACTCTTTTTACCGGATTGTTGCTGATAGTGACGCACAAGCTGATCATTTCACACCTTATAGGGTTTCTGGTGGTTGAGAATGCAGTCTTTCTCTTCTCACTGGCAGTGGGGAACGAGATGCCGATGCTCATCAACATAGGGATACTTCTCGACCTCTTTGTGGGTGTACTCATACTGGGCTTCTTCGGTCTGCGGCTAAAACCGCACACCAATGAGCTTACAATGTTAAAAGACTAAGGATGATACTGTTATTCTTCTTCATATTTTCAGTACTGTTAAGCGGAGTGACCCTCCTCTCGCGCAAAAGGGCCATCACCATGACCCTTACACTCGTTTATGCTGCCATGCTGATATCTCTCACTGTACATGCCTGGATCAACAGAGGGAGTACAGAACTGGTCTATTTCACCTATGACAGCAATGCGGTACTGCTCCTCTCTGTACTTGCAATCCTGACCCTTCCCACTGTTTATCATGGTTTCATCTATACCAGCGAAGACACGGTAAAGCGATTCAATATCTATCACTCCGGGCTGATTGCCCTGATGACTTTTATGGCAGGGGCATACCTTGCAAACACCATGACTGTACTCTGGATTTTTGTCGAAGCCACCACCCTTGCGGTAGCAGTGCTGATCTACCATGACCGAACGGAGATGGCGCTGGAGGCAACATGGAAGTATGTTTTCATCTGCTCGACGGGGATAGCGCTTGCGTACCTCGGCATCCTCTTTCTTGGTTTCATCTATGGCCGAGGCGATGCGCCGAACCTTTCATTTTCCTCCTTCGGATTGGTAATCAGTACTGCCAACCCGCTTTACCTCAAGATAGCTTTCATATTCGTGCTGGTGGGATTCAGTACTAAAATGGGTCTCTTTCCCATGCATACGGTTACAATTGATGCCCATTCGGTTGCGCCTCCACCGGTAAGCGCACTCATCTCAACCACACTGATGAATGTCGGATTCCTTGCTATATACCGTGTTTACAGCCTCTTCTCTGTTACATCTGTGCTTCCCTTCATGAATCATGTCCTGGTGCTGGCCGGACTGCTCTCGATACTTATCGCCGCGGGGTACATGCTGAAGGCCAAGCACCTGAAGCGCATGCTGGCTTACTCGAGCCTGGAAAATATGGGTCTGGTAGCTATAGCTATAGGGGCAGGGGGTTATGGCTATTATGCAGCATTGCTACTGATTGTCCTTCACTCGCTTGCCAAGTCGAGTCTTTTCTACCAGATGGGGCAGCTTTCAAGGATACTGCACACATTCAGGCTTGATGACAGCGGCAGGTATATGAAACTCTATCCTGCCGGAGCCATGGTCCTGATGACAGGGATGGTATGCATACTTGCCATCCCCCCTTCGGGGATGTTCATCCCGGAGCTGATGATCTTCAGAGCTTTGGTGCAGAACGGACAGTGGTTTGTACTGGTTGCTGTGGTAATCCTTCTGTCCTTCATCATCTACGCCATGAGCACCAGGATAATGCACGTGAATTTCTCTTCCCCGAGGAAGGAGGGTGATGTCAGGATGCCCGGAAGTGTGAATCCGGTTGAGACGGTAAGTCAGTTTATTCTCCTGGCCATAGTTATATTGATCTGCTTTTACCAACCGCCTTTCCTTGTTGACCTGATCAGCCAGGGAACAGCTTTACTTCCAAGATAGAAAAGATGACCAGCAACAGTTATACAGAGGTATTGAACGGATCGGCGCCGGTTGATTTTTCAGGGATACCGGTACTGGATTATGATCACTTTTATGACGAAGTGACGGCAATGCTTTCCGATGAACGTTATCATTGCCTTAACTATTTCTGTTACAGAACAGAGGCAGGACTGAAATTTATATGTTTCATGGCGGATGACGAGTCGGGGAAGGTGAGGCTGCTGAGCCATGTAAAGAGAGATGATGGCATTCCGTTGCGATCTATAACAGGGCAGTACTATGCGATGCATATTTTTGAGCGTGCGATTCACGAAAGCCAGGGTGTAACCTTTGAAGATCATCCCTGGCTCAAGCCGGTGAGGTATCCTCATGATCGGACAGACAGGCTCAGTGCAATAGACAATTATCCCTTTTTTGAGATGGAAGGAGAGGAGCTTCACGAAGTGGGCGTGGGGCCCATCCATGCAGGTGTGATAGAGCCCGGACACTTTCGTTTCATCTGTAACGGGGAGAGGGTGCTTCATCTGGAGATGCAACTTGGGTACCAGCACAGGGGTGTGGAAAGACTCTTTACGGAAATGAGTGACGGACTGCGCCGTTCTATCCTGGCGGAGAACATAGCGGGTGACACGGCAGTGGGTCACGGACTTGCTCATGCCCAGGTTATTGAGTCACTGGCAGGATTTGTGCCTCCTGCCTCTCTTCAGGCTGAGCGATGCATAGCTCTGGAGCTGGAGCGCATAGCGGTGCATATAGGAGATACCGCGGCCCTCTGCGGCGATGTGGCTTACCAGCTCGGCCAGGTAGCCTGTGAGGCGCTGAGGACAATGGTGATCAATACAACACAGCTCTGGTGCGGCAACCGCTTCGGGAAAGGTCTTATTCGCCCCGGAGGGTCAAACTACCCCCTTAATGATGATGTCACCCTAGAGATTCTGAAGGTAATTGATGAGGTTGAAAGGAGATACAGCAATGTAACAGATTGTGTCTATACCCTGCCAAGCGTACTGGGACGCTTTGAAGATATAGGTACCGTAACCCGCCGGCAGGCATCCGCCATCGGAACTGTAGGCATGGCAGCCCGTGCCTGTGGGATTCCCCGTGATACGCGTGTCACTCATCCATTCCAGTATTACAGGTACATTATGGTTACTCCCGTTATCCTTGAGGGCGGAGATGTCCTGGCACGCGGTATGCTGCGAGCCCTGGAGGTAAAAGAGTCGGTAAAGATCATACACAGGCTCATTGATGAATGGGAAAAAAGTGTGAAGGAAACGGGGAAGCCGTTGTATGATTTCAGCTTCAAACCGGGCAGTCTGGCCATTTCGGTAACAGAAGGCTGGCGAGGTGAGATTTGCCATGTGGTGTTGACTGACAGTAGAGGCAGGATTGATCACTACAGGATAAAGGATCCTTCAATCCATAACTGGATGGCGTTGGCACTGGCAGTGAGAAGTCAGGAGATATCTGACTTCCCGGTATGTAACAAGAGCTTCAATCTCTCTTATTGCGGCCATGACCTGTGATCAAAAACAAAACTGAATCATGAGAAAGGAACTGCAGATACTTACCGATCATGGCAAACAGTTTATAACCGACCTGAGGAACCAGCCTGTTTCTGAACGGTTCAGGGGCAGACCGGTCATTTCAGCAGGGATAAGACCGGAGGAGATAGAGGCTGCTGCAGCTATGTGCCCCACGGCTGCCATAGATAGTCACTCCGGTTCCATTGACCTGGGCAGGTGCACCTTCTGCAATGAGTGTGCCCTGGCAGTGTCTGAAGCCTACAGGTTTACAAATGACTACCGTATTGCAGCCACCAGGAGGGAAGACCTGGTCATTAAGCCGGGCCAGGCTGATTCGCTCAGGATAGATGAGACTGCTGTCAGGAAGGAGATCCGCAGGTTGTTCAGGCGGTCTCTGAAGCTCCGTCAGGTGTCGGCAGGAGGTGATAACTCATGCGAGATGGAACTCGGGGCTACGGGGAACGTGAACTTTGATATGGGCAGGTACGGGATAGAATTCGTGGCTTCGCCCCGTCATGCCGACGGTATT